>CAZIEE010000014.1:0-17121 GCA_964538135.1 uncultured Methanosarcinales archaeon
ACCACTCAAAGCATGATAATTATTAAGACTAATTCACGGACACTCTACTAGTACCCCATGAATTGCATCGCCAAAAGGAATGTTTAGTTTTTTGGACAAATCAGCAGCTTCTTTTAATTGGCTCTCATTGATTTCAACTTTCTCTAGGGCTTCTGATACACCTTTAAAGAGTTTGTTAATAGTCTGCTTATCGTAAGCACGAGATAGTTCGTCAACAACAAAATATGAATAAATGATTTTCTCTTTATTGGTTCGTATTTTCTTAAGTGATTCAAATGCCAATTCTCCAAGATTTTTGGATTTGTCTTTCCTGTTTTCGTGGAGGTCTCTCCAAATTGCTGTGTCTATATAATATCTGCTTGCCATTAACATCTGACTACAACCTTGAGTATTTATATTTTGCTTAAAACGATTATTTGAGAAATAGGCATCTTAAAAAAGAAAGATTTATTATTGTGATATAACTAGTGATTTATATGGCAGAATACTACTTTGATATTGAGACATATTCACCAAATGAAAGGCCAAATCCAAATAATGATAAAATTATAACTATACAATTTCAAAGAATTGATTTAAGAACTGGGAAACCAATCGGGGAACTCAAAATTTTAAGAGAATGGGATTCATCTGAAAAAGACATAGTTACTGAATTCTACAATACATTTTTTAGGGATGGACTAAATATTTTTGATTTTGTTGCTGTTGGTTTTGGTCTTAATTTTGAATGGGAATTCCTCATTTCTAAATTTGATAAATATTTAGGAAAAAAGATTTCTAGCAGAGATTTACATTACTATAGACCTCATGTTGATATAAAACCAATTATAGTTTTGCTGAATAATGGAAGTTTTAAAGGTGCGAAACTTGATAACTTTACTAAAAAACAGAGTGATGGCAAAGTAATTCAACAAATGTATGAAAATAAGGAATGGGGCAAAATAAAAATAGAAGATGATGTGGAAGAGATATTTGAGAGAAAGGTAACTTCTTATGGCAATGGAGCTAAAATTGATTCTCAGAAAAAATATATTGATAGAAAGGTATTCGTTATTGTTTTGAAAAGGTAATATCAGTTAATTCTGTCCCACACCCCCACACTCCTAGGAAAAGATAAATTTAAATAGTACCATCTCAAAGTAGTATCTATGGATACCAAAATAGAAACTGTCAAAGATGAAATCTTAGAAAAAATTATTCGTGATATAATTACTACAAGGATTAGAGAAATAAAAGATCATATTCCAGAATACTTTCATATTGAATCAAGTTCAAATGGTAATATTGAAAAAAAAATTCAAGAGATATGTACAAATTATGGAACTGGTAAATATTCTGATCTTAAGTTTTGGCAGGATGGGGATACTGCCAATATTTCATTCAAATCTCTACATAAAAGAAGTACAATAGAACTAACCTATAAGGTAGGTAGTGATTCAGTTGAATATCATAGACACAGTGAAAAACCTATTCAAAAATGAACAAATCTAAAAACACATAATTATTCAATAATTGGCAAAGGCATATATCCAAAAACTCTACCACCCACAATACCTGTCCCCAGCAATCCAACATCACAATTTAAAATTAAATAAAGGGGAATTCTTTTTAGAATACTCGTATATTCAGTGTTATCTTCAAATGTTTTTATAAAATCCTTGTCAAAGATTTCTTTATTTTTAGATGCTATTCCTCCTGCAATATAAACCCCACCTAAGGCCAGGGCATCAAGAGCAAAATTCCTTGCAAAAATTGCATAGGTATTTTTAAATATCCTGAATGTTTCTTTACATGTATCATCAATACTTTTATATTTTGATACCAGGTAAGTAAATTGCTCCTGATTTTTGGATGATTTGGACGCATCTATCTCTCGAGTGTACTTTGTTTTTGTAAACCTTTTACTATTCCTTAAAAATAAGTAAATATAGTTTATTCCTTTTCCTGACAAAAGATGCTCATAGCTTACATTTTTTGTTTTAATTAATTTTTTTATAAAATTCACAAGCTCAAGCTCATATTTGTTTTGAGCTGGAAAATCACTATGACCTGCTTCTGAAGCAATAGAAAAGTAGGAGTTAGAGTTCTCATTATACAACAGTGTGGATTTTCCCAATCCAGTTCCTGCACCTATTACCACAATTGAAGCTTTGGCTGATTCTGATGATTTTGATTTTGAATTTTTTTCTGATTTTTTAATTACCCAAATGTCTTTTTTGTTTAAAACATTGATACCATAGCCAACTGCCTCAAAATCGTTTAAGAGAATGATATTCTTAAATTTTGTTTTTTTCAATAATACATTTTTGTTTACATCCCATTTGGAATTTGTCATTTTTGCAAAGCAATGATTTTGAGACAAAACACCTGCAACAGCAATACATGCATTTGTTATAGCTTTATTATATTTTTTTTGGATATAGTAAAAAACTTCATTGAGTGCTTTTTCTAATCCTTTGACCTCTTTACTTTTAAAGTGAAATGAAATCAGCAATTTTGTAGATTTATCTTTTACTCCAAAAATACCAATATTTATGTTTGTTCCACCAACATCTGCGCCTAAGAAAAATGACTCTGATCCTTTGTAAAATTCAGTAAGTTTTATGTGCTCTTTTTTTGTGAATGACATTTTAGTTCTTACAAATAAACATACAATGGTCTTTTTGAAATGGTTCAAGTTCTTTGTAGTCAATAATCTTTACCTTTTTCTCTAATTTTTCTCTTACCTCTCTAAAAATTTTTTTTGGATCTTTGGAAAAATCAATACTCCTTGCCTTAACTGCAAGCAAGGCATAACCACCCTCTTTTAAAAAGAGATGAATATTTTTTAAAAATATGTCAAGCTGATTTCTTTGAGAAGTATCTTGATAGACAATATCAACTGTACATACCCTCTCTTTTAATTTATTAATATAATTAGCATCTTCAAGTATTGGAACAATATTTTTTCTTTCATAACATAAAAAAATAATATCCCGCATCACCCTAGGTGAAAGGTCTACAGCAAAAATTAGCCCATCCTTACCTATTATATCTGAAACAAATGAGGCAGTATAACCATAGGAACAACCTAAATATAAAACTGTACAGTCCTTTCTGAAACCTATATTTGGACTGCCTTTCAAAATTACACTGGCAAGTTTGCTTCTAAAAGGCTCCCATGTCCTATACTCAATTTCATTTTCTTTGATAAGTTTCTCTCCATAAAAACTCTTGCCAGGCGTTAAATTAATTGTGTAAAGTTGTGCCTTCCTGTTATGCCATGATTCGTAAACCTCAAAAATATTTGTTGGTTTTATTTGGTTTAGCATTTTACCTCAAATTTTATTCCAAATCTTGTTTCTAAACTGAGAAGGAGCTTTTCCCCTATTGAACTACCTTTAAAATAGTCTATTTTTGCAGCTATTGCAATTTTATTTGCTAAAACCCTGGCAATTTTTCCACTCATCTTTTGATTGGACTGGGCTATTAGTGGATGATTTATTATTATTCCATGCTTTGGTGGCTTTGAGCCTGTTTTAATGTGCCTGAATAAAGCTGTTTCTGCTCCTAAAATCTGGATTGTTGAAGCAGGCATTTTACTCAATCTTTTTAAGCTGCCAGCATGAGCTATTAGTCTTGCACCTATCAGAGTGCCGCAAAGGGCTTTAGTATTGGAACAGAGATTATCCATCAATCTCGAAGTATATTCTAATTGGTTTTTCCTTAATTCATATAATTCATAAATTTCCCAAGACAATTTTTTTATTGGTTCCAGCTCTTCATTATTTAAATCTGCCCCGACTGAATCATCTGAATTTATTTTTAGCTCTTTGAGTAATTCATCCTTATCAGACTTAAGTATACTCTCCACAAAATCCTTATGATTTTTTACTGATCTTGAAAATTCAGGGTTGTATAATTCGTACCACTCCCTCAATTTTTTTACAAGAAGATTTATCACCTTTTCAAGTTCATCTATCGAATTTATAGATTGACTGATTAAGGTATCATAATTTACAGATTCCTTTATTTCACTTTTTGTAAGCTCCAGGTTCCTAGCATAAAAATTTTTAAAAAAATCTGATTTATTTTTGTAATAACTCAAAATTTTCCTTAATATTTTTTCATCAGGCTCTGCAAGATTTTTATGTTTAGCTCTTATTTTAGCAATGAATTCGTCTTTTTTCTTGTACTCCTCCAGGTTATTAAAAAGAAGATTATCGATTAAGGTAAGTTCTCCATCTATCCTGTCATCAAATACGAATACCCCAATTATGTTTGTGTATATATACATGGTTAGAGTAATAAGGATTTTATTTATTAATATACCGCTCAAAAATTAAAATGATATTTTTTAATGTGTCTAAAGACAACAATGCGCATTTAAGCCTTACAGAACTTATTGGAATTCCCAGCATTTCTAGGATATTTTCTTTTGTGATTCCTTTTATTTCATTAAGAGGTTTGCCTTTTATTTGCTCAAATAACATTGATGCACTTGCCTGTGAGATTGCACACCCATTTCCTGAAAACTTTATATCACCAACAATTTCTCCTTTATCTATAACTAAATATAGTTCAATCTTATCCCCACATAGAGGGTTGTACTCGTAATGGTGCACTGTTGAATTTTCTATGTTTCCAAAATTCCTTGGGTTTTTGTAATGGTCAAGAATATTTTCTTGATATATCATTTCTATTTGTTCCATTTTTTAAAGATTTTAACTTCCAAAAATTTTTTTAACTTTATTGATGCCGTAAATTAATTTATCCACTTCTTCATAGGTATTATAAAAATAAAAGCTTGCTCTTGCAGTTGCTGCTATGCCCAATACCTTCATCAAAGGCATGCAACAATGGTGTCCTGCCCTTATTGCAATACCCTCGCTATCCAATATTTGTGAAACATCATGTGAATGCACTCCATCAATGTTGAAGGAGATAATTGAAGACCTTTCTGATACTTCTGATACTTCTGATCTTTTTTTCAAACCAGATGGCAAATAAATTGTGACTCCTTTAATCTTTTTTAAATTTTCCAGTGCATACTCAAAAAGGTTCTGAGTATAATCTCTAATTTTTTTCAATCCTGTTTTTTTAATATAATCGACAGCAACTCCTAATCCTATTCCCTCAGCAATATTCATTGTTCCTGCTTCGAATTTCCATGGCAGTTCATTAAATGAAGTGTCCTCAAAAGTAACTTCCTTTATCATATCCCCTCCATACAAAAATGGCTGCATATGTTCAAGTAATTCTTTCTTCCCATATAAAATACCAATTCCAGTAGGTCCAAGCATTTTGTGTCCTGAAAATGCATAAAAATCAGCATCAAGTTGTTTTATATCGACAGGCATGTGAGGAACAGCCTGTGCACCATCAACTACCATTAATGCTCCATTTTCATGTGCAATCTTTGTAATCTCACTTACATTGTTTATTGTTCCTAATACATTTGATACATGGGTTAATGAAACAATCTTGGTGTTTTTTGTTATATAATTATTAATGCTGTTTTCATCTAATTTAAATGTATTATCAAGCTTTATGAACTTAAGTTTCAATCCTCTTAACTTTGCCAACTGCTGCCATGGCACAAAATTGCTGTGGTGTTCCATCTCTGATATAACAATTTCGTCACCTTTCTTGAGGTTATTGGTAAGAGAGTATGCAACAAGGTTTAATGATTCTGTAGTGTTCTTTGTAAACACAATATTTTGGCAAGAATCTGCATTGATAAAATCAGCAACCTTCTTATGGGATTCTTCATATTTTTCGGTAGCTTCCTCTCCCAGCTGATGGATACTCCTATGTATGTTTGCATTGTAGTTTTTGTAGTAAAAATCCATTGCTTCCAGAACTTGTTTTGGTTTTTGTGATGTTGAAGCGTTATCCAAATAAACCAATTGCTTTCCGTGAACTTTCCTCTGTAAAATAGGGAAATCTTTTCTAATCTTTTCTATGTTAAACAAAAGTTTGTGTTGAAACATTTTACATTGTATGTGCATAGCCAATTTTTCTTTACGACACTAAGCAAAATCACTCCTTCAAAAGACGGCAACATATATTTTGCTCAGTGTCTCTGTAGCTATGCACATACTTTAATATACCCCTTATTCTTTCTCTTAATTCTTGTAATGGAATTTTCTGAATTATTGGCTCAAAAAAACCTTCAACAATCAGGCTTTCTGCTTCTTCCATTGAAAGACCCCTTGCCATTAAGTAAAACAAATGCTCTTCATCTATCTGGCCTACTGTAGCACCATGGCTTGCCTTGACATCATTTGCGTCTATCTTTAAGCTTGGAATACTGTTAGCCAATGTTTTTTCTCCAATTTTGAGGATATTATTTTTAAGATAAGAATTTGTTTTCTGTGCCTCTTTTTCTATCCTTATCAACCCCCTGTAAACAGATGTTGATTCATCTTTTAAGATTCCATCAACCAAAACATTATTAGTTGTGTTTTCAGTATTATGATACATATTAGTTGTGAAATCAATATGTTCTTTTCCTTTACCTAAAAATATCCCAATATTCTCACATTGTGAGCCTTGACCATCAAAACTTGTATCTATTCTAAGTCTATTTAATTTACCCCCGAAACATCCAGAAATCCAGTTTATTATGGAATCTTTATCCAGTTTTCCAAAAATATTTGTGATATTATAAACATTTTTTGTCCAGTGGTTTAAGTGGTAAAAATTTATTTTTGAACCTAAGTTGGCAAAAACTTCAGTAATGCACACATTAAGTTGTTCTTGAGGTTTTTGAGGTTCTTGAGATATTTCTTTATTTGAATATTCTTCAATAAAATCAACCTTACTATTTGACTCAACTACAATTATGTTGTGCAATATGCTATTTTGATCTTCAAAATGAAAATTAACCCTTATCGGCTCATCGATCTCAACATCTTTTGGCACGTACAAAAATATTCCATTATTAAAAAATGATAGATTTAATGCATTAAATTTCTCATTTTTTACATTTATATTATTTTTTACATTTATATTTTTTGAAAAATATTGCTGTGCTATAGGGAAATTATCCAATGCAGTATTTATATCTGTTAGAATAACTCCCTTCTTAATTAAGTCTTCACTTAACCTTGTGGAAAAAATCTTTGTTTTTGATGACGAAAAAAAAAATTTTTTCAAATCTAATTTTTCTATTTCTGTATAACGCCAGTCTTCATATTTTTCTTTAGGTATTGGAATAGAGTTAAATATCTCAATTGCTTCCTTCTTTTTTTGAGCTGCAAATTTAGAGCTAAATTTGCTTAATAATTCTGTTTCCATTTTTCAAAAATAAGAAATTACCCAACCGAGCCTTCCATATTCAACAAGATTAACCTGTTTAACTCAATAGCATACTCGAGAGGAAGTTCTTTTTTAAATGGCTCCATAAAACCACTCACTATCATAGTCATTGCCTGGTCTTGACTTAAACCACGTGACATCAAATAAAATAATTGTTCTTCGCCTATCTTACCAACAGTGGCTTCATGCTCTATATTCACCCTTTTTTCATTAATCTCCATATAAGGAATAGTATCTGACGCTGATTTTTCATCTAAAATCAAAGCATCGCATGTTACATGAGATTTTACATTGTAACAGCCTTCTGCAACCTTTAACATACCCCTGTAGGTGGTTCTTCCTCCATCTTTGCTAACTGACTTTGAGGTTATTCTTGAACTAGTGTTTGGGGCATAATGCAATATCTTACCACCAGCATCCTGGTGCTGACCTTTGCCAGCAAATGCAACACTCAAGATTTCTGCCTTTGCGCCTTCCCCTAATAAATAAACAGAAGGATACTTCATAGTAATTTTTGAATTATGCACTATAAATCCATTTGCTACAAAATTGTGCGAACCTTCGATCTCAATATCCCACGTGTCCTCTTCACCCAAGTAAGTAATATCAGAAACAGGAACAAAAGTTATTGGCTTTTCAAATTTTTTTTCTCCAAAATACATATAATGATGAGTATACTCTTTTTCTTTCTTTCCAAGCGGTTTTTTTTCTTTTCTTGTCCAAGTGCTTATTTTCATCGGATTTAAGCTGCATGTCATTGCTAGAATCTTAACATCCTCAAGCAAGCCTATATTATTGCTTGTTATTAAGATATTTTTATGATCCTTTCTATAATAACCATCTGCTGCAATATATCCTTCGATAAGAGCTGCTCTTTGTGATTTTGGAAGAGAGAAAATCCATTGCGGCACTCTCTTGGTTCTACTATTCCTACCAAATCCCTCTTCCTTAAAAAATTTCACTAAACCAATAGAGGCAGTTCTTAATACAACCCCTTTTCTTTTACATTCCACACCAAAAATTTCCTTCAACGCTTTAATAAGCCGTGGGCATGCTTTGTCATTTTCAGGAATAGCAAAATAAATCCTGTTTTTATCGCAGTAGCCATCTCCCAAATATATTCCAAACAACCACATCAACTCATCAGTTGTTTCTGTAGGTATTGTGATATTTTTTATTCCTGACTTATTAAAAAATATTTTTTGTGGTTTCCCAGATTCTGGAATATCACCTGAGATTGCAATCATATCTTTTTCTTTTATGTTACTTAGATTAGTCCATTCAACATAGGAAAATCTTCCAGTCTTCTTTACTATAAGAAAAGGATGGTTTGCTGTTGCCTTGATTTCTCTATGATTCAATGTTTTTAGCCTGTATACTTTTTGCTTTCCGCTATACTTCTTGGCAATAACCTTTTGCCTTTTAAGCTCAAAGTTTTCATTAAGAGAAAAAACAATATTTCCAGACTCTATTTCTGAAATAGGTTTAATATCACTATTCAAAAATATCTTTGTATCGCTTGCAAGGCATCCCAAATTTCCATCCACCCAGAACACATTTGCATTTTCATAAGCAAATGCCCTTTTTGTAACAAGATTGTAAACATTATTACTCCAGTTTTGTATAGTTGTATATTGAATTCTTGAGCCTGGCAATGCGATTAATTCAACAACTGCAGAATGCAATGAATCTGATGAATAGGTAGGGGCAGTGCAATTGTGGACTGCAACTCCATTGGCTACATATGACTCATCTTCTATAACGCTAAAATTGTAAACTTCTAAATCTGCTACAATTTCTTTCTTTATTTGTTTTATCGGAACAAATGCATAGTTTTGAGTAATTTGTGCACAAGATATTAATTCCTGCTTTAGTAAAACAGGTGAATTGCTGTTCTCACTTTCATTAATATAACTTTTACTAATATTGTAATCAACAACATTCGCAAATTTTTCAAGATTAGAGCCGTTAGCATATAATGTGAATGAATATGTGAATGAATCTGTGAATGAATCACTAAATGAATCACTTCTTGGTGCTTTCTTTTTCAAAACATTTATTGAAACGAAAACATTTAACCTTAGCAATAAATTCCTTGTTTGTTCTGCAAGCTTATCTGATATTGTGTTTATCCTAAACATTCTCTTAATACCCCAAGAATATTTTTTATCTATAAAACTGCCATCACCCCTCCAATATCCTTTTATGAATTCTGCCTGCTTTTCAGGCGCTTCTAACATAAACCATTTTGGTAATGACTTATTTTTTGAGCCTTTACTGAACTCCTGCTTGAACAACCTTGCTGCTAATGTGCTGCACAAAACCAATGCAATGCCATTTTTGTATTCCTTGTACTCAAGAGGGCTTTTGCCAAAAAATTTTTCCAAAAGCTCCTTAACATCATCTAAGTAGATTCTTTCGCTTTTATTAAAAGTAAATACTATGTAGTTTTCTCCGATGATGCTCCCCTCAGCCATGTAATATCCGACAAGCCTAAAGAAATCTTTGTCTGTGTCTATCTTAAACTGGATATTTTTAGAGGGATGCATCCCTCTGCCAATCTTTATCTGGAAGAATCTTTGTTCTTGAGATATTATGGTTCTCTCTATTGGAATAGCTATGTAATCACTTTTTTCTAATTTACCTGCTTCAATCCATTCAGCTTTCCATTCTGTATTCTTATATTCTGCCTTTTGCCTTTTTACAGCTAATACTGGATGCTTGCTTGTGATTTTTGTTTCTCGTCTTGTATCTCCATAACACTTTATCTTGCATAAGATTCCATTGTGTTTTCTTTTTTGAGTTTTATAGACCTTTTTATAACTGCCAGTATGTGTCAAGACAATATCATCTTCCTTTATATCTTCAATTTTTTTTGCTCCATTTATTGTGCTTATGGAAGTTCCCTTTACAAAACATCCCTCAATGTAATGCACAGAACTATTTGGTTCTGCTATTATCAAGGTCCTCTCAAACTGCCCCATATTCTTTGCGTTAATCCTAAAGTAAGCTTGTAATGGCAGATCAACTTTTACACCAGCTGGGATGTAGACAAACGAACCGCCACTCCACACAGCAGAATTAAGCGCAGCAAACTTGTTATCGTTATAAGGGATAACTGTGCTAAAATATTTTTTTACAATTTCAGGATACTCTCTTAAGCCGGAGTCCATATCAAGAAACACCACTCCTTGTTTTGCCAAGTCATCTCTTATCTTGTGGTAAACAACTTCTGAATTATGAACTATTATACCTTCTGCTACAAAATTATGGTAGTTTTCAACTTCAATGTCATATACTGGCTCTATGCCCATAGGTTCTATTGATTCAATTTTTGCAAAACCTATAAAATCATTAACATGTTTTCTAAAAGAGGTATTTTTAGCGCTATTGAACTTGTGATAATATCTCTTCTTTCCAAATCTAGAAAAACGTTTTTCCGACCTGCTTGCAATGATGTCTGTGTTACCACTAACTTCAAGCCTATACCCCTTCATAATTCTTTCTTTATCGTGTGGGTGTTTTGACTGGAATTCATGAACTTTTGATGCAGGCAAACCACAAAGCATTGTCAAGATGATTATATCTTCCAGAATTTTTTTATTCACACTTGTAAATACCACATCATGATTCTTAGCATAATTCCTTACATGACCATCTGAATCCAAGTATCCACCTAAAAACGCCAATATTTGTGTTTTAGGCAATGAGAAAGCCCATTCTGGAATTTTTTTTGTAAATGCCTTGCCTCCAAATCCTATTTCCTCAATAAATCTTGCTATAATTGTAGAATATACAATTATTCTGTTTTTGTCTTTCGCTGAAGCTTGAATCCCAAACATATTCTTAATTACGCTTAATAGCACTTCTCTAAGTTGGATATCCTCTTTTGGTATGGCTATCTCAACTCGCGCTTTGTTTTTTTCCTTATGAAGAAATCCGTCACCTAAGTACAAACCTAAAAACCACATAAGGTCTTCTGTAGATAATTTCGGGATATTTACTTTATTGTGCCTAAAAGAAAGTTCATGACTTGATTTAAATCTGTATGGCTTACCCTCAAATGGAATTTGCTTGGCTATTGCAACCAAGTTGCCAACTTTTAAATCAGATAAATAGCGCCATTCCCTCTTGTATCTGCCTCTCCTTGCGCCTTGTTTCTTTTTATGCATCAATGCCAAAAATGGATGGTTGATAGTAGTTTTGATTTTTTTTGTGCCTATCTTGACTTTAAATATTTCTCTTTCACCTTTGAACATAACCCCTTTTACAATAGATGGCTTTATTTTTCCTGTGGCTTCATCAAATGCAAAGATTTTATCTCCAACTTTTATGGATTTAATATTTTTTGGGCCTGAAGGATTTGTGAAAATTTTTGTATCTCCTGTAAGGCATTCATACTGTGCCCCAACCCCTCCTAGAAATTTCTGCTCAGCCTCTGGAATACCTAATCTATCAAATGTATTTTTAATATAAGCAGGTACATCATCCCATGAACTTCCTTGTTCCTTTGTTGGTTTTAGATAATAATGGATATCATCAAAATTAATGGTATTCAGGTTTGATCCCCATTGAGGCATAGGTTTTTTTAAGAAAGTCTCAAAAGCTTTTAATCTAAACTTTAACATCCATTCCGGCTCTTTCTTCATTTTTGATATTTCTCTAACTACACCTTCAGAAAGTCCTTTTTGGCTCTTAAAAACATAATCTTCTTTATCATGAAAACCATACTTACTATAGTCCTTATCAAAAGTCTGTTGTTCTATTTGTTGTTCTGTTTGTTGTTGTTCTGCTGGTTGTGTCATTTTATTTATCAATTTTAATTCTTATTAATCCTTTATCACACTCTTTGTCAAAACATATATTGCAATCTTCTAATTCCTTTGATTGTTTTCTATGTATGTCACACAATATTTGTTTAACAGTGGTTAGAGTACTTATCCTGTACATTTCTTTTATCAAACGTTGCTTGTTTGTCCTATCTGCTAAGATTCTATCAGAAGATATCCTTATTTCATTAATAATATCCCCACTAAATATAACTTCTTTTGCCCTTTTTAAATGCCTATATTGGGATATTGCAGATTCTGTTAATCCAAGTATTTTAGCTGCATCTTTTTGGCTAAGTTTATATTCTTCTATAAAGCTTCTTGAAAATTCCCTCCTTATTGCAGGTATGATATACCTAACTTCTATTTCCTGAGGCATAGTCTCTTGCATATTAAATTAACAATTGTTAAGATATATATAAATCTTGTGTGAGATTGGTACCGGATAATAGAAAAATTTAATACTTGTTTATTTTTACTGTTTGCAATATGGCTACAATAACCAGAGTAAATGGTTCAAATAACAATTTAGAAAAATTACTTAACCTTCAATACAAAATAGAAAGTTCTGTAAAAAAAGTTGTTGATTATTATAGTAAACAAGACATAGAGTTGGGCTATACTCCAGAAGTAAAATATATTGGTGGAAAATGCAAATTTAATCCACGTACTTTAGCAGCTGTCAATGATGATCTTAATTTCTACAGAAATTTTGTTGCATTAATTGAAAGTACTTTAATGAAAACTCTTTTTGATATAAAATTTGGATTGAAAATCAGCGATGATGCTTTAAAAGAACTTATTAAAGCAAAAAAAGTTGAACTTGAAGCGATGTTTCCAAGTAGTATTCTTAGTGATAAAACGCATATTTTTTTGTATGGCTCAGTTCAAGATCAATCTAAAAAGTTAGATGAAAGGATGGCACATGAAGTTTGGCGTTTGATTGAAAGAAAATATGGTGTACTGAATGATAATGTACTTATCCATAAGGGGACAGCTACTTATGTTCAAAATAGATTTGCAGGAAGAGAATCTGAATGGAAAGAAAGTGAAACAGATTATTTTGAAAATGTTTGCCATAATGTTGCTTATCTTGTTCAAGAAAAAGTTGAAAATGAACTTGATCCATTCAAAGCAATTTTGGAAGTTGAAAAAAGAAAAGTTATTCAAGCAAATTTTGATAAGAGAGTTTTGCCATTATTTTACAAAAGAGCTGCTGAGATGATAGAAGCAGGATCGATAAAAGAAATTGATAAAGGTATATTACTGGAGTATCCGGCATATGAGTTATTCAGGAAAAAACCTAATAAAAATAATCTGTTGTACGCATTATCCCAAAGAGGATATGTAAAACTTGTTGATGAACTTCTTGAACAGGATATGGAAAAAGCAGTTGAGTATTATAAATCATTGTTACAGGATGGCACAGTATAAAAAGTGAGTGATTTCTTCCTTTTCAATTTTTACGCTGTAAATTTTTGAAAAGTGCAATAAAATATCATGAGGAGAATAATTATTCAGCAATTTCTTTTTTAGGAGAATCCCATACAAAGTGTAATACATCTGCAAAGCAATGAAATTAATAAACATCCACCCATATAGTTTTGCATCATTTTGCATATAGGTTTTATCGGCTTCAAGAAGGTTTTTGAAAGTGTCAAAAACAACCTCTATGTTTGTACGGGCTTTTAAGTATTGGTATACTTCCTCTGAAGATAGGCTATCCACATTTGTCAATACTGCTATCGTGCCGAGAGTATGTTCTTTATCATAAAATTCCTGGGTTTCCGATTGCTTCTTGTCAATTCTTGACAGAAAACAATTTTCTTCTTCTGTCTTAAGTCGCTCATCAAAAAACAATATATATCGTTTTCCATTTACTTGCGCTGTCTTATGCCATATGTGTCTCTCATTGAAAAAGAAATATGCAGGTAATGCTTAGCGTGTTTCAAAAGTGTAGATTGCAGGGATTGAATTCCTACAAAGAATTACTGGCTGTCCTCTAGAGCTTAATACATACCTTAAGAAGTAAGAAGGTTGAGGGAAAGAAAGGTAGAGAAAGGATATACTATTATCTCATTAAAGATGATTATTCAACAGGAAAAAAAGTACAAAAAGTTGTCAAATATCTAGGTACTGCAAATAAGATTTATGAAAAAATCTTAAGGTTAGAAGAACTTGAAAACAGATAGTACTAATTTAGTTCAAACAACTGTAGTTATAGCAAATTTTAAATATGAGCCTATTAAATGGTTTATAAATAACTCATAAAACAGGGGATCATCATTGATAAATATGAAAAAGAGGTTTTTTTTAATATTTATAATACCAATTTTGTTACTTTTAAATTCCAATACAACATTTTCTCATGAATCATCATCTGGTTTTGAATCGTCTTTTATTTTTCCAATAAGTCAATTAAGTTTTTTTAGCTATGGTATTCTTATTTTTTTTAGTCTTATACTCATAATTATTTTGTTTCATAAAAAAATTAATGAACTCGTAAAAAAAATAATTTATTGTCTGGTTGTTATTACTGCCTCTTTTGTAACTATTTACTTAATTTTAACAACATTAATTATCAATTCTATTTCAGAAACAAAAGGACCAGTACATTGGCATGCAGACTTTAAGATTTGGGTTTGTGGGAGTGAATTGGATTTAGTATCTTCAAAGGGGGTTAGTAATAAAATAGGGAAATCACTACTACACGAACATGATGATAACAGGATTCATATTGAAGGGGTAGTTCTCAGAAAAATAGACGTAAACTTAGGTGCTTTCTTTAATTCAATTGGTGGATCTCTAAATAATGATGAACTTAATGTTCCTACAGATAATGGTAATGTAATAGTTAAAAATGGCAATAAATGTAATGGAAAAGATGGTAAGATTTATGTTTTTGTTAATGGCTACCAAATTAATGATCCAATTAACTATGTTATTTCACCTTATCAAAAAGTTCCACCAGGTGACAAAATAAAAATAATATTTACTGAAGAATCTTTGGAAAAGATAAATCCTAAAATTGAATAATCTCAAAGAAATAATTAAATAAAATGGCTGTAGGTGTATATTTACCAAAATTAGGAACTGTAGTGGTATCTGCGTTGGTAGATTCAATTAACCCATGCGCAATAGGTGTATTGATACTTTTGATCTCTATAATGGTAGCTTTCAAGACAAAAAGAGATATGATATTTTATGGTTTTGTTTATATCTTCTCAGTTTTTCTAACTTATCTACTGGCAGGTTTTGGATTGTTATATTTCCTAAATTCTGTTCCTTTGTATGTTAGTGAGTACATATCCATGTTTGTAGGCTCATTGATTGTTGTTGCAGGATTAATTGAGATCAAGGATTTCTTTTGGTATGGTGAGGGAATAACATTAGCCATACCCTTAAAAAGAGCTAAGCAGATACATGAGATGACAAAAAAGATAACTCTGCCAGGAATCATATTCTTGGGTGTTTTTGTTGCAGGTGTAGAGTTGCCATGCTCAGGAGCGCCTTACCTGGCAATACTGTTATTATTATCGCAAAATTTTAATATTCAAGCATTTTTTATGTTGGTATTGTATAACATAATTTTTGTATTGCCATTGATTATCATCTTATTAATGGTCTACCATGGTTTTAAGATTCAACACATCAAAAGGTGGAAGCAAAACTACAGGACATATATGAGGCTTGCAACAGGTGTTGTCTTAATCCTCTTAGGATGGCTATTAATTTTGATTGCAAACAATGTAATAAATCTTAATTAGGAAAATTTTAATCGAAATAAAATATAATGAAAAAAAAGGTAATTAAAGGATCTAAAAAAGGAACTAAAAAAGGAACTAAAGAAAAAAAACTATTTATGATAGTGAAAAGGAAGGGCCATAAAGAGGTTTATGATGAGAAAAAAGTTTATGGTTCTTGCTATTTTGCATGCAGAAATGCTCATCTTAATGAGAAAGAGTCAGAGAGTATAAGTGAAAATGTCAGCAAATCAATAACGAAATGGATAAGCAAACAAAAAATTGTTTCCTCTGATGATATTTTTAGGGCTTTGATAGAAGAGTTAAAGAAATACAATGAAGATGCCTCATTTTTGTATGAGACACATAGGGACATATCATAATAAAATGAAAAAATCTAAAAAAGAAAAAAAGGTAGATATAAAAAGTAAAAAAGGTAAACCAGGAACTAGCAAAAGCAAGCCAAGCAAGCCAAAAGTTTGTGAGTTTTGTTAACTAAAAGTAATCTCTTTATTCAAAACATATATTAGTACCTAGACTTTGACCAGGTAGACCTTTCTCAAATCTTGCTCTCAATGCACCTTTACTGCCATGTAATGCTGTTAATTCTCCGTTTATCCTCTTACCCGATGGACTCACCCAAGCTACTTTCTTTCCAATAAGCTTAGAAGATTCCTCCTTATTGTCAATACCATCAACTTGGACAATTATCTGATTGCTTCTTTTTACCCTTCTACTTCCCCTAAAATGAACGATTATTGCTTCCATGACTTTGGTAGCACCCATTGTTTTAAAAATATTTACTTTAAAAAATTTTCAAAAAAGATAGATTTAAATATTACCTCTTTTGAGTATACCTAACTATATATTAGTATAATTAAATATACTAGGGTATACCTTTAATGAAAAAAGATACAACAACCATCAAAATCAGTAAAAAGACTGTGGAACTTCTTAATAGGTTGAAAATTCATCCCAGACAATCCTATGAAGAGGTAATTCTAAAATTTATATCAGAAAATGAAGATGCTAAAAAAAAGACTAAATAAGACTAAACAATTGAATAAGGGTAGGATTAACAATAAGTTAGCTATTACCTTTTGGTTAGTACTACTATCTATTTTCATTATAGTTTTAAGCATATTGAAACCAAGTATAAATACTTTTGTTACATTTAAAAAATCAGTCTTGATTAACCAAACAATAAACCTAGACTTTACATCGAGTAGTGAATATACATGGGTGGT
>CAZIEE010000015.1:0-17109 GCA_964538135.1 uncultured Methanosarcinales archaeon
CTAAATATCATTATTGTTTAATAAAATATCTTAAATCTCTTATTATTTGCTCCCTGATTTGCTGCGGGCTAAATTCTTCAGTATCCTTTAAATGTGTAGTTAACTCAAGTTGTTTTGGAAAATTGGACTCTATCCATTCAAGCAGTTTATTTTCTGCTTTGTTTATATTAAGATTAATTTCCATGTCTATATCTTCTTGCTTTATATTAACTAATACATTAAAAAGCTCTTTTAAGCTTCTAATTTTCAGTTCTTTATCTTTTGTTTTCCAAATTAGTTTATCAACTGACTTTTCAACCATTTTTTATTAAGTCGTTTAATCTTTTCTGTTAATTTTTCTATTCCCCTGTTTGTGTTTTTGGTCATCTTTCAATCAGAATAATCTTAACTTTTTTTCCTATCCAATTAATTGGAACATAAACACGACCACTATTGCCGCTCTTATTAACTTCTTTTTCTAGCATTTCAAATCCAGTAAGCACAAGTTTTACTTCCTTTTGCATATTAACTATAATGTAGCTAACTACTATATAATAATTTCGCTACTACAGAATATAATTCAAGAAAAAACAAGTCAGTTTGTTAAACGATTACCATTATCATAAAAAGAAAAGCTTTAAATAAGTCTAAATGTTTTTAAAAATATACAGAAGGTAAACAAATAATGGTACAAAAAGAAGGGGGAATTACTGGTTATGAAACTCCAGAAAGGCCAGAAAGGCCAGAAGAATACAAGCCAGCAGGAAATGTTCTTGAACTATTAGATAGGATCTTAGATAAAGGAGTTGTTATTGTTGGAGATATAAGGATTTCTGTTGCTGATATAGAGCTTCTTAAAATTCAAATAAGGCTACTAATTGCTTCAGTTGACAAGGCAAAAGAGCTTGGCATTGATTTTTCATGGGCAAAGATGATAGAAGAGCCGCAATCTAAAGCCCAACTGCAGGGAAAAATCAAGGAATTGGAAGCAAAGCTTAAAGAGCAGCAAAAAAAATAATTCTTATAGTGTAAAATGCCATGTGAAGGATGTCATGGAAGATGTTGTAGAAAATTTGTTGTTTTTATAACTGCACATGATGCAGCAAGAATAGCAAAAGCTATTCCACAAATGGAAACAACTCTATTTTTAAATCCCTACCCAGCAGAAATAGACTCAATATATCCAGCTTTTAAATTAAAAGAAGAATATTATTTTTTAGGGCTTGATAGCAAAGATGGAACTATGAAAGATTGTAAGTTTTTAGTGAATGTTGGATATACTAGGATATGTGGCATTTATGAAAATAGACCTATGCCTTGCAGGACATATCCTTTTACCACTGAAGATGGAAAATTAGATTTTGTTGAAACGCTTGTTTGTCCAAAACAATGGTGGCCAGAAGGAAAAGAAAGAGAAGAGTACATAAATAATATTAATCAACTAAAGAAAGAACTTAAAGAATACGAAAAAATTGTTGGAATATGGAACAGAAACTTTGGTGAAAAAGGAAGTTTTATGGAATTTTTAAACTTTGCATTCAACCAGGTGGAAATATGAGCTTGATTTATTGCTATGGCATAATTGAAAATGGAATTGGGCTGGATAAGGAAGGATTTGAATCAGGAAAAATATACACAATTCCGTTTAAAGATATTTCTGCAGTTGTAAGTGATGTTTCTGAAGAGAATTTTTCTCAGGAAGTAATAGATAAAAATATTAAAATTAAAGATATGAAATGGCTAGTTGAAAATGGACAAATCCATGAAAAGATTATTGATTCTACAATGGAAAAAACTACAATAATCCCTATGAAGTTCTGTACTGTTTTCAAAACTAAAGAAAATGTAGAAGCTATGCTAAAAGAAAAGTACGCAGATTTTAAATATGGCATTGGATATTTAAAAGATAAGGCAGAGCTGGGAGTAAAGGTTTATTTTGATTCTGGACAGTTAAAGCAAAAAATTTTAGAAGACTCACCAGATATTAAAGAACTGGAAAAAGAAGCTGAAAAAAAGAAGCCTGGAGCTGCATATTTTGATAATCAAAAAATAAATATGTTAATTAAAGATAAACTACAACAAATGCTGGCAGATAATAGAAGAGAAATATTTGATAAAATAAAAGTCTTTGCTGAACATTCAAGACAAAATGAATTATTAAATAAAAAATTAACTGGAAAGGATATGCTGCTTAATGCTGTTTTCCTGGTTAAAAAACAGAATTTAAAGCAATTTAAGAGCAATGCTGAAAATATAAAATCAGATTTTCCCAATATGGAATTTGAGGTATGGGGCCCCTTTCCACCGTATAATTTTGTAAAATAGGAAACCTTTATATATGTGTACATATTATGTGTACATATATGGGTAGCATTAACATATCTATAAAAAAGGAAGCTTATGATTTTTTAAAGTATATAAAACCTAAAGATAAAAGCTTTTCTGATATAATCCTGAGCTTCAAAAAGGAAAAAAAGGACATAATGGGGTTTTTTGGTGTTTTGAGTGATATAGATTGGGCTAAAAAAGAAGAAAATATGAAAGAGTTAAGAACATCTTTCACTAAAAAAGTACAGCATTGCAAATGATTGGATTAGATACAAGCGCAATTATAGACATATTTAAGGGAGAGAAAAAAATAAAAAAATTTCTTGAAAATAACAGAGAGCCATTGGCAGCGACTATAATAAGCTATTTAGAGCTATTTTTCGGCTTGAATCCAGAAGATTTCAAGTATAATGAAGAGGAAAAATATTATGATGAATTTTTTAAAAGCTTGTATAATATTGATTTAACCAAAGACTCCTGCAAAGAAGCATCAAAAATCTTTTGGAATTTAAAGAGCGATGGAAAGATGATTGAACAGTTTGACTGCGTAATAGCAGGCTTATTCGTTGCAAATGGAATTAAAAAAATTGTTACGAGAAATCCCAAGCATTTTGAAAGAATCAAACAATTAACTGTAATAAATTATTAATTAAATTGTAAACATTCATTGTTCTCTATTTTAAAAATGACAAAAGAAGAAAAACATGATAAATTCTGGAAATCACAGAAATCAAAGATTTCTGGAAAAAAATCTACAGAAAAAGTAAAAGTAGAAGAACTAGAAAAACCTCAGCAAACCGAAAGAGCTAAAAATAAAGTTAACTTAGACGGAGAAAAAATTAGAAATGGCTTGGCTCAATTAATTTTAACAGTTGTTGAATTGTTAAGAGAGTTAATGGAAAAGCAAGCTATCAGAAGAATTGAATATGGCTCTTTGACAGAAGAGCAAATAGAAAATTTAGGCAATACTTTTATGGCACTTAAGGAAGAGCTTAAAAAACTGAAAGAATATTTTGAATTAGAAGATGAGGATTTAAATTTAAGCTTGGGCCCCTTAATGGTAAGAGAAGATGAAATTTCCGGAAAGATCAGTGCTATTGAGATTTTGGACAGATTATTAAGCAAAGGCATTATTGTCAAAGGGGATGTTGTTATTTCTGTTGCTGATGTTGACTTACTTTCTTTAAATTTAGGGCTGATATTGACTTCAATAGACAAGGCAAGAGAATTGTATGGGTATGATGTAAGAACAGCACAATTAGAAGAAGAGGTTAAGAAGTTTATTATTCATAAAAAATTTATTAATATTAAATAAAAAGTGGATAATAATAGTAACATTTATATACTAGTTTTCCTTTTAACCTATTATGGTATCAAAATATGATGTTTTTTATGTTATTGCTACTAAAGGTAAGATTAAAGTAGTGGACATAATTAAAGCTTTAAACAAACCTGAAAGAGAATATCAGAATATCTTCAATAATGTTCTAGAATTGGAAAAACTAGAGTACATCAAGAGAGCCAATACAATAAAAGTCGTACATAATGAGAATTCAAAAAAATTATTTAGCTTGATTTCTTTCTGTATAAACAATACCATAAATTATAATTTAATGTTTAAAAAGACAATGCTGTATTTTCTTCATAAAGCTTCTCAAAAAGAGTTTTTTACAATAGACGATATAAAAGTGCATCCGCAGACATTTAATTTCTATGTAAGCGCGCTGGCAAAATATGGATTTTTATTAATTATTTCAAAAAAGCCGTTAAGATGCAAGCTATTAAGGCATCATTTTTTAGTTGATGTAGCAGGATTTTTTGGAAAAAAATTGCAATTTTATGTCCCAAAACAACGAACCTTTATAAAAGAAATAAAAAAAGAGATAAGAAAATACAAGCGCAATCTGAAAATACACTATACTGTTTTAGAAGATTTGGAAAACAAGGAAGAAATTAGTTTTATTTATTCCAGCTTAAATCTGGAAGGTAATCCTTTAACATTGCCTGAAACACAGAAATTAATATTAGAAGATATAGTTCCTGAGAAACATAAATTAGTGCATATACAAGAGGTTACAAATTATAAAAAAGCTGTGGATTTAATGATAGCAAACGCTAAAACGAAGATAAAATTGAATGTTGAATTAATCCTCAATTATCATGGAATAGCTATGTCGCACATCCATGGAGCTGGAGTAATAAGAAAACAGAATGTCAGGATAAAGCTTAATCCAACTTTTAAGACTTGTGATTGGCCATTGATTCCATTAAAATTAAATGGATTAATGAAAAACTATGATTTGTTTGAAGCGAAAAAAGGAAAGGATATCAAGGAAGTCATTAATTTTGCTTCCTTTTTTCATAATGAATTCCAGAGAATTCATCCATTTATTGATGGCAATAGCAGAACTTCGAGATTATTGATGCTGTATATCCTAAGAAGATATGGAATACCCCTATTGGACCTGCCGCTTGGCTATTTTGATTTATATATGAATTTGACCAAGAGCTCCTCACAAAGAGATGATGTGGCATTGGGATATTTAATAGAGGAGATTATTTTTATGAATTTAAGAAAGCTTAATAGTGCCATTTGATAGAAGGAAGATAAACAAAAAATAGGCAACTTTAAATATATGTTGATTAAAAATACATATTCAAATTTGTTAAAACTAAACGTTACAAAAACAAAAGCATATAAAAATGGCAGTTGATATAAAAAAAACAATCCAAAATGAATTCGAAGATTTACCTGAAGATTTTATAGTTACTGTTTTGAGTCCTACCAAACAATATTCTACATTAAATATTGAAATTTTAGATTATCTTATAAATGATAGAAAAATGAATGGTATTTATTTTACAGTAAACAAGCCATATGAAATCTTAGCAACTATTCTAAAAAAGAATGATATAGACATTAAAAAACTCTACTTTATTGATGCTATTTCTGGTGTTATCGGAAAGATAAAATCAGATGCAGAAAACTGCATTATTGTCCAAAACCCATCTGCATTAACAGATTTAAGTATATGTATAACAGAAGCATGTACTTCAAAAAATCCAGGATTTCTAATATTAGATTCGGTATCAACAATGCTTGTTTATAATAATGAAAATGCAACTGTAAGATTTATTCATTATCTTATTACTGAATTAAGAAAGTGCAAAGTATCTGGAATTATTTTATCTTTGGAGAAAGATATGGAAAAGAAAATAATTGATAATATTGTAACGTTTTGCGATAAGGTTATAAAAATATAGGAACAGGAATGGATGATAAAATGAGTATATTTTCAAAACTATTCAAAAAAAATGAAAAATTAACTCAAGAGCAAATAGATTCTGTAGAGGAGAGAGTCCAAGAAACTATTAAGAAATATTCTCAAGAAGAAAAATTAAGTGCAGAATTGCCAAAACATATTGAAGAGAAAGTTAAGCAAGGAAAAATTAATCCAAATCAAAAAGATATTCTAAAACAAAGAAAAGAAGTTGAGAAAGTAATTACAAAATCAGAACATTTGGAAAAGCACATTAAAAAAGAGTTCGTAAAAACAGGAATTGCTGGGTTTGATGAATTGATGGAACAAGGTATTCCAAAAGGAAGCGCTATTTTAGTTTGCGGCGGGCCTGGCTCAGGAAAAACAATAATGGGGTTACAAATCTTAAATTATGCAGCCAGCAAAGGAGAAAAATGCATTTACATGACTTTTGAAGAGAATGAAGAGAAGCTAAGGAAAAATATGGAGAATTTTAATTGGGATATAGAAAAACTGGAAAAAGAAGGTAACTTAGTTATTAAAAGATATAATACATTTACCATAACAAGAAGCGTAGAAGCATTACTGGAAAAAGCAAAAGGTGAGCTTATGATTGATATCAGTCCAGTTTTATTTCAAGAAGGTTTTACCCCAGAATGGGTGGTTATTGATTCTGTAACAGCCATAGCATCAGCATTTTATGGTAGAGAAGAAACATACAGGATTTATATTGAGCAGCTGTTTAGATTGCTTGAGGGTATAGGAGCTACTTCTTTTTTAATAACAGAATCAACACAAATACCAGTTAAAATAACTGAAAGTGGTGTAGAGGAGTTTTTAGCAGATGGTGTTGTTATTTTATACAACGTTAAAAGCGGAAATGTAAGGGAAAGCGCAATTGAAATTTTAAAAATGAGGGGGATAGGATTTCAAAAAAAGATTGTTGCCATGAAGATAGAGGGTGGAAAAGGAATAAATGTCTATCCAGAGCAGGAGATTTTTGGAGAGACATAATTACAATGCATACTCAAACTTTATTATTGGCTTTAATCCTTTTATGTTATACCAAATCAAGAATGTAATAATAGAAGCCATAATACCTATATTAAGTGATATTAAAGCAAAATTCCAGACAAAAGGCAATAATCCTTTAGCATCTGAAATAAATAACAGAATTGTAAAGGGGATGCTAAAATTAGACAGACCAACTCCCAAGATAATATCCAAAGGAATGTTTTTAATTTTTATTTTTAATAATAAAAAGAATAATTCAAATATAATTCCTGCTATAAAAAGTATTGGAACTTTATAAAATCCCAAAGAACCCAGATTATTTATTGGAATTATTATTATTGATCCAATCAAATAAAATAACGTAACAGCAAAAAATTTTCTGATTAAAAGAGCTGTAAATGTCATAAATATTGTTGTTACAAATAAAGATATAAAAAAAGTAAATTGTGTATCTGGCAAATTTATTAACCAGGTGACTAATGCCCAAATAATAGCTAATGTTGTTATTGCCATTAAATCAATTTTTCTGTATTTCCTTAAGCTTTCTAATTCAATCATCTTATATAACTCTCTTTAATTTTAATCTCTTTTCTAATAGAGCTTCTATTAGAGGCAGGTTTCCGTTTATTTCCACTAATCTTTTTTTGTAATTAGACATTTTAATTTCAAAAGTCTGTTTGGTTGTATCACCTTCAGCAAAGTAATCTTTCTGTGCTTTTTTCATTAAATCCTCTAAAACCAATTTCTCAACTTTCATATTACTTATTCTACGTCTTAAAATTGATATCATAATCCTGTTATAAAGCAGAATTGCAATAACTAATAATGAACCTAGAAGCAGAAAAATTACCTTATAATTCTTCTTTATAAAATTAATTATACCTTCCTTTCCATCCCTGTAAACTATTTTTGCTAAAGTTGTTTCTCCGCTCAGATCAATCAGTTTTTTATCAATTGATGCCAAAAGATTTTCTGCATTTTCATACCTTTCATTTTTGAATTCACTGATTGAATAATTTATTATGCTTTCAACTTTCGAAGTATCCAGATTCTGCTGCTTAAACTCGTCAGTTCTTAATTGAGATGCCCTTATCAAATCACTTATTTCAAATGCTTGTTTCTTCCTCTCGTAAATGACTCTTGTTTTTTCAAGAACCTTTTTGTAATAAACTTCAACTCCAATTTTTGATTGTGCTGCCAGCAAAAGATTTTTTGCCTCGATTAAAGTATCATTAACCCATTTAACACCAAAGTCTTGCTCAGCCATTTCCTGCATATCACCTTCTGCCTGCAAAATAGCATTCAAAGCTGTTTCTTGAGTTACATTATTAGTTGAATTATTATCTGAGAGATTCTCGTACTTGATTGTGATATTTTGTACTGTTTTTTGCTCGTATACTACAGCACCTATGGCACCTACAGCACCTGTTAAATTAAATTGGCCTGGAGAATTAATAAACAAAAGTGCAATAAAGCAAATAGCTAGAACACTTAAGCAAATTGCATACATTGATTTTTCTTCTTCCATCAAATTACTTTCTTTCATTCTGTGCTAATAATCTATTGATATTATCTTTTGTTATGTCTTTATTAAACATAGATTTTAGTCTATGCCATAATCTTGGCTCTTCATATTTTTCTCCAATCAAGCAAGCTGCTAGTTTTTTGTATTCAACTGATGCATTAGCTTTTGGATAATAAGAAGTAAGGGGAGTGGTGTTTGCGATAGATTCTGGAACTTTAATATCCTCAGGCACAACACACAGGACAGGAACTTCTGCTGCTTCTTCTATGTCCTCGATGCTCAGCTCATATTTTCTGTTTCTGACTCTGTTCAATATCAACCCAGTGATAGGAGTCTTCTTCTGCCTGGCTAATCTTACAGCTCTTAAAGTTGTACTTAAAGTCGGATAGTCTGGTGAAGTTACAACTAAAAGCTCATCAGAAGCAATCATTGTTGCTAACATCTCTTCATTAATGTTTGGAGAGGAGTCAAGCATTATGATATCATAGTAATCTTTTAGATAGCCTATTTTCTGCTTTAATTTGAAAGTATTTACTTTTCTAGATATATAAGCACCAGGAATTACGTGAAATCCTGCTTCATGCTGATGTATTGATTCGTTTGCATTTACTTTGTTAAGCAATACATCATGAAGAGTTACTTTCGGCTCAACCAATCCAAAATGCAGTCCAAGGTTTGGAGCTGTGAAATTTGTATCCACTGCAAGCACTTTTTTTTTGAAATCCGATGCCAGAGCAGCGCTGATATTTGCCACGCTAGTTGTTTTGCCAACACCTCCCTTAATTGAAATGACACCAATAATTTTACCTCCAGTCATCTTTATGCACCTCTTTAAAATATCTTAAAATATTATGTTTCGTATGAGTTTTAGCTTCAGGAATTATATTTTCAGGAATTATATGTTTAGGAACTGGTTCTTCTGTTACTTGCTCTTTTTGTTCTTGCTTCTTTGCTTTGAATCCGTGCTCTTTTAATTCTTTCAGCTTTTCTTTTTTAGCTATTTTTGTCTCTAAAACAGCAATAGACTTTTCAATCTCTACCCTTCTTAGCTTATACTCTTCTATTCTTTTCAGATAAACCTTTTTTGTTATTGTTTGTTTGTTATAATAGCCATCCTGCAATTGCCTGATTAATGCAACAAAATTTTCATTCTCTTTCTTTAAATTCCTTATTTCATTGAAAATTTTTATTATGTCAACTCTCTTTGACCTTAATCTTGATATTAGCTGAGAAACCTCATTTAACCTTTTTTCATATCCATACATTGCTTTATGATACTCTGTTGTGCTTATCTTCTTCTCTTTGTAGTATTTTTCCTGGGTTTCCTGAATTAATTCATTAAGTATTACTTCTTCTTTCTGTAAATCCTCCAGTCTTCTTGAAATTATTATCAGAGCCAACTGTCTACGTAAAAAGTAGCTGCTAATATAAATAGCAGTTAATGCAACTGATAAATACCACCAATAGTCTATAATCAGCTTTAAAATGTTGAACTTGCCTTTAGTCTCAATTACAATAGAAAGCTGAGCATCTTTGGCTTTTTGAATCGCTGTCAGAAAATCTTCTCTTTCAAAGATGGCTAATGCCAGATTTAACAATCTTCTAGTTTCTTCTACTTGTAGTCCTTTATTTTCTGCTTCCTGTATTTTTGATTTAACATCATTGATTAATTCATTAGCTGCAAATGCATTATCCCTGATTGTTTTTATTTGGATACTTGTCTCTTCTGCTGATTTATAACTTTTTATGTTAAGTTTTCCTTTTGCTTTTTCTAATATTTTTAATGATTTTTTAACAGGGAATCCAGCATTCTGCATCTCTTCAATTAATTTTTGTGCTTCGTCTAAGCTTAAGCCAGCAGTATTCCCGCTTATCTCCTGAATTATCAAAGAAATGTAATTCCTCAAAGTAAATGGATTTTTTGAAACTGCTGTCCCATTTCCAATGTACTCTGTTTTGACAAGCAGTCCTGTAACAGTTGCTTTTAAAGTGTGCTCTTCATAGCTTTTGTATGCAGGTGCTGCCACAGTAACTTTGAAAGATTTGGTTTGTTTAGAATATAACTCTGGTATTATTTGTGGAGATATAGCAAGATATTGTGATAAAAATCCTTCAATATCCAATGTAAGATTGTAGAGAACACCATTCTTAAAATTATTTGTTACGTTTATTATGAAACTGTTTTTTTCTCCCCTTATAATCTCTACATTTTGCGAGATGTTTATTTCTTCTGGCTTTACAGGAACTTCTATTATGCTTCCTCCACCACTGCTTCCTACACTTACACCGCCACCTCCCCCTCCTGTGGTTGTAGTAGTTGTGGTTGTTGTGCTGGTTGATGTTTCTGTCACAACAATTGATGCTGATGCGCTGTTACTTGCACTATTATTAGATGCTGCTGTTACATTTACTTTTTGTGTTCCAGTTGAAGCATCAGAGGTAAGATTAACTGTTATATTATGATAAACTACCTCATTAACTGAAACACCACTCAAATTTTTTGTTAAATTTGTTCCAGAAATATTAAGCCAATTAGCAGGTAAAGTCCAGTTTATCCATGTTGTTCCTGCTGTTTCATTACCTATGTTTTTTAGTGAAGCATTTAAATGGAATGCTATTGGGCTGCTTCTATTAACTTCAGTTGGAGGATTTATAATGTTAATTTCAAATACAGGGCCGCCTGCAGAAGCAGTAAATGTAAAATTAGTTGTTTCTTTGTCTGGCTCTGCATTTGATGTTGTTGCATCTGTTGTGATTATTACATTACTTTCTGATGCTGATGAGCCTGCAGTTAAATTTATTTCAACAACTTTGAATTCTTTGGCAGCCAAATCAAATGGCTCTGTTGTATTAAATGAAGTAGCTCCAAAATTAGAGCTTAAGTCAAAGTTTAGGGTAAAATCCCCAGTATTGTTTATTGTTAAGTTACCAGTAGTGCAGGTTTTGGAAAAGCCACAAGCCAAATTGGGGAATGTTCCAGGTGAACGTTTCCATGTGCGGTCGTTTGCCACAGAAATGTTTGTTATATTTGAGGTGTCATTGTTGCCAGCATAATCTTCAGTATAAACTTTGTAATTCCATGTGTCAGCTATATTTGGAGTGAAATTTGCGTAATACTTTCCGTTATTATCAAATCTTGGAGTTGCATTTGTAAATGTACCTGCTCCAGACTGTTTGTACTGGAAAATAACTGTTTTGACAGCAGAGCCATAATCTGTAATATTGATGCTAAAGTTTAGTAATACATTTGGGTCAACATCATCTGTGCTGTTAGGTGAAAAACTTATGCTGTTTATCGCAGGCACAGTAAAGTCAACTGTAAAATTCCTTGTTTCGCTTGTGTTGGAATTTCCTGCATTCTCTATACATGTTATACTCCAGTTATGGAAGCCTTCTGCTATTCCTGAAATTATAAAAGTAGTTGATGTTCCATTTAATGTCGTTGAGTTAGTCAAATTCAAATTCGCATCAATAAATATAGAGCAGTTGGCTTGATTTGCAAGATTATTCGTGAAATTAAACAAAAAAGTTATATTTTGCGAACTGGAATTAAAATAAGTGGAAGGTGATATCAGATTTATGTTAGGCTTTGAGATATCAATAGTAAAATTAACTGTTACATTAGAACTATAGGAAGTCTCAGTGACATTATCAAATAAACTTACATTTAATATGTAAACTCCATCTGAAGCATTAAATGTTGTATTTAGCCCAATTTGGGTTTGATTTAATTTTCCATTAATATAATAAGAAATATTAATTACATCATTATCCCTATCTGCTTCGTAAGTTACGTTTAAAGATAAAGTTTGGGAATTTGTCTTTAAATCATTTGTTGGAAATACTATTGTTGGCGTTGGTATAAAGTTTGCTACTGTAATTATTTGTTCGCTCTGGTTTTTATTATTGTTAGTATCGTTGACTAAAACAGTAAAGTTAATTACATTTCCTCTTATTAAATCAATAGTCCAGTTTTGAGAGCATTGGCTATCATTTCCAGTTATGCTTTTATTTAAAATAATAAAGCTTCCATCAGATGTTCCATTCATAAAGAACTGGCACGTATCAAGAAGGCCATTGTCTGTAATATTTGCAGTAAAATTAACAACATCACCTTTTTTTGGAGAAGAAACATTAAAGATGGAGACATTTATTCTTGGTTTTATTAAATCTGTGTTATTAATGCTAGTTTCATTCCAGTTATCAAAAGTTATTAAGCCATCTGTTATTGAGGTTGCTTTAACATCAAAATCATAGCTTCCTGTCTTTGTTCCAGGGCATACTTGAACAGTCCAGTTTATTATTGCTGTTACAGGGTCATTTGTAATATCTATTGTGATTGTTCCATCATTGTCAGTATCAGTGCAACCTATATTGGCTAAGTTATCACAGCTTCCTGCAAACTCTGCACTTATAAACTTGAAATCTGTTGTTGATGTGCAATTAGATGTTAAATTAGTGGTTGCTTCTGAGCTAGAAGAAGAAGTATTAGTTCCATAATCTAAACTTATATCAAAATGGGCAGTTCTAACTGCACCTCCAGATTGGCAAGTAAATTGAGCAGAAATATTAAATTGTTCTGTTGTGTTATGAGGACTATTCCCATATATAATAACTGAGTCATCAACAACTGTGCATGCTGGATCAATAATATGTTCAAACTCTAAATATGCGTTTTTATTGTCATCCATATTTTTTATTTTCAAGTCAAAAGTGTCGTTGCTACCTTTCATGCCAGTTAGCAAAATCTTGTAGTATTTTTCTTCAGAAATTATTGGGAATTCTGTTATTTTGTTATTTGTTCCAGCATAATAAACCTCAATTTTTGTATTTAGAGCCTGTTCATTTCTAACATAAAGTGTTATATCTCTGGAAAAATCTAATATCTGCTCGAAAGTTACCCTTATTATTTCATTGTGATAGATTGGCTCTGACCATAATTGATCCTTTGCTCTTGCTTCATTGTAAATATCAGAAATAAATTTTTTATTTTTATCTAAATGCATTGCTTTAGTAATAATTATTTCTCCATCTGAAGCGTCAATAAAATAAACTGTTCCAAGTGCATAAACAAAGCTAACTAACAAAATCATTACAATCAACCCTATTGCTATTTTCCTATTCATTTCTTAATCTCCCAAACATTTAGATTGCTTATTCTAAATCCAATTATTTTTCCATCAATCTGCAGCCTTAAGCAATGCCCTTGAACAGAATGCCATGCTCTTTCTATTTTAATGGCGATATCTCTTGTAGAAACAGGATTTTTTGATTCGTGTAGAACTTTGAGTATATCAACATCTATTTTCTCTCCTAATTTAGCTTTACTGGTAGCCATTATTGTATACTAATATAGAACTTGTATATAAATGTTGTGAATATTGGTATCTTTATTAGTATTTATTATTGGTATCTATATTGGTATCTATATTGGTATAAACATTAGTATTAATATTCACATTTATAACAAAATAACTGTTCCAGACTCACCAAAACTTTAAATACCAAAATGAAACTCTAATTACCATGAAAAGAAGTTCCCGTCGCTGGAAAAAGAAAGGTCAAATGCGTTGGAAATGGCAACGCAAGAGGATAAAAAAGGAGAAAAGACTAAGGAAACAGAAAAGAACTGGATAAAGATTTTTGTTTGGGGTGTTAAAAATTTCAATTATGGATATTGATAAAACAGATCCTGAAATTTATAAGTTAATAAAGAAAGAATTAGAGAGGCAACAGCTTGGCCTGGAGATGATTCCTTCTGAAAACAATGTAAGCAAAGCTGTATTGCAAGCAATGGGTTCTATTTTGACAAATAAGTATTCTGAAGGTTATCCAAAAAAGCGTTATTATGGAGGAAATCAATATATAGATGAAATTGAGGCTTTGGCAATTGAAAGGGCAAAAAAAGCTTTTAAAGTTCCTCATGCAAATGTTCAGCCTTATTCTGGTTCACCTGCTAATTTCGCAGTTTATATTGCAACTTGCAATCCAGGAGATGTAATCATGGGTCAAAACCTGACTGATGGCGGACATTTAACGCATGGATGGAAAGCAAGTGTTACAGGGCAATTTTTCAAGAGTGTTTTGTATCATGTAAAAGCAGATGGCTATCTTGATTTGGAAGAAATAGAAAAACTGGCAAAAGAAAACAAGCCAAAGCTGATATGGGTTGGAGCAACAGCTTATACAAGAGAATTTCCATTTGAGGAATTAGGAAAAATCGCAGATAAAGTTGGAGCATATTTAGCAGCAGATATTGCCCATATCTCTGGATTAGTAATTGCTGGAGTGCATAAAAGCCCTGTTGATTATGCCCACATTGTTACAACAACAACCCATAAAACTTTAAGAGGTCCAAGAGGAGGCATGATTATGGCAACCCAAAAAGGGCTTGACAAGGATTCAGAGTTGGCAAATAAGATTGACAAAGCTATTTTTCCAGGCTTGCAGGGTGGCCCTCATGACCATACAACTGCTGCAATTGCAGTTGCATTGGAAGAAGCTTTAAAGCCTGAATTCAAGGAATATTGCAAGCAGATTGTAAAAAATTCCAAGGCATTGGCAAAGAGCCTGATGGAAAATGGAATTAAAATTGTAACTGATGGAACAGACAATCATATGGTATTAGCTGACCTTACCCCTTTTGGAAAGGGAAAAGGAATTTTTGCTCAAGAAGCATTAGACGAAGCCAGCATAACTGTAAATAAGAATACGATTCCTGCAGAGCCTTCTTCACCATTTTATCCCAGTGGCATAAGGATTGGAACACCTTCATTGACAACAAGGGGAATGAAAGAAAAGGAAATGGAAGTGATAGGCAAGTGGATTGCTGAAATTATAAAAGAAGTCATGGATTTTAATTTGCCAGAAGACAAAGAGGAATTAAAAATTCAATTGAAAAAATTCAGGGAATATATAAACAAAAATAAAAAAATTAATTCAATAAAAGAAGATGTTGTTGATTTATGCAAAAAATTTCCATTGTACCCAAATTTTGATATTTTAAGGTAAAATGCCTGCAAAAATAATAGATGGGAAAAAAATAGCTGAGAAAATTCTTAATGAATTAAAATTAAAAATAAAAAATTTAAAGCAAAAACCTGGATTGGCTTTAGTTCTGGTTGGAGATAATCCTGCTTCTGAAATATATGTGAATTTCAAGGAAAAGACATGCGCTAATGTTGGATTTTATTGTGAAAGATTTAATCTTGATAAAAGTACAAGTGATCTTGACTTATTGAAACTTGTACAAGAACTAAACCAAAAAGAGAATATACACGGCATACTTGTTCAATTACCTTTACCAAGTCATATGAATGAGAGTCTTATTATTAATTCCATATCCCCCTATAAGGACGTTGATGGATTCACCCGAGCATCAAGATTTGCTCCAGCAACTGCGAGAGCTGTACTGCATCTGATTGAATCTACCAAAGTAAAAATTGAAGGAAAAAATGCTGTTGTTGTTGGAAGAAGCAATATTGTTGGCAAACCAGTTGCAATGATGCTACTTGAAAAAAATGCAACGGTTACAATATGCCATTCAAAAACAGAGAATATGGCAGAACATACTAAAAAAGCAGACATACTGGTTGTTGCAGCTGGAAAACTGAAATTGATAACCAAAGGTATGGTCAAAGATGGTGCTATTGTTATTGATGTTGGGATTAACAGAGTTTTTGGAAAGATCATTGGAGATGTTGATTTTGAAAATGTAAAAGATGTTGTTGACTTCATAACCCCTGTCCCAGGTGGTGTAGGGCCTATGACCATAGCAATGCTATTGGATAATACATTAAAAGCTTTAGAGGTTGGTCGAGATAATAAGTTTAGATCTGATTGAATTATGGCTCAACAAAGTTTAGCAGATTACATAAAAAAGCAGATAGAGAGTGGCTATGCGCTCATAACTATAAAAAATTTTTTATTAAGAAATGGCTACCAAAGTAAAGAAATTGATGAAGCTGTAAGCTTGGCATATAAGCCTACAATAAGGCATGAGATACATCTGTCAAAGACTACAATTTTAGTTGTTATCTTTATTGTTATATCATTAATCTCCTTATTTGGAGTTCTTTTTTTATTCGGACCATTAAAAAATCAAATTCCTGGAAAATTACTGGACTTGAACTTGGAACCAGTTATTACAACTATTAAACCTGGTGAAAGTATTGTTTTTGTAAAAGAGCTTTCTAATCAGGGTTCTTCAAAAAGGTATGATGTTACAATCAAACATGAGCTGATAAACAAAAAAACCAATAAAATTATCACACAAAAAACCGAAACAAGGGCGATAGAGACATTTGGTTCAACACAAACAAAAATTTTGGTTCCAATTGATACTAAACCAGGAGACTACATTGTCCGTACTATTGTAGATTATGATACTAAAAAAGCCATTGCAATACTGCCAGTCAAGATAATTTCATTGTCTCAAAACAGGATTGTTGATAGTGGGGTTGTTGATAGTGGGGTTGTGGATGGGGGGATTGTGGATAGAGAAATATGTTTTGATTGCAAAAAAGATCAACTTACCTCAATTAATATTGATGCACCCAAAACTTTAACTTTAGATGATATAAAAGAATTATCAAAAACAGAACCGCAAAAAGCCTTTGGATATTGTGATGATTTTGATGTACCTGATTTGAAGGATACATGTATTGCCAACGTAGCAGATACCCAACGCAACAAAGATTATTGTCAACAGATAATCAATGTTAGAATAAAAGACAAATGCTACTCAAACATAGCTAAATCCCTTAATGATAAATTAATTTGTGATGAAATAGTAACAGATGCAGAAAGGGATAGTTGTTATATCACATTTGTGCTTGACAATAAAGATTATTCTGTTTGCGAGAAAGTAATAAACAAGTATCTAAAACAATCATGCGAATCTTTACGACAGTTAGATGAGATAAAAAAGAAGGTTAACAACAAGGACCAGTAACATAATCCCACCCATCTAAAGATGGGGGCTTTTATCCATAAGTTCAGTCG
>CAZIEE010000016.1:0-17063 GCA_964538135.1 uncultured Methanosarcinales archaeon
TTATAGATATGGTAGTATATAAAGTTTACTAATTTATTTTGCGGTAAGCCCTTAGGCTATTTTGATGGGTTTGTGAGGTAGTAAATGAAAGGGCAAACTTTCTTCTTTATTTGATATAATAAATAAATCCAAATCTGATTCTTTATCTGCCTTAAATAAAATTTTGCTTTATAGTCTCCACTATACAAGGATATTATATCAAGTTCTTTGTTTCTTTTTAGATACATATGTATATAATTTGATACATTAGTATTTGAATCTTTCGAAACTACGAACTACCATGCAATGCAGACAGAATCTACTTCCTTAGCGCATTAAAAGAACAATCCCAGCAGCTTTGATGCAAGAAGATTGGCAATAAAATAAATAATCAGTGATGTAACAATGAATATGGGTATTAATTTAATTCCTGAACTTATGTTCCCCTTTTTTATAGTAGAGATTAACATTGCAGAGAACATTGATGTCATTGTTAATGTAACTATTGAAAAAATCTTAAAATCTGTTTTAGAAACTCCTACTCCTGAAAAACTTAAAGGTAAGTTGCTTGAAATTGCCTTTATTGAGCTTCCTAAGCCAAAACTGATTTTATCAACTACCTCTATCAAAACAGCTGACAAAGCAAATAGAACTGGAGCAGCAGTTACACTTGCAAATGTAATAAATATGATATAAGTTGTGACATTTGCAGACATTTCACTCATCATAGACTTTTGATTTTGAACGTCATATGCTATTTTGTTAAGCATTTCCCCAATCTTACCACCTGATTCTATACCTTCATTGATCATGCTAATTGTCCTTTTTAAGATAACTGAATCATATCTTCCTGCAAAATCCACTAATGCTTCCTTTATGTCTTTGCCTCCAATTGTTTCTTTTGCAACAAGCTCAATCTCTTTTGAAAGTACACCAAATCTGGGTCGAATAGCAAACCACAATGCCCTATCAATGGGCATGCCTGCACTTATGTTTGATGCAGTTAATAGAAGAAAATCAGGAAGAACATCTTCTACATCTATTCTTCTTTTATAAATCTTCAAATCGACAATAAGGTAGAATATGGCCCATATAACAAATATTAAAATATAGAAAAAAAAGACCCAAAGCAGGAACATTATTAAGAATATAGTGCTTAACTCAGTTCCAAATATTGTAGAAAAATAATAAAGAAGGTATGTACTTATCAAAAGATTAATTACAATAACAGTATTAAAAATTATTTTAGATAAAGCATTTGGAACCAGATCAATACCTGCTCTTTTAAGATAATACTTTACTTTTTGTTTTCTTTCAGTGGATACTAATTTTTTTATTATATTTCTTTGTTCTTCTTTGATATACTTTTTTTTGAGTAATTCAATAACCCTTACTGTATGAAAGTGTAATCCATTGGATTTTTTATTTATATTGTGGATCATATTAAAAATCAATTGCTGGCCTTGATGATTTTATAATTTTTATAAACATAATCTGGATAAATCCGAGAAAGCCTGAAAATATCAGCAGAACAGTTATGTTTAATTCAAATTTTATGAAAGAAGACAGTATTATTAGCATGGTCATTCCTAATGAAGGGAGTATCACAGCTGATATAAGGTAAAACATTGCTAATGGGTTTAGTTTTTTTCCATACTTGTTAACCTCATTTATTTGTTCTTTTGTTATTTGATCTGCAACAGAATAAAGGGATCTTGCAATGTTAGAGCCTGTGTTTAATGAGCTTGTTATCTGCCATAATACTTTTCTAAGATTATTGGATGGTACAAATTCTGCTGCTTCATTTAAGACATCTTCCATACTTTTTCCCAGTTCTACCTTATCAGTAATTTCTTTGAAGTATTTTCCAACAACCTCATAATTTTTTTGTATGTTTATCATTACTTTGTATAATGAAATTCCTGATTCAAGTTCTATTATTATGAACCTTATTGCAAAAATAATTTCCTTGTCTATTTCCTTCTCTTTTTTTAATATTTTTATATCTGGTAGTTTTAGAGTGTATAAAAATGTAAAAAAGTATATCAAAGGAGTTATTAGAAGGAGTATTATTCTCAACTTATTGAATCTTGTAAACGCCAAAAAAATAAAGATAGATACACCAGTTGTAATGTAAAATGCAGATAGAAGTATTTTTTTTACAAAATCTTCTGGTTTTGTTAAAATACCAGCTAATTTTAATTTAAACTTAAGATGAGGGGATATATTTGAGATTTTTTTAATTAAGTTTGAAACAGTTTTGCTTAATATTTCCAGTTTAATTCTTATCACCCAACTCTAAGTTAACATTATTTTTTCTTATTCCTTCGAGCAAGCTATCTTTATTTGTGTAGTATTGTGCCATCACCATTCCAACTGTATCTACTGTATTTATGTTTTTTTTTGCAAGCCAACTCAATATATACATTTTCTCCTTTAGAGATTTATTTATTTCGCTTTTTGTAAAACCAGTAAATAACTCTATGCTTTTCATCAATATCTTTGAGTTTGAAACCTTTTTTAATATTCCTTTTCTTACATCTAACTGTAAAAGCACATTCGGTTGGGCATCAGGCAATATCTCAGATATCTGGAATGTCTTTCTTATTCCTGTTCTTCTGTTTCTGTACTGGACAATTATCAGTGAGATAGCTGGCAACATTGTTTTAGGTATATCAATTGGGGGGTTAGTCAGCCTTGTTATTGTTTGAAAGGTATCGTCAGCATGAACAGTTGCATAAACAGAATGACCTGTATGTATTGCTTCGAAAAGCACTTCAGCTTCTCTCTTTCTTCTTATTTCCCCGACAATAATTCTGTCAGGTCTCATCCTTAAAGAGTTAACAAGCAAATCAAGCATTGAAATTTCTCCTTTACCTTCTGGATTTGGCAATCTTGTAACCATAGGAACCCAATGTTGAAATTTTGGTAATTTAATTTCTCTTGTATCTTCTATACTTATCACCCTTTGGTTAGGAGGAAAGAAAGTTGCAACTACATTGAGCATTGAAGTCTTTCCAGTTGCAGTACCTCCTGCAATTAATGTTGAAAGCTCATATTGCACACAAAGCCATATTAATGCTGCTGCTTCTACTGAAAGTACAGAGCCATTTATGAAATCTGTAATTGTTAATGGCCTTGATGCAAACTTTCTTAAGGTTATAGTATTGCCTTGTACAGATATTGGTTCAAGTGTTGCATTAACCCTATGACCCTCTTTGATATTGGAGTCCATTAAAGGCTCCAGGATTGTAAGCTGTCTTCCAACCTTTCTACCCATCATTGTTGCATAATGCCTTATCTGATCTTCACTTTTAAGCCTGATGTTTGTTTTTAGCCATCCAAACTTTCTATGGTAAACCCATATCGGTTCAGATGCGGTATTAACAGCTATTTCTTCAAGATTCACATCACCCATTAGGAGTTCAATACTTCCAAGCCCAATACTGTTTTGTATTAGATACGACTTAAGAAATTCAATGGTTTCTTGATCTGAATCTGGAAAATGTTTTCTGACTAAGACAGATATTGTATCTATAAATTTTTGATCTATAACCCCTGTATCTTTTGTGGATATAAGTTCTACCAACCCAAGACTTACTTGTTCTGTAAGCTCTTCTCTTATTTTTTCAAGAATTAGTTCTGTGTGGCTGCTGATTTTGGAAACCAGCACATCATACATTGGTACAAATTCTCCTTTTTTGCTGTATATAGTAATTTTTATTGGTATGTTGTTGGAGACAAAATCGTATGTATCAAGAATATTTCTTCCTGTTTCATCTAACTTGCCCTCTTTTTTTTTAATCATGGTATTATTGTATCGTACTATTTTTTCTACTGTAAACTTAAATTTATCATTTCTACATCTTTTTGCATTTTTTCCCTTTTTTTATCCACATCCTCAATTTTTTTTTCCATTTCAACCATCTCACTTTCCAGATTTATGCCTTTTTGTGTTAACTGCAAAGATTTTGCCTTTTTTATTAATACTATGAGAGATTTTTCAAGCTCATTTCGCTCTAAGTTTATTTTATCTGTTAATTCTACAATCTTTAGCCTTTTTCCAAAAAAATCCTTAACATCTTTCATTACCTTTTTTGTATTACCAAGATCCTTTTGTTTTTGAGAAATCTTATCAAAAATTTTTTTCTCGAGCTCAATAGCCTTTTTTTTCTGTTCCTGGTGCTTTAAAATCCAATAATCAATAGAAGATTTTTCCTTTTCAAAACTCTGCTTCGTAGTATCAATAAGATCGTTTAGTTTTTGTATGTGAAATTCTGAATTTTTTATAGCTGAGTCATCATTTGTGATTTTTTCCTCAATTAATTTTATTGTGTTTTTTAGTTCTTTTAATCTATTATCCAGTATTTTTTCACTCTCTTCGATAGACTGAACTTCCTTCTTTTCTTTGATTAATTCCCCTTTTTCCTTTTCTATTTTAGCTACAATTTCTTTATATTTTTTTTGTTCTCTTAGAATATTATTTGTCAGCTCATCAATCTTATTTTTTGAACTCTTTTTTTGATATTCAATCTTTTTTTGGATTTCCTCTTTTTTTTGGTGATCTTTTTCGAGGTCTTTTAAGTCATTTTGAACAATAGAGAGTTCCTCTCCCAAAATTATTTTTAATCTATCAAATTCATCTTTTATTTTTTTAAATTCATCTCCTTTTTTCTTGAGAAAATTTAAGCTTGATTCAGCCTTTCTTATAAATATCTCCTTGTTATCCTGGAATTCCTTTGCCTTTACAACTGCATTTTCCTTGGTAAGTTTTTTAGAGCTAAGGTAGACATTTGTTAATGTATACTTTACTTCAATTATTCCTTCTTCTTCCAGAAAATCAACCCATTCCAGAACAACATCTTTGCTTATTCCAAGCTCTTTTGCAGCCTCATCCAACTCAATAGGTGATTTTTCCTTGATAAGATTGATCAATTTGTCAACCCCTGTTTCTATTAAATTACTTTTTACATCCATTTTGTAGCTTTTATATTAACTCACTTAAAAAGATTATGGTAATCAAAGTCAAATTGTGATATTACTTACCTGATAAATATCTAAGTGTGAGCTATCTATCTTAAACCATTCTGGAGTTTTATTAATTCTGTAATTTAAAGTATTTTGAGTTCCAAAATATATGTAATCTACAACGCTTCTGTCTTTAAGAATCAAACCCTGTTGTTGAAATTTGTCTAAGTTAACAAGACTTTCTATCCCAAAAACTGAACTATTGAGGTTACCTTCAAACCTCATTAAAAAACCTGGTGAATCATTGTGAGTGATGTAATAAGAATTGTTTGCATGAATTAAAAGGTTTGTAACGTCTCCACCAACAACAAAATTGGTTATATTTGATTTTATTATTTGGTTAGTTACCCTTCCATTGCTATTTACAACATAAAGCGGATCTTCAAAACCAACAATATTAATTTTTGTAGTTAAATAGCTGTCTCTCAACCAGTAACTGGTATTAAGTTTATCTCTTACATCTAAAGTTATATTTAGATAAATATCCACACTCCAGGGATCGCTTTGGTTTAGTTTTACCTCATTTATTGAGTAATTAAATTTTATATCTATTTTACTTGCTTCAACTGAAATCTTATTAACCCAATCAGTAATAGTAGAATCTTTCATCAAACTTAAGGGTAAGTTATTTATTGTACCATTTAGAAATGCCTCTTTAAATTTTTCATTAATGTTGTTTAGAAATGTTCCATTGGTGGCAATGAACTGGTTAAAGCTTAACAAAGCCCTGAAGCTGGCAATGTACGTACCCTTTTTTAAATCCTTTTCAACATCTTTGATAAAGAAATTGATTGTATCAATTCTTGCTTCTATCACTCCCATCCTTTCATTTAGCCTGTAGTTGCTATAGAAACCATACGTTACAATTATTACTGTACTTAAAGCAATTGCAGCTACTGTGTAAAAAATACCTCTTTTCCTAAACATTTTTATTTGACAAATTCTACATTATCCAAATCTTTAAAAGCATAATCTCCAGTAAGAAACTTTGCATTAAATTTTAATGCTACAACATAACCTATGCAATCAGCAAAACTAAATCTCTTTTTTAAGTGAAGAAGCTTGAATCTAGTAGCCTCTTTTATAATAGAATCATTTATAGGTACTATCAAAGGCTTAACATATTTACAAATTTCTTCTGCTTCTTCATCTCCAAAATTTTTTAAATAATAAAAATGTATTTCAATTAAATTAAGCAATGTTGTTATCGCATTTATTGGTTTCAAGACATATTTTGTATAATTCGGATTATCCCTATCTATTTCAATAATTGCGTAAGTGTCTAAGAAAATTACCATTCCTTCCTAAGCTCATCTTTTGCTTTCTGGGAATCTATCTTTAAATGTTTTCCTCTGCCAAGAAGTTGTTTTAGGTTTACTTTTTTAAATATTTGATACTCAACAGTTTGTCCTATCTTTAAGTTATTCTCGTTAATTACTTCAGGCGATAAAACAAGTACTGTACTATTTCCAGATTTCCTTATCTTTGCTTCAGGCATTTTAAACCTCCATTTATGTATTACTTATGTATTACATTAGTTATATAAATGTTTCTATTCCCATACTCTTATTTCTACTATAGCTGGTCCCCATAAAGAAGGAACTTTAGATATTTCCAAAGTATTAATATTTAAGTTGCTCTCCTCTATATTAAATTCGAGCTTCCCATCTTTGTCTACATCCAAATTGTTAAACAATTGATAGACAGCGTTGTTCAATGCATCGTTTGAATCATAAGTCTTAGAAGTGTTTGTATAACTGCATGAATCTCCTCCATTGTAAGTTGAAGGGATTTTTATTGTAGAAAATGTTCCGTCCTCAAAAGCTACATTCCAAGAGCAACCATCTGACTTTGCGACAACAGCACTGTAATCAGCAAAACCATTCAATAATAGTGTGTAAATGATTCTATTGTCAATTGAGCCTCCTGTAGGAGCAGTTGAATTTACCCCAGTGCTTATTGTAATGCTATTGTTTCCCTGGTTTATATTTCCAACAGGTATGTTAACAGTAAAGGGATCCCCTAAAAGCGTATAATCATTATCATAATCTGTTAATCTATAAACAGTATTGCCATTAACAATTAAATTGTCTGTCCATTTGCTTCCAGAATATGATGTAACTCTTGCGTCTAATACAGATGTATTTGCATAAATTGTTAAAGTTCCTGATGAAACATTGTTTCCAAATCTGTCGGTTTCAAAAGATAAAGGCACTTTGTTGAATTGTACTTCAGGAGAGGTGTAATTGAATTCTATGTAAGACGAAGGATATAAACTAGTTCTAATTGAACCTGCACTTAGATTTATAGACTGTTCCTTATAAGTGATATTTCCTATTGATTGGGCAATCTTTGTATAAATTTCAATTAATTCATCTGACTTATTGCTTGTATAAAAATGTGAGCAATCATCACAACAAGCAGATTGATTTAATGTATCAATAGCAGTTGCTCCTACATTGCCAAATGCAACAGCATAAACTTTAATGCCATACAAATCATTTGCTTCACAAGCTTTTTGAATTGTTTCTGTCCTTGCTCCAGTAGAATTGCATCCATCACAGTCTCCTATTTTTGTATTTGCTTGCCCATCACTCATTATAAGCATTGACTTTGTTCTGTCATAGTTAGGAGTTTCATCTGTCCATACAACACTTAAATTTACATTTCTAAATCTCCATTCATCATTATCACCAGAAGTTCTAAGGCAGCCTGATGTTGTACCGCTTGTCATGTTAATCTGGTTTTGTCCGTTTTCGAGCCATGCTACAGGCACATCAAAGATAATGCGTTGCCAAACATTTGTTCCATTCCATTTTTGATAATCAACCCTACCAACATAATTTCCATTTATATAAACACAATCAAAATAAGAAAGAGCTATATCTATTGCATCGAATTCCAAGTGTGCTGCTCTTGCTTTAGACTTATTAATACTAATATTTAAAATCAACGTGTTAATTGGTTGAAAAGGCGCATCTCCAATCTGAACCTCACCAAGCGAAGAGTTGTACTCTGTTTTGGGTATTGTCTCTGATTCCCAGACACTTAATTTGACATTATTAAAATCCCAATCGTCATTATCTCCTGCTGTTTGAAAGCACCCAGCTGTTGTTCCCCCGGTTATTGTAATATTATTATTACCATTGTCAGAAAACAATTCTGCTTTTAATGGAAAAGAACATGTGTGCCAGTCAGCAGATGAATCACACATTCTGCCAATATATTTTTGATTTAGATAAACACAATCCTGGTAGCCAGAATTTACAGCTATACCCCTACCAAATATGCTTAACCTTGATTTTACAAATTTGCTCTTGTTAACACTAAGATTTAATTTTTGCATAACAGAAACACCTTGTCCAGTATCACCCACATGCAATTGAGTTGAATTTATATAAAATAACTCATTTAGTCCATATAAGGCCTCTTTTTCAAGTAAAAGTTCAGTAGCTGCTAAAATTCCACAAGAAATACATGTATTACCACACCATGAATTTGAATAATTTCCAATCCTGTATTTTAGTGATAGGTTATCGTCACTAAAATCATGAAAATCACAAAAAGGATAAAGGCTTTCACCATAACCAACCAAGCCTATTTTACTGCCTTGAACTTTTAAAGTTTCATCAATAAACTTTTTATCAGCTTTTATAGCAACATTATCTCTTCTATCATGACATCCACCAATAGCATCTGAGTCACAAAGCCCAGCAGTGCAATTAACCACAACATCACAAGCTGACATGCTGCTGGTTCTGTCTGTAATCAAAGCAGAGTCAGAGATTGTTCCTCCTGTAATGACAGTTACATTTGTAATACCCATCTTCAAAGGAACAGTTTTTTGATTAAACAAACTATAGTCAAGAAGAGTTTTTAATGTAGAATTTGTTAATGTGGTTTCTTTTGCTCCTTGCGGATTTTCCTCATAAACAGTTGTATTTCCCAACCTCAAATATGTAGTGTAATTGCTGGAATAATTTAAAAAAACCTGCATATTGTTTACTGTACCAGGAGAATAAACTGAAGAATACAGATTAATAATCCCATCTATTCCTGGGAACAAATATTTCTCAAAACCCGGAGTTTGGGTATCATTATAGGATGATGTGATATAATTTACCCTTAAAAACCCACCTGCAATATAGCTACTGCCTGATGTAAAATTTAAATTTATTATATTCTGTCCAGCTCTAAAATTGGAAAGGTAAGCATTGCTTATGTTCCATTTACCAGGTATTCTATCTCCACCTCCTCCTGAGCCTTTTGTGTATGTGCCAGAAAATGCGTTATTGATGTAAAGATTAAAGCTGCTTCCAGCATCAACCTCAAGATAAGAACTGTTAAAAGAAACTACATCATTAGGCAATATGATTCTTTTAGTTAGGTTGCCATCTCCTTCATAACCACCAAAATAAACATAAGCATTTGTTCTTTTACTTTTAATACCATTTAATAAAACACGGGCAGTATACCCTTCTGTTGGCTTTGCCTTGGCTATCCCACTTATTATTTTTTTTGAAGAAACAAGAGCTCTTGTTAAAGTAAGATTTCTTGAATAGATTTCTTCACCATTTATGAATACACTAAATCCGTAATTAACAGGGATCAAATCTGCTGTAATGTTTCTTATAAAATTGAGTGATAGATTTAGCTTTTCATTTGCCCAAAAATCTCCAATCTGCTCAAGAATTGTATTGTTTAGATTGGTTATATCACCTGATTGGATAAGTATTTTTGTATATTCATTATTTGTATTTCCAACAGTCATTGTAGAGAAAAGCTTGACTAAATCCTGAGAGGCATAATTGATATTTGTTTTTTGATGCTCAACAACATAAAAATTTGAAACAAGTAAAATGGAAATTATTATTATGCCTGAAGCAAGCAAACTGTCTATTGTAAAAAATATTGCTTTTTTCATTTCTTTAATTCCATATATAATTTACTGCCATACATAAACTATCATCTTTACAATATCTGAATTATAGCTCAAGTAGCGCTCAGTCTTTACAAGTTTTTTTTGGTTTATATTACTGATGTTAAGGTTAAGGTTAAGGTTACAAGTTCCTCCTACAAGCACTTGCGCAAGATCCTCAATTACCTTAACAAAGTCCTGATTAAAATATGAAACATCAAAATCACTAAAAGTGTAAACAGTTCCATTTCCATATGACCATTTTGAAACAGCATTCCTGCCATCCTGGTTAAATGTTGCAATCTGCTTGAAATTTTTTGCATTTGATTTATTCTCGACATAATAGGCTTGTGAAAAAACTATGCTGTCCCCCAGGTTAAACGACAAATATGGCTCTGTATTGTTCACTGTTGAGTTCCTATCACTTATTGATTGGCCTGCTTTTTTATAGAAATCTGATCCAAAAAGTTCACTTCCTTGAGCAGATGTCAATTGTCCGCTAACAATAACCAAGCTGCCATTTGAAGTATGGTTATTTAACTTATCTTTAAATTGATTGAAATTTGAAGATGTCAAATCAGGATGCTCCATAACCACTAGTCCATATTTGCTTAGATTGCTCATAAAACTGTCTATATCATTTATATCACTTGGGTTATCTCCAAAATATATATCTGCACCAAATGTTTGATTCATAAACTCCTTTAAAAATTCGTCATCATGATCAGAATAATAATAAGCAATTTTGATGTTATAGGTTATATTAACAAGCAAATTACCACTTCCACAAGTACCACCTATGTTTAAAACTTCATCATTACGATTAACAAAAAATACAAAATAATCATAGGGAGTTGCAAACAATCTTTTTGCAGTATCGTAATTAAGCTGCTTGAATGATTTTAATTTTGTGATATTAATATTTTCATTATCAACTATGCCTATCCTAACCACACTTATGTTGTTCCAATCTTTTGGATAGCCGCTTAAGGCTAAAGATGATGATATAGACTTTGCATCAGAAAGCAAATTATCTAACTCTACTTCGTCCTGCTGTTGGAAATTTGTTGTATAATTAAAGTAAACTACTAAGGTAAAGATAAATAAGAATAAGCCTATTGCAAAATCCATATACCAAACTTGTGATTTTTTTGAGATATTTTTTGAGGCACTAGTTGACATAAATAACTCCTCCGGTTTTGTTTATTTTGTTTGTACCTTTACTAAGATTACCAGCATAATTTGGTAGTGATAAAATATAAGCGCTATTTTTTGATTGAACAATCAGTGTTGAATTTTGAGTTGTCAAAGAATAATTAATCTCGCCTATTTTATCAGGGATTGTGAACATTCTTACATACCCATCTTCTACATAAGCAGCTATGAGCAATTCTTTTTGTAGTTTTAGGGAAATGTCTTTGATAACCTCATTTTCTTCTTTTAACCTAAAATCATTTAGTTGGTTAAGAGAAATATACTCAAATGCTATTGCAATCAAGAAAGCTAACCCTAAAAATGTGAAAAATTCAAAACTAACTTGTGCTCTTTGAACTTTATGTACTTTCAAAAAACTTCCACCTCTTTTTTCCTTTTATACATTAAATTTTACATAAATCTTTCGTAACACAACCTGCATAAAAAAATATTTTTGAATCAAGATATTTATATCTATGCACATACTTTTTCTATGCACATACTTTTTTAGTTGGACTTTTTTAATTAGAAGTTATCTGAACATAACCATCCTCTGCCTTTATTGTAATAATATGAATTCCCTGTGATGTTGGCACGCTTCCACTTATGTTGACAGAAGACAACTGTACTACATCAGTTATTCCACTTTTTGTTTTTATCTTGAATACAATTTCTTTGTTTGATAAGTTTATTGATTCTATTTTTTCTGGGAAATTTAACTTTAATGTGGTCTGAGATGGCTTACCCAGATAATAAACTGATTCTGCTGAATCTCCTATTTTCCTTGCAATCTGCAATGCCTGGCTTGATGCTACAGAATCACTTGAATCAGAAGAATATGTATAATAGATTATTAATAAAGGAATGGTTATTAAGGTTGCAAATCCGACTATAAACATATATTCAAGACTTATTTGGGATTTTGAATTTTTATTGACCAATTTTTATCCAAAATGGAGCTTATTCATCTTAAATTCTTTTATCAATGTCCGATTGACATCTGAAACAATTTTTTCTTTGCGCAGTATATCCCAAGTCCAAAACCAAATAATCAAGCTTATCTTATCCTTACTAACCTTTTTTATTAAAACTTCTGGTTCTAAAACCTTAAGATTTTTTGGCATAACAAAAAACTTTTCTATTGTACTAAGCTCTTTTTTTGGAACATTTGGTAATATATTTGGATCTTCATGAAGTATCCCATATATAACATTGGAAGCTTTATCTAAGTCCAAATCTGGACTGTTTTTTATATCAACATTTAAATCAACTCTGATGAACTCTCCTTTGCTATAGTTTATAACTTTATCTGTCATAAACTTTATGTTGGAAGCAATAATCACCCTGCCATCCAAAGATCTCAAAATAGTTTTCCTTAGCATTAGGTCTTTTACTATGCATATAATGCCATCAAATTCTATTATATCATTTTCTTTGAAAGGCCTTTCGAAGGATAAAACAACTCCAGCAAATACATTTTGTAGGATAGGCAACATTGGTAAAAATAAGGCAATTCCTAAAACTCCCAAAGCAGCAAGAAGAGAAGCTATATTCAGGTGTAATATCACCTTAAATCCAAAATAAAATACAACAAAATAAAGGGAGTACATAATTATCCTTGAAAGTGTTTTGTAAAACACAGGTGAAGTTTTTCCTTTTAGTAGCCTTATTATAATAAATTTTAGCAGATTACCAATGATTATTGATATAATTATGATGAAGATAAATAGAAAAAAACTTTGTATTGATACTTCTCCAATGATATTTTGAATAAATGTCATTTTTCAATCATGTTGAATTCATTGATGAGCTTTGTGGCGAGGGGATGCTCCCGTGACATGAGAGTGAGCGAGTTCGTAACGAGCTCACTTGCTCACAAGTCACGGGGACGCAGCTCCTTCATCCTTCCCGTAGGGAATTTTGAAGATGCTATGCACATACAATTTCCCAATATTCTGAAAATCCACTGTCAAAGAAGCGGATTTTCATGATAAAAATCTTTTACGTAAATAACCTATCTTATTGATCTAATTAAAAAACTATCGAAAAAAAGTAATCGTTTAACAAACTAACTTGTTTTTTCTTGAATTATATTCTGTAATAGCGAAATTATTATCCCAAATAGATGGGATTTTGGGTACCACAGATTTGAAATTGATGTCTACATCAACCATCATTAAACCCCAAAGGTGAGTTAAAATTTTAGCCATTAAAATTTAATTATATCCCCTACCTCAGTTTTTGTCTCTTTAAGTGTGTTTTTTGGCAGTTCTATGACATACATTGCTTTTTTATTTGGTAAATAAAACCTAAAAGGCTTAAAGTTTTTTTTCAATTCAACAACTACCTTGTTTTTATTTAAAAATACCACATCAATTGGATAAAAAACAAAGAACATGTGTAATGAAATTATTCTCTCTTTGTCAAAAACAAAAATCAAATTTTTAGGTTTTGAGAACATTAAACCAATACTCTTTGCTAAAACACTTTTGCATATTTTTGCATTTTTTCCTAAGTTGGTTTTCTTTGAAAGGTTTCGTATTTCGTATTTTCGTTTTTGTATTTGCATTTAATGAAAAAACATACTATAAACATACTCATCTTTGCCTTTATAATAATGTTCTTTAAGTGTTGTCTCGTACTTAAATCCCAGCTTCTCGTAGAATCTATGTGCCCTTATATTGTCAGCATGAGTTAAAAGGTATAATTTTCTTAGCTTAAATCTGTCTTTTTTGTAAAATGATTTTGCATCTTTAACCATTGCTTCAAATAATTTTTTTGCAATGCCTTTGCCTCTGTACTCAGGTGATACTGCAATCCTGTCAAGTTCACAAAGTTGGTGATTAAACAAACCATGCATCAACCAAGTTACTATTCCAATGACCTTACAATTATCCTCTGCTACAATGTAATGATGGTATTTTTTTGTTTCGCTTTTGAAAACAGAAATTCCTTCTTTCAAATCCTTAATGTTATAACTCTGTATAAGAACACTAGCAATTCCTTTTGAATCTTTTGGATTGGCTTTGCGAATTTTCATTGTAAATTATTTTTCATTATCAATTATAATCCTAAACCCATAGCATGACATTATTTAAACTTTTTGAAAAATCATGGCTGAGTACGAAAGCTTGATGGAGTGTGATTTTAAAAAAGGAAGATACATGCTTTTGCTTGACGAGATTCAGAAACTGGATAATTGGGAAAACCAGCTTAAGGGAGTTTATGACACTTTTGGGAAAAACATCAAGATAGTCGTTTCCGGCTCAGAATCCCTGTTCATAAAGAGGAAATCAAAAGAAACATTGGCAGGAAGGATATTTAACTTTAAAGTAGAACCACTTTCCTTCAGGGAATTCCTTTTGTTTAAAGGTGTTGACTTTAAGCCCATAGGCCTTTATGAGAAAGAACTTGGAATATTGTTTGATACGTATACATTAACTCTCGGATTTCCTGAGTTAGTAAACATTGATAGCAAAGAAATTATAAAAAGATACATAAAAGAAAGCGTAGTGGAAAAAGTTATATTCAAAGATATCCAAAATTTATTCAAGATAAAGGATGTATCAGTTATTGAGTCACTGCTTAATATATTTCTTGAAGAACCTGGCCAGCTTGTTGATTTTTCAGAGCTTTCTAGAGAGCTTGGTATTTCAAGGCAGACCATTTCCAGCTACTTAATTTATCTTGAAGACTCGTTTTTAATAAAAAAATTGTATAATTACTCAAAAAACAGAAGGAAAGTCGAAAGAAAGCTGAAGAAGTATTACCCTACAATAATCTCAGCAGATCTTTTATTTAAGGATGATGACCTATCAAAATCCAGGGTTTTTGAGTGGTTGATTATAATGCAGCTCAAAGCTGAATTTTTCTGGAAAGACCCTTATAAAAATGAAGTTGATGCTGTGCTGGTTGAAAAGAATACTTTGCCTGTTGAAATCAAATACGGAAAAATTGATACCCATGGAATTCTTGCGTTCATGAAAAAGTTTGATATTAAGGAAGGGGTTATAATAACCCGGAATAAAGAAGAAAAGCATAAAATCCATGGTTCAGATATTTCATTTGTTCCTGCGTTTAAGTTTTTATTAAAAGATTAGCTAAAATAACATACTCCCAAAATAAATCCGACTAAAGTCGGGGGTTTCTCACACAAACCATTTAACTTAAACTTTTCCCCTTAAACTTTTCCCTCTTGCAGAGGTCGCTTATCGGCTAAAAGTTTAATGTATGGTTCGTTGAATGAGAACCCCTTAACGAAAAAGCAACCACCTTCAGCATGAGGTGGTCGCTATGACTAAAAAATTGTATCAGCACTTTAATCCAGAAGTGCACAAGATTGAAAGCAAAATCGCAACGGTGAGGGCATCCCATCATTGTAAGTATAACATAAATTATCATATAATATGGATACCAAAATACAGAAAGCCGGTTTTATCAATAAAGTCAAAGATATTCTAAAGATTATTATTGATGGTCAATGCCAAGAATTAGGAATTGATAATCTTGCTTTGGAGATTATGCCTGACCATTTGCATTTATTTGTAAGTGCAAAGCCAACACTAACGCCTTTCAAAATTATTCACAAACTAAAAGGCAATACGTCGATACAATTAAGGAGATGTTTTCCTGAGTTAAGGTATCTTGGCTATAAACAGCACTTTGGAAACGGATTTGATAACCTCTGGGCAAGAGGGTAAAGATGTTTTCGAGTATGATATTTATAGATGTCCAACTCATTTGAAAGGCCAGCTAAAAATTGGCGACTTCACGAAATTTGGTTAACCACTTTGTAGTAACATCAAAAACGAAAGATTTATAAACACCATTCTGTTTCTCTTCCCAAAGAAACATTTTTTGAAGGATGCTAAAATGGATAAACCGGATTTAACTTCAAGATTGAACAGTCCAGTAACATTTCAACCTTATACGGGGGCAATACCCAAAATAGTTCCATTAATAGGAGATGGCAGAGTATTTGCCGGTGGAGATATTATTCTTGACAAGCTTGTTGAAGCGCTTACACCTAACAGGCAAAGACAAACCAATCAAAAAGCAATAGATGGATGGGGGCAATATTTTTATTTGGCTGATTTATGCCTTAATTTTGAAGATTTGTTTTTGATACAAACTAATTCTGGATTCCTGACAGGAATAAAAGGAGTTGTTGAAGAAGAGGGTAAATATTATGTTGCTGTGGATGCTAAATCCGTAAAAGCGGCAATCATAGAAGGAACTGAAAAATATTTTAAAGGCCAGTTTAGAGAAAACGAATCTGTTGTTTATCTAAGCATGGATGGACAAATAAAAAAAGGAAAAGCTCAAAATGTTATTCTATTCCCTTATGATGGCGAATCAATTGAGTATACAGCAGACCAGTCCATAGCTATTAAAGCAAAACTCATTAAAATGAAAGAAGTGATTAATGGTAAAAATATGAACCCAGATGAGATTATCGAAGGAGAGAATGTAATTCATTACGCATGGGCTAATTATTCTGCAGAAACGGTTGCGTCTCTTGTCAAAAGGCTGAAAGACGGATTTAATTTTGAAGGAAAAGATTATCATTTTGATAAAATGATGGGGTTATTTTTGCCGCCTATAACATCAGATGGCAAAGGTCATGGGCGGGCTTTGTACGTCGACAGGCTCGGTGGCAGGTCTAGGCTTTGTGGCAACGGTGACTTGGGCTATGGCAACAGCCGCGTCGTCGGGGTAGATAATAGATACGCCAAAGGCGTCGCAAAAAAATAGATAATTTTTTATATCTCTTTTTTATTATTTCTTTTCCCAGCCATACTTCCAACATAACCTGTTGGAATAAAAGCTGGGCTACATGCCTTTTTGCTAAGGTACATACCATATCATAAAATACAGCTGTGACACATGCTCTTAGGAGTATATGGCTGAAACAGCAGTGCATATTAGGCAAAAAGGCTACACT
>CAZIEE010000017.1:0-16921 GCA_964538135.1 uncultured Methanosarcinales archaeon
CGAATAAAAAATTAAGAAAATATTATGTTTCATAATTTATGTGTCAAGGTACTAGAATATCTAAATATGGGGTACTATCTATTATAATTGGATATTACATATATACCATAATATTTTTCATAATAGGGGTTTATTTCCACATGATAGGTCCATTATTCGGATAAACACATAGCAACTTGACAACATGGGAAGTTTTAGGGGATGAATTGTCTAATGTAGGAAGAGATACATGGCTTATAGAAATTACTGGTGGTCCAGGACAGGATTGTGATGACTGCATTGATTACAGCTTTTATAATTTGACTGATGTTTTTGTTCCTGCATTATTGAATGGTGTTTTGAATTTTACAAGCAAGAATAATCTGCAGTATGTTGGGTTTAGTAATGGATGCCGTTCTGCTTTAGATAGTTTGGAAAGAAATAAATTTGATTCCAGTAAAATCGAGACTTTTGTGGCTGTGGGATGTCCGGGGGCGTTTGAGGGGACAAGTGAATTTGGAAGAGCATTAAATAACCTAGGTAATAAAGCTATAAGTAAATTCAGAAGTCAAGACAAAAAACATATCACTTTCAGAAATGTTTTTGAAGCAATACTGTCTGGAGTAGATATAAGTAATTCTCAAGCAGAAAAAATTTCCGTTAATTTATTTGAACAATACTTTAATTGGTCGTATCAAAATGTATATCCACAGCCTGGACAAAATGTTAATTTAAATAAATTTATAATAATACAAGGCGATATTTTTAAGACTAACGATGGGATAGTCACTATTGAAGATGAAAAGAGGATTTACAATAATGTAAATTCTAACTCTAAAAAACATTTGCGTAATTTTGCTTCACACAGACAATTAGACAATTCCCAAAAAACTAAAGTATTGATTAGAAAAACTTTAAATAATGAATATCTAAATTTATTAGAAAGGACAATAAATCTTATAAATTCAACATGAAAAATTTTAAAATAGAGAAAAGGTATTATTGGTTGGTGGGTGCTACCCTAGGATTATTAACGTATTGGATTTTGTATGGTATTCTAACAATATTGCTTAATTCTATAAAAAATTGCTGGGAATGTTTTTTACTTCTATATTTATTGACATTTAGCTGTGGTGTATTTGGTATAATTGGATATGGATGTATTGCAATTGGTGGCATCACATATTTCCTTCTAGGCTCTATAATCGGTTTTCTGGTTTATAAAGTTAAGAAAAAATGACTATTTTGATAAAAGTTTTGATGCGCCATTGCCAATTTATATTAGAAAGTTTTTTATTATCTATCTGCAAACTGATTTTATGCAAAAATTCAAATCAGAGATAGTTATTGGTTTGGAAGTACACATTGAACTCAACACAAAAACAAAACTATTCTGTTCTTGCCCAACTAAAGGAGATGATGGATATGATGCTCCAAATACAAGAACTTGTGAAGCATGCCTTGGACAACCAGGAAGCAAACCAGTTTTAAACAAAAAATCAGTTGAATTTGCATTGAAATTATGTTTAGCTCTGAATTGTGAAGTATCTCCTGAATTGATATTCTCAAGAAAATCCTATTTTTACCCAGACATGGCTAAGAACTATCAGATTACCCAATATGATATTCCTCTTGGTAAAAATGGAAGTTTAGAAATTGATGGTAAACTAATAGGTATAAAGAGAGTTCATTTGGAAGAAGACCCTGCCTCTTTAGTACATCCTGTTGGAATGAAGGAATCTGCCTATGTTTTAGTTGACTACAATAGGAGCGGCAATCCTTTAGTGGAGGTTGTAACAAATCCCGATTTAGAAAGCCCAGATCAGGCACGAGCCTTTATGAAAAAACTGATTGTTGTACTCAACTATTTGGAAATTTTTGATGTGAATAATGGTATAATTAAATCTGATGCAAATATTTCCATAAAAGAAAGCAACTATACAAGAATTGAAATAAAAAATGTAACTGGATTTAAAGAGATAGAAAGAGCATTGTTTTATGAGGTTGACAGACAGAAAGAAGAAGTAAAAATGGGAAAAACTTTGCATCAGGAAACAAGATCGTGGGATAGTGTTAAGGGAGTTAGTTTTTCTTTAAGAAAAAAAGAAACAGAAGAAGATTACGGCTATATAATTGATACTGATTTGACTCCTATAGAAATTACCAATGAGTTTGTCAATGAGATAAAAAAAGAAATGCCTGAATTTGCACAGGATAAAATCAAGAGATTTGTAGAAGTCTATGGAATTAAAAAGGAAGATGCAGAGATTATTGCCACTGACAAATTTCTTGCTGAAATGTTTGAAAAAGTTTCAAAGAAAATTAATCCAGTATTGGCAGCAAAATGGTTGAGAAGAGAATTGGTTAGGATTCTTAATTACAATAAAAAAGAACTTCATGAAGTTGATATTGGAGAAAAGCACATAATTGATTTATTAAAACTGGTTGAAAGTAAAAAAATAACAGATAATGTAGCATCTAAATTATTAGAAAAATTAATTGAAATGCCATTTGATGTTGAGGATTACATAAAAAAAGAAGGATTAGAAGCTGTTTCTGAAGTTGCTGAGCTTAAAAAATACTGTTTAGAAGTTATACAAAAAAATCACCAGGCAGTTGAAGATTATAAAAGAGGAGAAAAGAACGCCTTGAATTTTTTAATTGGAAAAGTTATTGCAAGAACCAGTGGTAAAGCTGAGCCTAATGGGGTAAGAAAATTAATTATTGAAAATATTGGATAAATTATATGGTGATATTATATGGTGATGATTAAAAACTTTGAACCGCGTTTATACCAGCAGACTATTCTTGCAACAGCTGTATCAAAAAACACACTAGTTGTACTTCCAACTGGAATGGGGAAGACAAACATATTTCTAATGCTTACCACCCAAAGGCTAAAACAATTCCCAAATTTGAAGGTTCTTTTTATTGGACCTACAAAACCATTAATTGAACAATATCTAAATGTTTTTAGAGAAAATTGTGATATTGATCATGCTGAAATGAACATCTTTACTGGAATGGTGAACCCAAAGAAGAGGGCCGAGCTATGGAAAAATTCGAAAGTAATTTTTTCAACTCCCCAAGGTCTAGAGAATGATATAATAAGTGGGAGAATCAATCTGGAAGAAACCTGTTTATTAGGGATAGATGAAGCCCATCGTGCAGTTGGGGAATATTCCTATGTTTTTGTTGCAAAGCAATTTGTAAAACTCTCAAAATATCCCAGGATCATTGCCCTAACAGCTTCTCCAGGCAGTGATATGGAAAAAATACAAGAGATATGTAAAAATCTATTTATTGAAGAGATTGAAGTAAGGACTGATGAAGATCCAGATGTGAAGCCTTATATCCAGGAAACATCAATTGATTGGATAAATGTTGAATTACCAAATGTCTTTAAAGATGTACGAAGATTTTTATCTTCGTTTTTAAGTGAAAGACTTGAAAAATTAAAACAATGGGGAATATTAAAAAGAAGTGACTTAAAGTATGTAATAAAGTCTGATTTGATTGAATTACAAGGAGAGTTAAGAAGTAGAATTGGTCATGGTGAAAAAGACTTTGTTGTGTTAAATTCTATCTCAGTGCTTGCAGAACTTATGAAGATTTACCATGCTCTTGAATTGCTTGAAACTCAGGGAATAAATGCTCTTCATAAGTATTTTGAAAAATTGAGAAATGACTCTAAGACATTGCCTACTAAAGCAATAAGGTCAATTTTTAACGATATGAACTTTAGATCCGCACTTGTTAAATCTAATATTTTATATGAGGAAAAAGTAGAGCATCCTAAATTGACAGAGTTACAAAAGATTGTAGAAGATGAGGTTAAAAAAAATCAATCCATAAAGATAATTATTTTTAATCAATATAGGGATAATGCCATGGACATAATTGAAAAATTGAATAAAATACCAAATATAAAGGCGAATATTTTTGTTGGTCAAAGGAAAAAAAATGATACTGGATTAAATCAAAAAGAGCAGAAACAGATAATAGAAAATTTTAGAAATGGATTATTCAATGTACTTGTTGCAACTTCTATAGGGGAGGAAGGACTGGATATACCTAGAGTAGAGCTTGTCATTTTTTATGAACCACTACCAAGTGCAATAAGAAACATACAGCGTAGAGGACGTACAGGTAGACAGGAAAAAGGAAGAGTTATCATATTAATGACGAAAAATACCAGGGATGAAGCTTATAAATGGGTTAGTCATCATAAAGAAAAAAGAATGTATAGAGCATTGGCTGATATAAAAAAGAAGCTTGGAGTTTATGAAAAATATGAAAAAAAAGATGTCATATTACAGGATACAACACTTTTAACCTCCTATGAAGAAAGAATAAATGTATTTGCTGATTACAGGCAAAAATCCAATGCAGTTGTAAGAGATCTTGCTGAAAACAATGTTCTTGTCAATCTAAAAAAAATTGAGTATGGGGATTATATTGTTTCTTCAAGATGCGGTATTGAGACAAAAACAGTCCATGATTTTGTTAATTCAATAGTAGATGGAAGATTACTTCATCAGATTAAAAATTTAAAGCTGAATTTTCAAAGGCCGGTAATTGTAATTGAGGGTATGGAAGATATTTATGCTGTCAGAAATGTTCATCATCATTCTATATTGGGTATGATGGCAACTATTGCAGTTAGCTATGGGGTACCAATAATACAAACACGGAATTTTAAGGACACATCTTCTTTGATCAGGATAATTGCCAAGAGGGAGCAAGAACAAATTGGAAGGGATATTAATTTACATACAAATAGAAAACAACCAACATTAAAAGAGCAACAGGAATATGCTGTAAGTGCTTTGCCAGGCATGGGGATTGTATCAGCAAGGGCATTACTAACAAATTTCAAAACAATTAAAAATATTATAAATGCCAGTGAAGAAGATTTGCAACAAGTAGAAAAAATTGGAGCATCAAAAGCAAATCAAATAAAGCGTGTTGTTGAAGAGAGCTATAAATGAGAAAATAATCTATAAAGAATTGCGGGCTGCATTCTAAAGCTTGATACATAGGTATGTGCATAGCTACACAGACACTGAGCAAAATATATGTTGCCGTCTTTTGTGAGCCATATCACATAAATAGGATAACCGACTTCGAGGGGGATGTCCCTTACGGGGACGAATGTCGGTTATCACAAAAATAATAACCATGTGCGAACCTGACGGCAACCGACGAAGGAGTGATTTTGCTCAGTGTCGTAAAGAAAAATGGCTATGCACATACTACATAGCGTAACACTTTTATATAGTACGTTTTTACAATAAAACAAAGTGAAACTTATGTTATTAAATGGACTAAGGGTATTGGACTTATCAACACTTTTGCCAGGACCAATGTGTTCTTTATTTCTAGCTGATCTTGGAGCAGAGGTTATCAAAGTAGAGAGTCCATTAGGAGATCCTATGAGGCATTTTGATTTAGAATATGGACTCAGAAAGAATAAAGATGATCATAATAATAAATCAAGTGCCTATTTTTTTTCTCTAAACCGGAATAAAAAGAGCATTTCATTAGACCTAAAAACAAAGGAAGGAAAAGAAATATTTATGAAGCTTGCAAAAAACTCAGATGTTATAATTGAGGGGTTCAGACCTGGAAAGGTAGATGAATTGGGAGTTGGCTACAAAGATGTTAATAAGATTAATCCAGGGATAGTTTATTGCTCAATAACTGGCTATGGTCAAAATGGTCCTTACAAAAATAAGGCAGGACATGACTTAAACTATATATCACTAAGTGGTTTGATTGATGCACTTTTTACAGCAAAAAAAGACACAAAAGGATTCAGCAAGCTTATAAGCATTGCAGCAGTAGAAAAAAAATTTTGGGAGGCTTTTTGCAAAGCTATTCAAAGAAAAGATTTAGTTGAGAAGCAATTTGAAGTACATCCATTAATTTTAAAAGAAATGAAATACATATTTAAAAGCAGAACAATGAAAGAGTGGGTAAGGTTAAACAAAAAATATGACTTTTGTTGTGAACCTATAAAAAAGATTGAAGATTTAATCGAAGAGGGTAATTTTAAAAAAATTAATAAAGCTCGATGGTTTACTCCAAGTTATTATGCCAATTACCTTTTCTAACGGCAATAAAATGCATTACTCACCAGCTCCAAAGTTAGGGGAGCACACAAGAGACATTTTAGAAGGTATTGGCTTTAATAAAAAAAATATCAGAGAATTATTAAGTGAAGGTGTAATCGTAACATAATAAACTAAATAAACCTCTAAATCTAATGAAACAAGAAGAAGAACAGAAGCAAAAATTGCAGCATGAGGGGCAAGAGGAAAAACATAAACTAATCTCATGGAAACCAGATAAATCCCCATCAAAAGGGGCTATAGCATATCATGAGGCTGTTTCAAATTCTAATTATTATATAGCAATTTTAGATGAGATTGTAAAGATTGTAGCTCCAAAAATTAAGAAAGGTGATGTTGTTGTTGATTTTGGAGCAGGAACCGGAGTTTCATCTATGCGTCTTTTAGATCATTTGGATGTTGAAATTGAGTTGTGGCTTGTTGACAACTCACCAGCATGGCTTGGAAAGGCATATGAAGTTTTAAACAATGATAAAAAAATAAAGCATAGAATTAAGTTTTTTATCATGGAGAAGACTGAAAAACTAGATTCAAGAGATTCTAAAGCGCATGTAAATTATGCTACACTCTCGGATACAATTGGTACCAATATTGTTGATCATGTATTCTCTGCAAATACCTTGCACTTGGTACCCAATCTTGAAGAAACATTCAAAGGCATTGCTTCTGCGCTTAAAGACTATGGAACATTTACATTTCAAAGTGTTAATATAAATTTAGAAAATATTCCTTATGGTGCTTTATTGATTGATGACACTGTAAAAAGGGTTCATGACATAGCAATTGAGATAGTAAGAAGAGATCAAAGGTTTGAGTGTTATAGGGATGGTCTTGACGAGAGAATAAATATGACTGAGACTCAAAAAAAGTTTGTCTTTCCAAATCCAAGGAATGCTGATGTTTATTTGAGTTCCTTGAAGTCTGCAGGATTTATTTATGAAAAACCATATTATAAACTTTTTAAGGTAAAATATAGTGATTGGCTTAATTTTTTAAGAGTAAGGCGTTTGCAAGCAGGAATATTGCCAGAGATAGGTGGTAATGAACCTTCTTCAAAAGAAGAGAGTGATAGGGATACTTTAATTACATTAGCAACAAAAAGGCTTTTTGATGAGTTGAGAAGTAAAAATCCTTTAGCAGATGAAGAAGGTTTCATAATTGGGGTAGTATACGTGACCTCAAAAAAATCAGGAATAAATAAAGTAACCAATACAATATCCGAAAACTATTATGATGGTTTAATCTTGCTGGGAAAAAATGCATTTGTTAGTGGAACTTCTAGTGGCATAGGCAAAGCTATTGCAATAGAGCTTGCAAGAAAAGGTGCTAATGTAGTAATTAATTATAATAAAAATGAAAAAGGAGCTTTAGAGACAGTTAATGAAATAAATAAGATAAAACGTGAGATAAAAAAATTGGGTATAGAAAAAGAGATAAATGACTGTATTGCACTCAAAGCAGATGTTTCTAATTTTAATGATGTTAAAGCAATGTTTGATATTGTCAAGAAGGAGTTTGAGAATTTAGATATTTTAATAAACAATGCTGGAATAATCATGGATAAAACACTACAGAATATGGATATAGAAGAGTGGCAAACTGTAATCAAAACAAATCTGGAGGGAGTTTTTAATGTGACAAGAAATGCACTGCCATTGATGAAAAAAGAAGGCAGAATAATAAATATAAGCTCAGTAGTTGCATTAGATGGTAACTTTGGTCAAACCAATTATGCTGCATCAAAAGCAGGCATTATTGGATTTACAAAATCGCTTGCAAAGGAGCTTGGTAAGTATGGAATTACAGTAAATGCAATTGCTCCTGGATTGATAGAAACAGACATAATAAAATCAATACCTTCTTCAGGAAAAAAAGAGCTTTTAAGTTCGATACCTATTAATAGGATTGGTACACCACAAGATGTAGCAAATCTGGTTATATTTTTAGCATCCAATAAATCAAGCTTTATAACAGGAGAGGTTATATCCATTAATGGCGGGTTTAGGTTTTGATCTCACATTGAACAATATCAGTAACATCTCCTTCCAAAACAAGAAATTTATTATTATCAAATTGCTTCTTTAATTCATCAATAAGTACTTGGCATTTTTTATTATACTATTTTAATCGCTTTTACTCAACAATTTCAATATTATTGCTTTCTGCATGTGCAATCTATTTTCTGCTTGGTAAAAAACAATGCTTTGTTTTCCATCAATAACATCTGCAGTTTGCTCATACCCACGCATAGCAGGAAGACAATTCATAAATAAAGTATCTTTTTTAGCACATCCCATTAATGCTTTATTTACCTGATAAGATTTCAATAACTTAATTCTATTTTTCCACATTTTATTTGGTATATGGTAGCTAAACCATGTATCAGTATAAACTATATCTGCATTTTCAACAGCAGATTTTGAATTATGTGTAATCTCAATTTCAGAGCCTGAAGATTTAGATTTCTTCAGTGCAATATCAACAATCCATTTTTGTGGCATTAATTCTTTTGGACATGCAATAGATATATCCATGCCTACTGAAGAGCATCCTAAAAGTAAGTCATGGGTTATGTTATTATTGCCGTCCCCTAAAAAGCATAATTTTAAGCCTTTTAACTTATTCTTTTTTTCAGTTATTGTAAATAAGTCTGATAGAATTTGACATGGATGAAATGTGTTTGTTAAACCGTTAATAACAGGCACTGTCGCATTTTTTGCCAAATCTTCAACATCTCCTTGCTTGTACATTCTTGCCATTATTATATCACAATATATGCTTGAGGTCTTAGCAATATCTGTTATTGATTCTTTTTTCCCCAGTGGAGAATCTTTAGAATCCACAAAAATTGCATGTCCCCCTAATTGAGTCATTGCAACCTCAAAAGAAAGCCTTGTTCTTAAGGATGGTTTTTCAAAAATCATAAGCATTGTCTTGTTCTTTAAGGTACCAAAATAAATTTGTGGATGTTTTTTTATTTTTGAAGCATAATTAATTAAATCTAAAATTATTTTACTATTCCAATCAATTAACGAGATAAGATTTCTCATTTTTATTTATACAAAAGAATAAAATTTACTTTACCCTTGGATTCTTTTCTTATGTACAACTAAATACCTCCTTAAAAAATAATTGACAAATCCATTCTCATCTCTTTGCAATGCTTTATAATAAGATTTTCTCTTTTTGTATTCAATAATTAACATTGGATAGTTACTATACCAAAGGATATGATTCATTATAAGCCTTCCTATCCTTCCATTGCCATCTCCAAATGGATGAATTTTTTCAAATTTGTAGTGCAATAGTGCAGATAACTCAACAGGATTCAATTTAGTTGAATTCAAAAGTCTTATAAAATCATTCATTAATCTTTCCACGTCCTGCCAATCCGGTGCCCTATAATCTCCAATTCTTACAAGATAGTCACGAAATTTTCCCGCAATATCCTCTTTTGTTTCTTTAAAAATCTCTTTATGCCATTTCAATAGCAACGAAATTGAAATCTCTTTCTTTTTATTTAAAATACCTAAAAATACTTTATAATGTGCTTCTGTTTCTTTTATCTCTCTCAAAGGCTTATTAGGGGCAATCTTATCTTGAACAATTTCTCTTGTTTCTTCTAATGTTATTTTAGAGCCTTCTATAGCATTTGTGTTGTATGTAAAAGCAATTGCAATTTCTTCTTTTTCTTTTTCCTGAATTGACTTTGGATAGGTTTTCCACTCTTTTTGAAAATTCTTCTTTATCTTCTCAAATTTTTTATACAACTCTTTTTTATATTCATTTTCTAATTGGCTTTTAATTTTCTCTATATCCTGAGGTATTTTCTTTCCAATATATTTTTCTCTAGTTATGACCCCTTTGCCTTTCCTAAACGAGTGCTGTAAATAGAAATACTCAATATTGCCTTTTTTCCTTGTAATTACCCTCATAAAGTTATTACCATTACAAATTATTTAAATTTTTTGTTTTTGTCATGTTTGTAATGGTAATATGCTGATTAACTCTTGATTGTACAATGATTCTTTTGATTCCCTACCAATAAAAGTGCAGTTCCCTTTATATAAAGAGCAGTATACTATTCCACTAATATGTTCTTGGCTTTTATCAAATGCTGCCTTTAAAAACTCCATCTCTGGAGAGTACCAAAAGCCATAGTAAATCAGCTCAGCAAATTTAGGCATTAACATATCACGCAAATGCATTACCTCTCTGTCCATAGTAAGTCCTTCAATATCACGATGTGCAATGTGCAAAATTGTTCCTGCAGGTGTTTCATAAATACCTTTCGATTAATGGAATTTTTAGTTGCATATTCAATCATATCAGAGCACTCTTTAAATTTGGCTAGAAATTCTGCATTTTCCTTTTTAGCTATTTCAATCTGCTTTTTAGCTATCAATGGTCTTGCTAAAGAAGTTCCCATTAAATACCTTCCTTCATAAACTACATTTGCTCTTATTGCTGGAAATATTAAATCTGTTACAAACTCTTCTTTTAGGTCTTCAATATAAACCTTTGAGGCTCCTATCTTTAGCGCTTTCTCATTCGCTAATATAAACAAAAATGTCCAGAAAGAAACATTTAAAAAGTTAGAGGTATTAAACCATGACAAGTTTGTTCTTTATACATAAGGTATATCTTCACGAGATTTAATTCCATAAACATAAACATAATTCCAAAATAGGCCTTTTTTTCTAATGACTGAAACTGAAAATCCAGCTTCACGAAATACTTTTTCTATAGTTTTATCCTTGGATAACCATGCTACATTGGGTATTATCTTAAATAAGTCAACATAATCAACAAAAACTATTTTACCGCCGTAAGGGAGCAGGCTACTCATCTCGTTCAGAACTTTTTTTACATCTTGAAGATAACCCATCATACCAATACTTACAATAGCATTAACATCAGGAATCAATGGATGTACTCTGTTTATCTGATGTTCATCATGAATAACAATTACATGTGAATGGCCCTTTTTATTAATTCTACTACTTGTAATTAATATACCTTTTTTAGATAGGTCAGTTGCATAGACCTTACCATTTGGATTTACAGCCTCTGCAAGAGGTAGTGTAAATGTTCCAACAGAACAACCAAACTCAAGAATTTTTTTCCCTTTTATATCCCCCAGTAATGTAAGTATCTCCTTTATAATTCCCTTGGGTAGGATTAGACTCTCCATTAATAAGGTGATATATGCAATAGCATCGTTAATTTTTATTATGGCATCCGGGTCATAATACACTTTAAGCAAAAAGTATACAGGGACTCCAAGAATAATAAATGAAAGTCCTAATTTTAGATTATTGATTGAATTTGGTTCAATTAATATCCACATCATTATAAGGCTTACAATGAAAACCAACATAATCAACGTACCAGTTTTTAAAAAAGGAACCTTAAACCACCTCTTAAGTTGAGGCTCTTTTATTCTTAATATAGGTACAGATAAAATAACAAAAAGGTACATAATAAATCCAAGAGGGAGTAAAAGTCCCAGCAATACTTTATACTTTCCAAATGCAATTAAAAATACAAAAATTGAAACTATTGTTTGGAATATTATAGCTTTGTAAGGTGTCTTAAATTTTTCATGGACATCGCTTAATTGAGATATAAATAATTTATCCCTTGCTAATGAAAGGATTAATCTTGGCATAGTTATCACTCCACTTGCAGCAGAACCAATAAGAGAAATAAAAACACCAAAGTTAAGCAGGTGTGTTCCTATCTTACCAAATAGTGGTTTAGCTACAATTGAGAGGGGACTAGCTGATTCTTTTAGTAATCTCCAATTAACTACTCCAATAGAAACTATGGCTGTTGAAACTGCTAAAACTGCTACTATTATTGTTCCAATCACAATGGCCTTGGGTATTGATTTTTCTGGCTCCATAGTTTCTTCTGCCAGGTATGTAGCACCCTCCCATCCAAAAAAGCTTTCTGCAAGGAAGAAAACTGTAACTAAAATTGAAGATACTCCAAAGGCAAAAAATTGAGAGTAGTTTAAAACATTAATCTGAAAAATACCTGGAATTATTATTGATAATAATACACCAATGGCAAATATAGTAAAAACAAAAAGTAGTTTTGTGCTTGACTCAATACCAAGATAAGCAATAAAGTTTAATATAATAACAAGTAAGAATCCTACTATAATCTTAAGCAAAAATCTAGAAGAGTCTGGGATGATATAGTCTATTGCAGCTACAATAATCAAAGCTGTTATTAAATTTCCAACAACCCATGCAATCCACCCAATTAAAAAAGAAAAAAAGTGATTGTAAGCGTGCTTGCTATACTCATAGATACCTCCTGCTTTTGGGTAGATAGAAACCAACTCTGCAAAATACATGCTAATATAGATTGCAACAATACTTAAAATAATCCATGATATTATGGAAGATGGCCCAGAGTAGCTTGAGCCTATTCCTACACCAAAGAATAATCCAGTACCCATAATGGAAGAAATAGACAAAGCCAGTACACTCCAAAATCCCAAAACTCTCTTTAATTCTCCCATTATTGGAATTTTTTGATTTGGAATTTTTAAATGTATTGGGGTATTTGATGATTATAAACTATCGAATTTAAGTTAAAACAAAAATTTTATAGAATTATGGTTATTCACTATGGAATTATTGAAGCCACAACAGGAAAGACAGATATTACCAATAAAATGGTAGAAAAACTAAAAAACATTGACAAAATAATAAAACTTCTTAAACAAGAGGTCAAGCAGTTTGAAAATCCTATTGCAACAGAAATAGGAGAAAAAACAAAAGATCCATTTCTTGTTTTGATTTCTTGTATTTTAAGCTTAAGAACAAAGGACACAACAACAGGGCCTGCCTCAAAAAGATTGTTTGATTTTGCTTCTAATCCAAAAGATATGCTAAAATTGTCAACAAAAAAAATTGAAAATCTAATCTTTCCAGTTGGATTTTATCATATAAAAACAAAATGGATTAAGAAAGTTTGTAAGATTTTGATTGAGGATTATAGGGGGAAGGTGCCAGATAATGAAGAAGAATTACTGAAACTGCCTGGTATAGGCCGTAAGTGCATGGGCATAGTCATGTGTTATGGCTTCGGTAAGAATTTACATATCCCAGTTGACTCTCATGTTTTTCAAATCACTAACAGACTTGGTTGGGTTAAAACAAAAACTCCTGAAAAAACAGAAAAGGAATTAATTAGGATTGTGCCAAAAAGATATTGGCATGATCTAAACAATTTATTAGTCGCATACGGCCAAAATATTTGCGTTCCAATAAGCCCTTTTTGTTCTAAATGTTGTATAAACAAGTATTGCCAAAAAATTGGAGTAATTAGGAGTAGATAGATTTTAAAAATTACTCGATAATTACTCTATATCTTTTATCCCGTTTGTGTCCACATAGAAACCAGCTTCACCTTCAGGCATAGATGGACTATCTACTAATTTAGCTACCCTTGTACCTTTCTTCCCTTTCCTTAGATAAACCCTAAAAGTGGATGCATGTGCAACAATGTGCCCACCAATTGCTTGGGTTGGATCTCCAAAGAAAGTATCAGGCTTAGCCATTACTTGGTTTGTAACATAAACACAAAGATTGTAAGTATCTGCTAACTTAAGCAATAAGTGCATATGTTTATTTATTTTTTGTTGTCTCTCTGCTAAAGTACCTCTCCCTATAAATTCTGCTCTAAAGTGTGCTGTCAACGAATCAATAATAATTATTTTTACGTTTAGATTGTGATTTTTGATTAGATCTTCTATTTTCTCTGCAAGAAGCATTTGGTGATCTGAATTATAGGCTCTAGCAACCTTGATATTCCTCAATGCTTGTTCTTCTGGTATTCCTGCTCCTTTGGCAAGTTGAATTATCCTTTCAGGTCTAAAAGTATTTTCTGTATCTATGTAAATTGCAACTGCACTCTTATCAATAGACTGACAATTGATTGCAAGAGCATGGCCTAGTTGAGTTTTACCTGAACCAAACTCCCCAAAACATTCTGTGATGGCTCCAGTTTCAAAACCGCCCCCAATTAATACATCTAGAGCTTTACTTCCTGTTTTAATCCTGTAAATCTTTTCTCTTCTTTTTAAAAATTCTTCTCCTGATTCAAAACCCATCTCTAATGAAGCTCTTGCAACTGCAATAATCTTTTTTGCTAAAGCATCCCCCATACCAGTTGCATCTATTAATGCTGATGGAGAAGCAACAGCTATACTCATCAAATCATCAAAGCCTACTGAAGTAAGCTTTTCAGCAGTTGCTGCACCTACACCTGGCAGGTCATAGATTGTTTTTTCTTTATTCTCTTTCCCAACATCTATTTCTTTCTTTTTTATTTTTACTTCACTTTTTTGTATTTGTATTAGTTCTTGTACCATAAAATCACCTTTTATTTATATCTTTAGTTTTCTATATTACTTCCTCTACCATATCTTGATTAATATAATCTTCAGCACTTTCTTGCAGACCTCTCATAACCAAGTATTCATAAGCCTTTTCCAGCACTAAAGATGCTTTTGGCAGATCATTTATCCTTAGTGTACTTGTGCTTTGCCAAACACCATTTTTGTCTTTGTATCTTCTTTGGAAAGATACAGTTCTGAATTGAACTGGTTCCCCTATTTTTCCTTTGCCTTGGTTTTGCCACACTGTTGCAGTCAATGCCCCTGTACTGAATTTTTTTTCTGGTGTGTTTTTTACTCCATCCATTTTCATCCCCTCCTCTTGGTTTTTAATTTTTTTATTTTCCTATAACTTAACTGTATAGAAGTATTGCTTTAAATAGTTTAACCAAACATGTCCAGTGTCCAGTGGTTATTGTAAATATAGAAAATAATTATTTTTTATTCTTATTGGTCAATTTTTTTATCTTCTTCTTTAAAAAGTCCAACCTTTTCTTCTAATTCATCCTCTTTATTCTCAATAGAAGGTAAAGCTAAACTTGGTTTTACCTCATCTGACTTTACTGGTTTTACTTCTTCTTTCTTGAACTTGAACAAATCCCTAATCTTTCTTTTTTCTTCTTTTTGCTCTCTTAATTGATCTGATGTTTTTCTTTTCTTCTTTGGCTTCTCTGTTTTTTGTTTTGGTTTAGTTGTTCTTGTTACCATGCCTAATTGTTCCAAAGCTTTAGTAACTTCTTCATGACTTGCATTTTTCTTTATTTCTATAATTTGATTCAAAGGTTCAATATGTAATATGTTGCATTTCCTTCTTCTTGTTTGTCCATCTATAAGAACATGTTTATCATCTAAAATATCTACTATAACTGCCTTTTGTGCAGCATCTCTACCTGCTATTTTTGTTACCAGTCTACCTATTTCAATAATCATTTTAATATAATTATTCAATTACCTTATTTATGATCTCTTGCCTCATACATTTGCTACAAAGTACCCCACCATATGGCCTTTCAGGTCTTCTTTTAGTTTTAGATAGCCCACTAATTTTGTAATGAATCTCTCTTGGGACTCCTTTTAGGGTGTCTTTGCAATTAGAACATCTTGCTGATTTTGGTTTTCTTCTTTTATAAAGTAAACTAACTCTACCACCGGGAACTTTCCTGAATATTCTTCTTAGACTATTATTTCTTAATCTTGGTGCGGGCATCTATATCTTAATTTTAGTGGAAGAAGTGTTCATTTAAAAATATATATGTTGAATATTAACCACTGGACACTGGACAATTTGCTGTGTGAGGTATTTAAACCAAATCACTAACTTACCTAAGTAAAGGTGATTGATATGGAATTAAGTAATAAATTTATTGAGGATTTATTTTTCAAACAAATTAAGGATTTAACAATTAGGAGTAGCAAAGTGAAACAAAGAGGTGACTACAATGAGAAAAAAAATTTGTAAAGATATTCAGGAAGAGAGTAAAGAGGACTTTTATACAATAGATTGTTTGGAAGAATCAGTTGAAGATGACGAAATAACTATAAGTGAAGAAGCCTTTATGATGGGGTATCTATCATAGTTATTATAGGTATCATAGGATTTAAATACATCATATTTATTCTTTTTTAATAATAAATGAAGCTTAAACCTATAGAAAGCTTTAAAAATAGGAGAATTTTATACTACTTTCTAGTACTTACGCAAAATAATATCCGGAAATGGCTGAAACAACAGATAACCTAACAAATACCTCTCCACATGGGAAAAAAGAAGCAACTAAAAGCAGTACTACTTTGGAGAGTTTAGTTAATGAATCATCTGAATTATTCAAATCTACAATAAATCTTGGTTTAGCTGGATTAATACCTTTAACCCAAGCAACATTATTACCTGTTTATGCAAGAGATACAGCAATTCTTGCAGGTACACAAGTATTAGCAGATGCTACAACAGATTTTAGGAGAGGTAAAAAATATACATCTGGTAGTGTTCTAGAATCATCTATAATTGGAACAGCAGTCACTTTTCCTCTGCATCAGGCATTTGAACTTGTCCATAAAATTCCATTAGACACTGCATCAGGATATATAGCTAAGTCTGCAGCATGGGGGGGCTTATCTATCCAAGTTTTATAGGGTTGTATCAGTTTATAAATTACACTATCAGGAATAGGTCTGTTAAAGGTGTTGGGAAATATATTAAAGAGAATTATTGGACTACTTTGAAGAAATCATATAAGTATACCTTGCCATTTAGCCTTTTAAATGTTTTTTTTGCACCTCCAATCTTAAATATACCAATAGCATCAGCATTAACCTATGCTTTTAATTTATTTGGTGCTCGTGAACTACTCCGAGTTTCGCTTTGCGCTCAACTCGGAGCGTCTTGAAAGTT
>CAZIEE010000018.1:0-16838 GCA_964538135.1 uncultured Methanosarcinales archaeon
TAACATTTTTGATTGAAAACATCATTTTCTGATTCCAACTGTCGAATGTGGGAAGATATCACACTCAAACACTCCAAGTATTTGTTGCCAATTATATATTTGCTTTTATTATTCTCTTAACATTGATAATCCCATTCTCAGATTTTGAGACATCAATACCATCTTCTCCATATTGAAAATGGATAATCCTATTAGAAGCATCTCTTATGGTATAATCATATTCTACTTTTAAGTCCTGCATAGCATTTGCAAGTCTTCTATATAAATATCCACTTTTTGGAGTTCTGAGTGCAGTATCCATTAAAGAATCCCTTCCAGTCATAGAACCAAAGAAAAACTCTGATGGAGTCAATCCTGTTTTAAATCCATTACTGATAAAACCATGTGCTTCTGAGCCCTTATCCAGTTTATTGAAATTTGATAAAGTTCTGTCTTCAAATCCTTTGTTTATTCTCTTGCCACGCATAGCTTGTTGACCTACACAAGAAGCCATCTGTGCCAAATTAAGGAGATTACCACGAGCACCACTATCTGCCATCACCATTGTATGGGATTCTTTGTTTGCAAAGTCTGCAACTATTTTTCCAGTTTCATTTCTTGCTTTGTTCAATACCTCTAAGATCCTTAACTCCAATGTTTCTTCTTGTCTTTTTCCAGGTAATGCTTCCAACTGGTTTTCATTAAACTGTAAAATTAAATTATCTACTTTTTTTCTAGCTGTTTCCAGTTCTTCTCTTATCTTCAATTTAGCTATCTCAGGAAGATCTGTGTCTGATATCCCAGATGTGAAACCTGAATTAAACAGGTACTCTATACCGAGCCTGAATATTCTACCCAGGAAATCTATAGTAAAATCTTTTCCATACTTTTGGTGGATAGTCCTTAGCATTAATCCAGATTCTTCTCCTATTGAATTTCTATCAAGAACACCTGAAATTAACTTTCCATTTTCTATAACCAAGTGAGTATCTTTATCACATTTATCCTTTGACCTATTGCAAGAACGTGAATGATTGCTATGACTAAAATCGTCTGGTAACAAAACACTAAAAACATCTTTACCAGTAACAACAGCTTTTCTTGATAGCTTAGAGAAATCAATTACTCCAACTGAGTTTAACAAGTCTATAGCATGTTCTCTTTTTATGGAATCATCTTTGACAAGCAAATAGTTACCGGAGATTGCATCTTGTGTACATCCTATAATACTTAACCCATACCTCAAGGATATAAGTTGTGTCTGGACTTCCATTAATATTTCTGCTTCAGCTTTTGCTTCTTCTGTTTGAGGTATATGCAGGTTCATCTCATCACCATCAAAGTCTGCGTTGTAAGGACTGCATACAGCAGGATTCAACCTTAGAGTTTTACCAGGTAGTATTTTAACACGATGACACATCATGCTCATTCTATGCAATGATGGCTGTCTATTGAATATGGCAATGTCCCCATCCATCAAGTGCCTTTCTACAATATAACCAGGTTGGAGTTCTTCCAAAGAAGATTCTTTGGTTTCATCTGTAATTTTCTTTTTTTTGCCATCAGGCCTTGTGATATAATTAGCTCCTGGATAGTTATCAGGCCCCCTCTCAACAAATTTTTTTAAATAGTTAACGTTCCATTCATTTACTCTTTCAGGAACAGTAAGTTTAGTACCAATAATTAATGGTACTCCTACCTCATAAAGTTCAATCATTGGGTCAGGGCTTATAACTGTTCTTGCAGAGAAATTTGTACGCTTACCAGCAAGATTATGCCTTATTCTCCCATCCTTGCTTTTTATTCTTTCAGTTAAAGTTTTTAATGGTTGACCACTTCTGTGCCTGGCTGGGGGTAGCTGAGCAATATTGTTGTCAAAAAAGGTTGTAACATGGTATTGCAATAAGTCCCACAGATCTTCAATAATTATTTCAGGTGCTCCTGCATTTATATTTTCAAATAGCCTTTGATTTATTCTAACTATATCTCCTAGTTTATGTGTTAAATCGTCTTCGCTTCTTTCCCCACTCTCTAAGGTTATACTGGGCCTCATTGTAACAGGGGGGATTGATAATACTGTTATGATCATCCACTCTGGCCTGACAGAAGGTACTTTTAACCCAAATATATCACAATCATCATCTGGAATTTTTTCTAGTCTAGCTCTAATCTCAATTGGGCTTATCCTTTTTTCCTCTTCTATGAATGTTGTTGGTTTCTCCAAACCTATACTCTTCTGCTTTGCTTTACAATGAGGACATACATTGACTGATTTTAAACTAGCTATTGTTTCCTTAACCTTCTTTCTTCTTTCTTCTACACTACTTGTCTTTTCAACCAGATCTAGAGTTTCTTTGATTTTTCCCAATTTATTATCAGGTATAAGAATTCTACTACAGTCTCTACAAGTACATTTTAAAAGAGTGGTTATTATATTTACAAATTTAATATGAATAATTGGTCTGGCTAATTCAATATACCCAAAATGTCCAATACATTCTTTCAACTTTGAACCACAGGTCTTACATTTTAGCCCTGGATCTATAACTCCCAATCTTATATCCATTAATCCACCATCTACAGGGTAACCTTCTTTATCATAAAGCTCAGGAGTTATAATCTTTACAGAAGCCATCTTTTTAATCATTTTTGTGCTTAACACAGAGAAAATGATATTGCTAACTTTTTTATAGATGAATCTCTCTTCCTGCTCATTCCTTTCTATTTTATTTTCTTTATTTCCTTCTTCCATATTTTATTCTTTCTATCATTTTAGCAATTTAGCTGAAAGTCTTGGTAACCCAGTCCCAATTGGGATGTGCTGATTAATCATAACATTCTCTATTACTGAATTAAGCTTGTCAACTTCACCTACAAGAGCGGAATTAATTATATGTTTTATTGGAGTTTCAAATGATGCTCTTGCCAGAATACTGGATTTATCACTTACAACACCATATCTTGTGATTCCTTTAACAGTCCCATTTAAACACATAGTATCAGCAACAAGCATTATATGCCTTACATCAACATTTAGTCCTTGACCCTCTATCACCTTAAATATTTCATTTACAATTGCTTGTCTTGCAGCCTCTATACCGAGTACTTGTTCTATTTCATTTATATTATTAGTAACTGTTCTTAAGGCATCAATTTGTTCTAGTTGGAGAATCTCTGCTAAATTTGAACCTGCTGTAATAATAACAAATTCATTTTCCCTTTTCACAGGCATAACCTGTGAAATACCCTTTACTCCTTTTATGACCAACTCTTTTATTTTTTCTTTTGTCTTATATAGATCATTGAAAGTCTTATCTTTATTCCTTGCTTTTAGTACTAATGAATCTTTATCATCCTTTATTGTATATCCCTTTAATTGTTTTGAAATAGAATCCAAGAGTTTACTATTTGTTATTTCCAGTTCCTTCATTCTTTTTTTATCAAGTATTAATTCAATTGTAAAATCAGATATGTTAATTGTAAATTCTTGAGATATCTCTCTTAGTTTTGTTTCTTTTATCTGTTGCGCAAGATATTTTAACTCAACAATATTATTTGCATTATTTGCATTGTACTGTTTTTTCAAGTAGATTTCCATCATTGGACTTTCAAGTTCTTTTCTGCCATCTAAAATCTCAATTATTCTTGGCAGACCAACAGTTACATTCATTTCAGCAACTCCTGCGAAATGGAAGGTATTAAGGGTCATCTGAGTTCCAGGCTCACCAATTGATTCTGCAGCTATTATCCCCACTGCTTCTCCAGGACGTACTTTCGCATTTTCATATTCTTGACAAGTTGCCTCCATAATCTTCCTTGTTTTAGAATCGCTTGTACCTTTTGGAATATTGTCTTTTAACTCCTGAATTATCTTTGGAGGAAGCTTATCCTCATATTCTGATATTATATCTCCCATTTTATTATTTTGTTAATACTTACTAGTTAACTGCAATTTTGGGTATATCCCCAATGATTTAAACTCGTCTAACATTAATTTGAATGCATAGCTTATCTCAATATCATTTATTTCTACATTTTCACCGCACACAGGACAGTAAGAGCTATCTTTATAACTATCCCTTATTGCAATGATCCCACAAACTTCGCAAACAGGAACAATTGTCTTATCGCTATCAAATCTTTCTTTAAGTAGCATTGATGCTCCATGTGCTACAAATGTATCTTTCTCCATTTCTCCTAACCTAAGCCCACCTTCTTTTGCACGACCTTCTGTAGGTTGTCTTGTCAGTAGTTGGATTGGCCCACGTGCTCTTGAGTGTATCTTGTCTGCGACCATATGTTTTAATTTTAAGTAATACATATTTCCTATGAATATCTTTGCCTCATACTGAGCTCCTGTTTGACCATTGTACAAAGTCTCTGTACCATTCTCTCTAAACCCAAGTGAAAGTAATTCTTTTCTTAGCATCTCTTCAGGTTCTACATCAAAGGTTGTACCATTAATATAACGTCCTGCTAAAGCACCTACTTTGCCTGCAACCATTTCAATTAAGTGAGAGATAGTCATTCTTGATGGTATTCCATGAGGTGAGAATATTATGTCTGGTATAATGCCTCGAGCTGAGAAAGGCATATCACTTTGAGGAACAATTAACCCTACAATACCTTTCTGACCATGCCTGCTTGTAAATTTATCTCCAATTTCTGGAATTCTTTCATCTCTAATCCTTACTTGGACAACCCTGTTACCTTCCTCATTCTCAGTCAAAGTAACAAAATCAATTACTCCTTTTTCTCCATGTTTTAGATTTACTGAACTTTCTCTTTTTGTGCTTGATGCCAGACTGTACTCTTCCATGGAACTTAAAAACCTTGGAGGGGAAACTTTTCCAATAACCACATCTCCTTCTTTTACTTTAGCCTCTGGAAATATTATTCCATCTTCTTCCAGCATTCTATAATCCTTCTCTGTTTTATATCCCTTCACATCTTTATCTGGAATGCATATCTGATCAATAAGCCCACCAGAGTATCTGAGTTCTTCTGCAATGCTTGGCCTGAAGTAAGTTGATCTGCCAAGCCCCCTTTCGATAGATCCTTTATTGAGTATGATTGAGTCCTCCATATTATAACCTTTGTAACTCATTATAGCAATAACAAGATTTTGGCCAGCTGGATGTTTTTCGTAATCTGAAATATCATGCATTATTGTTTTAACTACAGGAACTTGAGGGTAGTGAAGTAAATTTACATCCATATCCATCCTTACAGAAAAATTAGAAGCATAGAATCCAAGAGCTTGTTTCTGATTTTTTGAACCTGCATTAAGTCTTGTTGATTGATTAAAATTACCATAGGGAACCAAAGATGCACAATAGCCAAGCATTGATAACGGAGTTATTTCAAGATGAGTATGTTTTAGAGTTAACTCATTTTCAAAAAAAGCAACCAATGTATTGTCTTCTTCTGCAGCATCCAAATACTCTATTATCCCCTGCTTTACCAAGTCTGACCATGATATTTCATTTTTATCTAATTGCTTTATATGTTTCTCAGTCAATAAAGGCACTCCCTCTTTTACAATTATCAAAGGTCTTCTTGCCCTGCCTTTAGAACTCTCTAATTCTACTCCGTTTGTTTTTTCATTGAAACTAATGTTAAGGTTTTGTGTAATTGCGCCATTCCTTCTCTCTTCTCTAACTGAATTAACAAATTCAAGTGGACGCTCTACTGTCCCTATAAATTTGCTGTTGAGGTATACTTCTGCCATATTAAATCATACTCATTTATTTACTTCTGCCACTATATGCTGAAAATCTGCTGTAGCTGATTTTCATTTTATTGTTTTTAAACCAAATACTTTGAGTGGATTTATTATTTCATCATCATTGGATTGAGAGGAAATTGTACATAAGAGTGAAAGATTTTTTCTCAAGCCAATGTTTGTTCCTTCTGGAGTTTCAATAGGACACAATCTTCCAAGATGAGTTGGATGCAATTCTCTTGCTTGAAAATTCTCTTGTGAAACACTTAATGGGCTTACTACTCTTTGTAAATGTGATATAGTTTCAAGATAATTTAATCTTTGTATACGTTGGCTTATCCCCTTTCTGCCCCCTACCCAGACACCTGTAGCCATAGCAGAGTAGATCCTTTGAGTTAAGAGCTTGTCCCTTATGATCACTTTTATTGATGGAAATTTTCCTCTCTTAACAATTCTTTGGAAATTGTATAATAAATCTCCTATTAAAACTTTTAAGTTCAATCTTATCAAATCTGCAAGCAAGTCCCCACTCATCTTAAGCCGTTTATTCATGTAGTGGTCTTTGTCATCTACATCTAATTCACCAGAGCTTACAAGAAGATATTTTTTTAACATTTTACATAAATTGTATGCTTTTAAGATTCTATCTTCAGTTTTTATTCCAATATGGGGGAGCAAATACTTATCCAATATCTCTTTCATTCTCTCAACCCTTATCTCTTTTGACTGGGTTATCCCTATTTTTTTTGCTATATGATCAATTGCCTCTTCTTCGTTCTTTATGTTTACGAAAGCTAACAGATTCATTATAACATCATCAAACTGTCTTTCAGAAGATATTAACTGAGTTATTTCCTCATCTTTAATCAAACCTAAAGCTTTTATTACAACAATAATTGGAATTCTCTTTACTCTTGTGAAAGTAAGGTAGAACAATCCATCCTTCATTTTCTCAATTGTATGTGGAATCTTAAATGAACCATACTCTGAGAATAATTTACCTATAAACTCGCTTGGACCAGTTGAATCTCTCTCTAATAAAAATCTGTTAGAAGCCAAGTCCTCAATTGTTATTAGTACTTTTTCTGTACCATTTATAATAAAATAGCCCCCAGGCTCGTCGGGATCTTCTCCTCTAAGTATCAATTTATCTCTACCTAACTTATGGAGATGGCACCACTTACTTTTTAGCATTATTGGCAAACTCCCAATTTGAGTGTCAAAGCTTTCACGTTGTACCCCATTTATATGGGCACTCACAGTTATCCATGTTGGAGCAGAATAGGTTATTTTTCTTAGTCTGGCTTCCATTGGATAGATATCCCTATTGGAACCATCTGCTTCAATCATCTTTGGTTTTTCAACCCAGATTTTATCAAGCCTAATTTTGAACTCATCAATATTATTGGGAATTATCGCTGGGGTTATTTCTTTATTTTCCTCAATTATTCCCTTAAGTTCCTTTTCAACAAAGTTGTTAAACGACTCTATATCGGACTCTATTGTAGTCTGTTCTTCAAAATATTTTTTGATTAGAACTTTACTGTATTTATACATCAGATATCACCCTATAGAAAATTGATTGTCCAGCAGTTGGACTTTTTCTGATTATCTTAATCACATCTCCAACCTTAGGATCTAATTCCTTTACAGCAGCATCATTACTGGATATTTTAGGCAATTCCTTATCAGTTATCTTATATCTTTCTAATAATTGTACTTTATCTTTATCACTTAGCTTAGAATGTTTAGGCGTCAATATATGTTTATCTATTTTAAACTTTGGCTTCTTCATTTCTAGGTATTGATTATTATAGGTATTAATTAAGTTCGTATGATAATTGAATATGATAACTGAAGTATAAGATAGTGGGCCGGACGAGATTTCAGATAAATTTTTTATTTTTTATTCGGACTCGCGACCACCTGATTAAAAGTTTCACCATCTGATATCCCAGTTTTCAGTCAGGTGCTCTATTGCCCACACTATTTTAAGTGTACCAGGCTGAGCTACCGGCCCATATATTTATCCACAAAAATATTTGGGATATTTTTGTCCTATTTTTGTCCTTTAGGGCGATATTTTTGTGCATATTTCAATTGATCAAAGTGAGAGCGCCCTGGTCGGGATTTTCCAAGACTTCAACTGTGCTTAACATAAATTAAATAATTTATATTTTAGTTGATTTATTTGAACCCGAGTCGAAGCCTGTCTGCTTTCTAACGACAGGGCTTCATGTTAGTTCCTGCAACAAGACTATTAAATGCCTTTTTGTGCTGATCCAGGCTACACCACCAGGGCGTAAAGCTTACAAAAAAGGCATAGCAATCCATCTTTAGCAAAATTAACGTTGTAATTATAATATTTTGTCTAAAGAAAGATTATTTTCCATTACATTTGGGATTATCAAGTTATTTATAAAGCTTACGGTACGAATTTTTTCTGATAAATGGACTGGCGGGGATTTACAATGCGAAGCGTTAGTTGCTTTCAAAAATTTGAACCCCGAGCATCGCCCTTTTTAGCAATTGAAGCCAAGGGCGCATTCTATTGTCCATTGTATTTAACAATTCCGGATTGAATTACCAGCCCGTAAATTAATTTTATTTTAAAGGATTAGACAATATTTAAAAATCTATCCTTGTAAAAATAACATACTCCCAAAATAAATCCAGCTAAAGCTGAGGGTTTCTCACGCAAACCATTTAACTTAAACTTTTCCCTCTTGAGAGGTCGCTACGCTAAAAGTTTAATGTATGGTTCGCTTAGCGAGAAACACCCTAACAATACAAACAACCCCCTTTTAGTTGAGGTGGTCGCAATGACTAAACAATTATATCCGTACTTTAATCCAGAAGTGCACAAGATTGAGAGTAAAATAGCAACGGTGAGAACATCTCATCACTGCAAGTATAATATAAACTACCATATTATTTGGATTTCAAAATACAGGAAACCGATTTTGATAGACAAAGTAAGAGAAGTCTTAAAAACAATTATTGACGGGCAGTGCCAAGAATTGAGTCTAAATAATCTTGCATTAGAGATAATGCCTGACCACTTGCATCTGTTCGTGGGTGCAAAGCCAACTGTAACACCTTTCAAGATAATTCATAAGTTAAAGGGAAATACTTCAATTCAATTAAGGCGAGTATTTCCAGAATTGAAATATTTGGGATACAAACAGCACTTCGGAAAAGGCTTTGATGCTCTGTGGGCAAGAGGATATTATTGCGGTTCTGCTGGTCATGTTTCACAAAAGCAAGTCAAAAGATACATTCAAGAGCAGATGGGTAAATCTGTTTTTGAGTATGATATTTATGGTTGTCCTACAAACTTGAAAGGGCAGTTGAAGATTGGGGATTTTATACACGATAAAAAATTATTGAGGAGTGATATACGGAGCAAAGTGAAGTTTCGTTAGAGGGATAGTTCCATTATTCTTTGCTTCTTCCTCAGAAAAAGAACTTAGGAAGTGGGGTTATTCAACAAGGATAAAAAGTGCAGTTGCAAAAGTGTTATAAGTTTCTTCTTCCCATTCAAAAGAAATCTTCAATTTATTAAAATCTATGTTTTTGTTGTTATCCAAATATTTATTTATGTTCTCTTGCAGTAGTTTCTTGTTTCTTTTCAATTTCCAGCTTTCTTCAAGGTTTTTTAAATCGACAAGAATTAAAAAGAACCTATTTGCAGCATCAAATCTCCGGATGCCTTGTTCTTCATAGAGCCATTTGATTAATTCTGATGGATTTTTCACGGATTCAAGAATAATCTCTTTTCTATTTTCGTGAAACTTTTTAATAAAATCCTTTGATGATTGGGATGTATCCTCTGTGATTCTAGCTAAAAGCTCAAAAAATATTTCGTCATTTGAGCCATCTTTATTAAAAGGAATATTGGCGGTCTTTGCGAATTGTTTGAGTTCCGTTAGTTCTGGTTTCAATCCTTTCTCTTTTCTTTTTATGCCCATAAAACCTTCTGGGAAATATGTGACTTTTAGGTCAAATGGAAAGTTCTTCCAGAAAAAATCAACTTTTTTGACTAAACCTACTGTGGGTAATAAAGAATGATGATCCTTAAACATATCTTCTATTAAAATAGATGTCCAATGGTTATACCAAGAACATAATATATACCCCTTTAATCTTGGGGCAATATCATTCTCCATCATAGATAAAAGTCTCTCAAAATCCTGCACTTTTTTGATGTAGTTATTAACAATTGTTTGTTCTACTGCGTTTTGATAGAATCCTCCCCAATCAAATGCTTTCAATTTGTATAATTGAGAATAAAGAAATTCCTCATTACCAATCCTTATTTTTCTTTCTTCATCATATTTTTCATCCATGAATTTATCAAGAACTGCTTCATCTATTTTTTGATTGAACATAAATTCAAATAATTTCTTGTTTTCTACCTGAGAAACATCTATTTTTAACTTGTTTGCTAATTCTTGCAATAAAGTATTTCTTGATAATGATCTCAACTTAAGGAATAGTATTCCTAATTTATGGCTAAATATCTCTTCAAATTCATTTTCATCATAAGACTTTTTCAGTTTCTTAAATTCTTCATTAAGGCTCATTTTTAAGCTCCTTTTTTACCCATTTATTGCCAATTTTTACGTAGTCATTTTTTATGATGTTCAATATTTCAGATACTTTAAAAAATTTATTATCCTTTAAGAAATCTGTTACCAAACAGTTTAAAATTTCATAAATTTCTAACCCATTTTTGCTCTTTCTTATGCATTCGTCTATCCTCACATAAATTTGATTATTTTCCGTATTTGACGATATGATTTCTATTTCTCTTTTAATTTTTAAGGGATTTTTTTTAAAAGTGAATATAAAATCAGTCTTTAAGCCACCATCCCTATTATCTTGAACAACAGAATTTGCAGAATATCCCAACGTCTCTACTCTTTGTAAATCAAAGGAAAAGCTGTTTAATAAATTAACCATATTAATCCAAGTTTCATCATCAATGCTATTAAACATAAATGAAAAGTATTTATTTGGTTTTAGCACTCTATCAATTTGGTTTAATGATTCTTTTAAAAGAGTATTATAATTTTCTAAATTCTTTTTTCTATCTTTGGATTCGCTAATAATTATTTCATCATCATAGTTAACATAATTTCCCAGCCATTCATTCCACATCATGCTTAATTCTAGATAGGGTATCCTGTTGCCATGTGGTGGATCAGTAATAACATAATCCACAGAGTTATTTGGTAATTTTTTTAATGCTGAAATTGCCGAGTTGTTTAATAACAGTAAGTTCTTTTTACCCTGAATCAATTCGGTAAATTCGTATGCCTCATCTAATGTATAATCATTGCTTTCTTGTTCTTGTTTTGCTTTTAACACTTTATTAAACCTGTTTTCAAAACAATTCCATGCATTAATTTCAAAATTTTCTTTCGGAATCCAATATCCGATTACCCAACTTCCCACTTCTTTTCTTTCATTTAATCTGCCTTTTCCATTATTTTTGCCTCTTCTTTTTACAGCAAAAACCATTCTGGATGCTTGTCCCATACTTGAAGTAAAAATAAACTTAAATATGTCCCTTATTCTATGATTGGAAATTTTATTGATTTCATCTAATAAAAATGAGAGTGAAGTTAAATTTCTGGGAGTAAACAAATCATAAACATGCTGTTCTCTACTCGCATTTATTCTTGAATTATGAAATAAATTTCTTTTAGGATAGTAATATGGGATATTAGCTACGTCAAATGAATTAGCTAACTTTATATCCTCATTAGAAGGTTTTTCTACCACCTTAGACTTTCCTTTTGTGTACCATACTTCTGCAAGAATCCCATGCTCCCAATAAAAATGAGTCCCTATGTACGTTTTACCATCACGCAAAACAATATAATTTTTATTTATTCTTTCTTCACATTTTAACTGAAGTAATTTAAACTCATTGGATAACTCTTTAGATGACACTTTTGTAAGCATTTCTCTTGTAATGAAAATGGCTGAAGGATTTATGTCTATACCAACAGCTTTTCTATTGGTAAAAATGGATTCTGTTATAGAAATGCCAGAACCACAAAATGGGTCTAAGACAATCTCGTTTTCTTTAGAGTATTTTAGAATAAAATCTCTGATGATATTATTTGGTTTTTTCGACCAATATTTGTGCATGGAATATATGCCTGTATAAGACTTAGCAGTATGCCTACTTGTTTCAGATTTTTCTGATAGTGTCATCTGCATAGCGCAGTTAAATACTAACTTCTATTTAAATATGCTTCTTGTGGTTGTCCAGTGGTGAGCTATACAATAATTTTAAATATTTAGGCAATATCACTAACCAATATGGCAAAACGAATCAGTTTTTTGGCAAAAACAAGGGTAAGAAAAAGAGTCTCTTTTACTTCAGGTGGACAAAGGATATCTTTTATAGCAAAAGTTCCCGCAAAACGCAGAAAAAGAATTAAATTTTATGCTGGAAGATAAAATGAGTTTAAACGTGTATATAGATTCTGATGTAATGGTTGCATCCGAAATAAAAGGTGAGCAAAATCATACAGAATCAAAAAAGTTTATGGATTATGTATTAAAAAATAAAGATAAAGACATAGAATTTTTTACTTCAATATTTACTTTTCTTGAATTGGCTTCTGCAATGATACGTAGAACAAAAAATAAAGATAAAACTTATTCTCTTTTGTATAGGGTAAAAAATTCATGGAAGAAATTTATTAATCCATTACCACCTATGGAAAGTGGAACAACTTTTACAACTCTCATAGACAACCTCATAGAAACGACCATTAAATTTAAGACACCAACAGGGGATACTGTACATGCACATACTTTTGCTCTAAACGAACTAGACTATTTCATTACTTGGAATACGAGAGACTTCAATGGAATGAAGCGAAATTTAAAAGGAATTAAAATACTAACACCCATAGATGTATTTAGAGAATTTGAAAAGCTTAAGATTAAAGACCCATCAAAAAAAAATGAACTCTTACTTAAGGAAACATTCCAAAAGCTGATTAGTGAAAGAAATAGCATTGTACATGGTAATAAGTAATTCGCCTCTTGCACAAAAACAAGATTGAGGCGACGGGCTTCATCCCACAGATAAATCAGTGGGTATTCGCCCTACGATTTTATAAAATTTTATCTGAGGTTTTTGGAGTATGTCATTTATAATGAACGATACTTTGAAATAAAAAGAAAAGTTTATATATAATGAACATACCCTATATTTATGAAACCAGTTACTAACTTACCTGCTATTTTTACAAGGAAAAATATTCTAATACTGAAACTATTATCAAAACATAATCTGCATATAAGAGAGATTGCCTCTAGGTTGAATTGTAGCCCTGCAAAGGTTCATGGATGCATAAATATTTTCAAGAAACACAATATTGTCAAAGAGATCGAGGACAAAAACAAAAGAGTGATAATTCTAAATTGTGAAAATAAATTAACAAAACAAATCCTTCAATTGATTGAAATGAAAAAAGAGGAGGATAACCAAAAGTATAACCATAATGGCAGAATATCTGGCAGAATATCTGAAAAGCTGAACATATTTGACTCAATAAGCCCACTTGATTTTAGATATTACGGAAGGGACAAAAAAATATTTGAAAAGCTGCAACCATACCTTTCAGAATCTGCTTTTATAAAGTATGCATCACGAGTAGAATCTGCATTGGCAGATGTTTTTGCAAAATATAAAATATGCTCTCAAAAAGTTGCTCATGAGATAAAAAATGCCTGCACTCAAGTTAATCCAGAGGAGGTTTATGTTGAAGAAGATAAAATAAAACATAATATAAGGGCATTGGTAAACACAATAAGATCTAAAGTTGGTCCAAAATCCAGACCATTTGTACATCTTACAACTACAAGTTATGACATTATATCAACATCTGATGCATTAAGGTATAAGGATTTCACAAATCAAATCTTAATACCAGCGTTATTGGATTTGGAAGCTACATTAATCAATCTTGCTTTGAGAGAAAAGGCCACACTTCAGATTGGGAGGACTCATGGTCAGCATGCTGAGCCTATAACTTTTGGATTCGCAATTGCCAACTATGTAAGCAGGTTTGGAAATTCAATTATAAAAATAAAGAAAACTGCAAACAACCTAAGAGGGAAAATATCTGGAGCTGTTGGAGCCTATAATTCATCCTCATTAATTTTTGAAGATCCTATACAGTTTGAGGAAGATGTTCTAGCTGAGCTTGAATTAAAGTCATCTCCTACATCCACTCAAATTGTGGAGGCAGAATTTTTGTTGGAATACTTAAGTAGCATCATCTCAGCTTTTGGGGTTATAGCAAACCTGGCAGATGATATGAGACACCTTCAAAGAAATGAAATTGGAGAAGTATTTGAATATTTTGAGTCAGCACAAGTTGGTTCATCCACGATGCCTCAGAAAAGGAATCCTATAAATTTTGAGAATGTTAAAAGCATGTGGAAGGAGTTTATGCCGAGAATGACCACAGCTTTCATGGACCAGATATCAGAACATCAAAGAGATCTGACAAACTCTGCCTCAATGAGGTTCATTCCAGAAATCCTTGCAGCTTTTTACGTCTCTGTTATTAGAATTAACATGTCCATTTCCAAGTTAGCTGTTGACAAAGCCAATCTACAAAAAAATTTTGATATAAATAAAAATATGATAATTGCTGAGCCATTATACCTTTTATTGGCTATTTATGGGCATCCTGATGCTCATGAATATGTAAGAGAAAAAACTTTGAGATCACAAGTACTCAAAAAACCATTACTCTTTTTGGTAAAAAATGATAAATTAATTGAACCTTATATGAAAAAGTTCAGTAAGTCCCATTTAGAGATACTTGCTAATCCTAAGTTATACATAGGAAAATCTGTTGAGAAAACTGAAAGAGTTTGTGAATACTGGAAAGGAAAGTTCACATAAAAGGATTTATAACAATGTAAATTAAACCTCCAATAAGAGCAGATATTGGTATTGTCACAATCCAAGCCCATAGTATTTTTCTTGCTATTTTCCATCTTACTGCAGAAAATCTTTTTACAGAGCCAACTCCAATTATAGAGCCACTTATAACATGGGTTGTGCTAACTGGAATGCCTGCTAATGAACAACCAAAAATAGTTAGTGCGCCTGCACTTTCTGCACAGGATCCTTCTACTGGTCCCATCTTTGTCAATCTGATTCCTAGTGTTTTTACCACTTTCCAACCACCTATAAGAGTGCCTAATCCAATAGTTATATGTGATATCAAAATAACCCAAAATGGAACATAAAACTCCTTACCTAAAAAGCCGTTAACAAATAACACCAGGGTTATCAATCCTATTGTTTTTTGTGCATCATTAGCTCCATGGTTTAAGCTGTAAGCCGAAGAGCTGATCAATTGAAGAAATCGAAAGTTTTTATCCACTTTTAAAGGAGTGACTTTTTTAAAAATATTGTAGACTAATAGTGTAAAAATAATTCCAAAGATAAACCCAATAATTGGAGCTAAAAAAATAAACAAAATAACTTTTAATATACCCACATAGATTATTGCCTTTAAGCCAGCTGCAGCAATCACAGCTCCGATAAACCCGCCAATTAATGAGTGGCTTGCAGAAATAGGCAATCCAAAATAAGTAGTAAGATATACCCAAAATATACTTCCTATCAATCCAGAAAGAATTATTATGGTGTTAACATATTGAGGCTCTACAATTGATTTTGCAATAGTTTTAGCAACAGCTGTTGTAAAAAAGAAAGCAGCTATTATGTTAAAAAACATCGCTAATAAAGCAGCTGCTCTAAAGTTAAGCACTCTTGTAGCAACAACTGTAGCTATTGAATTAGCTGCATCATTTACACCATTGCCAAAATCAAAAATTAGTGCTATCACAATAGTTATTATAACAAGTGTAAGTGCTTCTACCATCTACCAAAAAAAATATATTTTTGTTATATTTTTGTTAAAGATGTTATGCACATACTTTTGTTTAAGCGTGCTTTACTACTATACTTTCAATGACATGTGCCACATCTTCGCATTTATCTGTAATTTTCTCTAAAAGCTCGTAAATTTCCTTGTATTTCATTATGTCTATAGGGTTCTTGTAAAAGTGAAATAAATCAGATAAAGCCTGAAGGTAAACTTCATCTGCTTCATTCTCCAAGGTATGTATTTTTACATAACACTCTTCCATATCTTTAAGCTTTTTTAAATTCAAAATGCTTTTATTTACTTCGCTTACCGTGTTGAATATTATATTGCTTAATTTAATTATATAGTCATCTATCCTTTCTATGCCAAAAATCCTAAATCTTGATGTAACAACATTTATTAAATCTATTACATCATCAAGAAGAACAGCCATTTTATGTATATCTTCTTTGTCAATGGGGGTTATGAATGTTTTATTTAACTTCTCAATTATTTTATGAGTTATTTCGTCTCCTTTATGCTCAATATTTTTTATTAATTGGGTTTTTGATTTTCTTTCACCTCTTCCCAATTTGTCATAGTTATCAATAAAATTCTTTAATTCTTTAGCACCTTCAACTACATTTTCTGTCTGATTTGTAAGCATTTCAAAGAACTTATCCTCATTTGGAACTAGCCAGCGCATTATGTTTGCCATACCCCTTATTATTAATGGATTGTATAAATAAGTTTCTAAAATATTGTTTAATATAGTTTTCCAAAATTATCTATGTGCTGACGTATTGCTTTTTCATTTCTTCGTAATATTCTTATTCTCAAACTTCTAAAAAAAATTGAGCGCGTGATGGTTGCGCTCTGTAAAAAGACACGCTAAACTAGCGTGAGCTATCTTCTATAGAAAACCATCGGAAGAATTACTCAATCAAGGATTTGGCTCGTGAGCTGAAGATGTATGCAAGTAGAAAAATGCGAAAAGGACATTCTTATCTTTTTTGTCATAAACTTTGAGGCAAAAAATTCTGGAGTGCTGGCTATTTTCACAGAACTGTTGGTGCAAAAGACATTATTAAGTTATGCTGGCTAAACTTTCAAGACGCTCCGAGTTGAGCGCAAAGCGAAACTCGGAGTAGTTCACAAAAGATGCCTCTTCTTTTATTTCTTCTATGTCTTTTGTCTTTTCAATCAGATTT
>CAZIEE010000019.1:0-16451 GCA_964538135.1 uncultured Methanosarcinales archaeon
TCTCTCTAAGGATTTCGGAGACTTGCGTAACTCTCTTATCCACATTAATCCAATATGTTGTATTTCCCTATTAAATTTATCAGTTATCCTATAAGTCTTTTTGTAGAGGTCATAATCAATCAATCCCATGGATTTCATAGGAGTTAGAATTCTATCATAAAACTGTCTCTTGTTATAACTTACTCTTACCTTTTTACCTTTATAGGGGGGTTCCTCTACTGAGTCTGTAATCAAGTTGCCTTCATGAAGTTTGGTTGCGAACAAGGACATCTCGGTTTTGGTTATCTCACTGCCGTTCTCTTTTATCATCTCTATAAGCAGTTTAGCAACGATCACCTGTTGCTTTGTTGCAAAAATCAGTTCATAAACATCATCAGGTAAATTAAACCTGTCGAATAGAATAACCATTACCCCTTATAACCTACCCCCCTATATAAATATTTTGTTTTAGATACTAGTATATAAAAAAGTATATCGAAAATGTATGTGCATAGCAGCAATTTGCCATTAGCTCGCTTTTAAATGAGTTAGGGGATAATCAAAATTCCTAGTAAGTTATTTAAAGTAGACAAATCAAATAAAAATTATGACTACAATTTGCGGGATTGATGAAAGCGGAAGTGAGTCTAAAACTCTCCGAAAGGTCCAATCATCGGCCCCTTGGTTCTTTGTGGTATACTAATAGAAAAGGAATATGAAAAAGATTTGATGCAAATAGGTGTAAAGGACTCCAAGCTATTAAAAAAAAATCAGCGAGAAGATCTCTACTCTAAAATAATCAACCTAGTTCAAAAATACGAAATAGCTCTAGTAAGCCCACAAGAGATAGATTTTGCAGTAGAAGGCAATGATAATTTAAATTTAAACATACTTGAAGCAAATAAATCTGCAGAGATTCTGGATATATTAAACCCTGATCAAGCTATTATTGATACACCTATGGTCAATGTATTCAAATATAGGGATTATATACTTAAAAAACTTAAAAATAAAAAAATAGTTCTAAAACTTGAAAATAAGGCAGATGTAAATTATCCAGTAGTTTCAGCAGCATCTATCCTGGCAAAGGTTATTCGAGATGGAGAGATAGAAAATTTAAAAAAAGAAGTAGGCATAGATTTTGGATCAGGTTATTTAACAGATAGTAAAACTGTTAAGTTTCTAGAGGATAATTATGAGAAATACTCTAATCTTTTCAGGAAAAGCTGGTTCCCCTATAAAATTTTGAATTATAAAAAACAACAAAAAAACTTATTTGATTTTTAAAATTGTTTGTATCATCTTGATAATCCCCTTTGTCAATCATCCAATTGCTCTTCTCACATCAGTTACCTCGACAGATTCGACTTCATCAATTTGAGTTATCTTTTTCTCTAAAGATTCTGTACTACCTATATTTTCATCCATAACAAATAACAGGTATAATGCATTTAAACCAAAGGCAATAGGTTCAATCTTCGTTTTGAACTCATCAGTATTGCAAAATTCAAATATTTCTTTTTTGGCTTTTAACTCAATTTCAGAAAGATCTGCATCTGGAGAACCAGGCATTATTCTAAAAGTAACAACTACATTAGGCATTTGATCTCCATCTAATTTGGACCTTCAAAACCACAACCAGTACACTTATATTTTGTAGCTATGGTTCTGCAGTAAACACACCTTACAATTTCTATTTTTGCACATTTTGGACACATAAATCTTGTAGAACCAATTGTATTGGTGATTCTTCTCTTACATGAAATACATACTACTTTCTCACTCATCTTTGTTATGAACAAATTATTGTTTATTTAAAAAGCTATTCAAAATATACCCTGCTTCTGCATTAATATGAGCTACATTTTTGAGAACAATAAATTTAAATATAATTTAAATATATATATTTGTTAATTATTGTAAGGTGAATTATCATGTACCAAATTGAAATCCATATAATAAAAGGAAGCATATCCTAAAAAATGGCAAATCCAAAGAAATCTAATAAAAATTTTAGATATATTGCAATAGGTATATTTGCAGTACTGGCAATTATTTTAATATCCTTATTTATTTTTATTTCTCAAAAAAAATTAAATGAGATTAAAATAGGTGTTATTTTTCCATTGAGCGGAACACAGGCAATAGGCGGTTTGGCTGGAAAAAATGGAGTTTTTCTTGCATTGGAAGAGATTAACTCAAAAGGAGGTATTAAAGGAAAGCCAATAAATCTAGTGCTTGAAGATAGCCAAGGCGAGGCTAAAACTGCTGTAACAACATTTACAAAACTTGTTTTGGTTGATGAAGTTTCAGTTATTATAGGTCCTTTTCTAAGTACAGAAGCAGCAGCTGTATCCCCTTTAGCTGAAAAATACAAAGTCGTATTATTTAGTCCAACAGCAACAACATCTGTTTTGAATACTGCAGGGGACTATGTGTTTAAGTTAAGAGAAGGTAATGATATACATATGCAAAAAATTACAGAAATCATGTATGATTCAAACACAAAAAATATTGCTGTTATTTACAATAATAACGAATATTGTGTAGATATCTTAAATTATTTTGATGAGTATTCAAAGAAAAAAGGCATAAAAATTGTCCAGAAAGAGTCATACGAACAAAAAGATACAGACTTTAGAAGCCAGCTGACAAAAATAAAAAGTTCCAAAAGTGATGGCATATTTTCATGTGGCTACTACCAGGATTTAGGATTGGTTTTTAAGCAGATTGGTGAGCTTGGCTTAAAGAAAAAAGCATTTAGTGTAACTACATTTGAAAATAAAGCCTTAATTGATATTGCAGGCAAAAATATTGTAGAAGGTGTTGTGTATACAACAAGCTACTTTGATTGTAACAAAGAGGCAAAAGATTTTTGTGAGAAATATAAAGCAAAATACGGATCAGAACCCGATTACAGGGCAGCACTTACATATGATGCATTATACATAGTTTCCAAAGCTATATCAGATAGTAAAGATTTAAGCCCTGAATCTATACAAAAATCATTGTTAAAAATACAAAATTATCAAGGACTTACAGGATTAACAAGTTTCGATGAAGAGGGCAATACAAAAAAGGAGGTTCTTGCTAAAACTGTCAAGGATGGGAAATTTGTTGTTTTAACCCTCAATGGTTAATTTTTAACAAAAGAGTTACTGTCCTATCATAAACTTTTTATTCTTCCTTTTTTTAATTAATCACAATGGCAACAACACAATTATTAATTAATGGACTGATTACTGGAGCTATTTATGCTTTAATGGCCTCTAGTTTTTCTTTAATCTACAATATTATTAAATTTATGGATCTAAGTCCTGGAGCTTTATTTGTTGTTTCTTCTTTTTCTGCTTATGTTTTTAATATTTTGTTTGGATTAAATTTTTTTATCTCTTTGATTCTTGCATTAGTCATAGTTTCAATTGTGGCAATAGGAATAAATAAATTAGTCTATAAGTCTTTAAGAAATAAAAATGCCAATAATTCTATTTTATTGCTTGCTTCTTTTGGTGTATTTCTTTTTATTACTGGTTTTATATTATTAATCTTCGGAGCAGAAGTTAGAACCTTTGGCTTACCAATAACAAAAGGTTACGAGATATTTGGGGCAATAATAACAAAAACACAGATTGTTCTTATAATAACATCTTTGGTTTTATTTCTATTTTTGCAATTTTTTATGAAAACAACTAAACTTGGAAAAGCAATGAGGGCATTAGCAGATGATAGACAAGTCGCATCAACCCTAGGTATTAAAGTTGAAAAAACTATTACTATAACTTTTATTATCTCTGCTTTACTTGCTGGAATAGCAGGGATTTTAGTTGCTTTAGAACAAAGTCTAGATCATGCAATGGGATTTTCTGTTATTCTAAGGGGATTAACTGCAAGTGTTGTTGGAGGAATTGGTAATGTGTTTGCTGCTCTGGTTGGCGGATTTTTAATTGGTATTATAGAAAATTTAGGGATTTGGTTTTTACCTTCTAGCTACAAAGATGCAATTGTATTTATAATCTTAATCTTATTTTTATTATTCAGACCAAAAGGGATATTTGGAACAAAAACAAGAGAGGAGGTATCAGGTTAATGGCATTAGAAGCTTACATAATTCATTTGTTAATATTGATTGGAATTTACATAATCTTATCTATAAGCTTAAATCTAGCAATGGGTTTCACAGGTTTATTAAATCTAGGTCATGTTGCTTTTTATGGAATTGGTGCTTATACTTCAGCCTTACTTGCTCTAAATCTTGGAGTTCCATTTTGGCTTGGATTATTGGTTGGTGGTTTAATAGCAGCTTTGTTTGGTTTATTACTTGCTATTCCAACCATGAAATTGAAAGGAGATTATTTAGCAATAACCACATTGGGATTTGCAGTAATTATAGAAAATATTTTTAGAAACTGGATTTCTTTAACAAGAGGTCCTTTAGGATTGCCTGGAATTCCAAAGCCAAGTTTATTTGGGTTTACTTTTCCAAATTTTTCTTATCTAATTTTAGTAGCTTTCTTTGTGTTTTTAACTTATATAATTATAAAACATATTACTAAAGCTCCTTTTGGTAGGATTTTAAAGGCTATAAGAGAAGATGAGTTGGCTACTTCCAGTTTGGGAAAGAATGTTGTTAAATATAAAACCCAAGCTTTGATAATATCTGCCTTTTTTGCAGGAATAGCAGGAAGTTTATATGCTCATTATATTACATTTATTGACCCATCTAGCTTTACAATACTTGAGTCTATTTTGATAATATCTATGGTAATTGTTGGTGGATTAGCTTCTGTTAGAGGAGCAGTTGTAGGGGCAATCATATTAGTTTTATTACCAGAACCATTAAGATTTCTTCCATTACCAAGTTTTGCAATAGGGGCATTAAGACAAATGATTTATGCTGCCTTGCTTGTTATTCTTTTAATTAAAAGACCGCAAGGTATTTTAGGAGAATTTAGTTTGAAAAGAGAGAGTTAGAATGTTATTAAAAATAAAAAAATTAGAAAAGTATTTTAATGGAATAAAAGCAGTACAAGATTTTGATTTTTTAGTAGATGAAAATAAAATTGTAGCTCTAATAGGTCCTAATGGAGCAGGCAAAACAACAGTTTTTAATTTAATCAGTGGTTTGGTAAAACCTGACAAAGGTCATATTCATTTTAAGGGAGAATCAATTATTGGATTGCAACCTTATCAAATTGCAAGACTTGGAATATCAAGAACTTTTCAGTTAATTAGATTATTTCAAAAGCTTACAGCAATGGAGAATTTATTATTGGCTAAACCTCAAGAAGGAGATAATTTTCTAAGCATGATTCTAAAACCTAGATACATAAAACATGAAGAAAAAACCAATAGAGAAAGATGCCTAGAATTTTTAAAATTAGTTGGTTTAGAAGATAAAAGAAATTCATATGCTGAAAACCTAAGCTATGGCCAACAAAAATTATTAGAAATAGCAAGGGTCTTAGCAACAGAATCTGATTTATTACTTTTAGATGAACCTGTTGCTGGCATCAATCCAGTTATGCGTAAAAAAATAAAAGATATTTTAATAAAATTAAAGAGAAAAGGAAAAACAATATTATTTATAGAACATGATATGATGTTTGTTATGAGTATCGCTGATAAAGTTATTGTTATGGACCATGGTAAGGAACTTGCTATTGGAACTCCAAAACAAATTCAGAAAAATCCAAAAGTTTTACAAGCTTATTTGGGGAAAAAGGTAAGACTATTATGTTAGAAATAAAACACTTAGAAGCAGGATATGGACATTTGAAAATTTTAAGAGGGATTAATTTAGTGGCTAAGAAAGGAGATTTAGTGGCTTTAGTTGGTCCGAATGGTTCAGGAAAATCAACAACATTGAAATGTATATTTGGATTATTAAAACCAAACAAAGGAAAAATTCTATTCAAAAATAAAAATATTATAGGTAGAAGTCCTGATGAAATTGTTAAACTTGGGCTTTCTTACGTCCCGCAAGGAAGACGTGTTTTTCAAACTATGACTGTTGAAGAAAATCTTGAAATTGGTGGCTTTGTTCTTGAAAATAAAGATTTAGTAAAAGAGAGAATTAAAGAAGTTTATAATTATTTTCCAATATTAAAAGAAAAGAAAGACCAAAAATCAACATTTTTATCAGGAGGGCAACAACAAATGTTATCTATTGGAAGAGCTTTAATACTTAAACCAGAGTTATTATTATTAGACGAGCCGAGTTTAGGACTGGCCCCAAATGTAATGGTAAATATTTTCAGAAAAATAAAAGCGATTAATAAACAAGGAACAACTACCATTCTAGTTGAACAAAATGTACATATGGCTTTAGAAATTTGCAACAGGGCTTATGTTTTAGAACAAGGAAGGATTGCTTTACATGATGGTTCTAGCTTATCAAATAAAAAACTAGTAAAACAGCTTTATTTAGGTAGCTGACTAAATTATAAATAAATTTAAATATCTACTCTTTGAAAATAAATCAATATGGAAGGTATATTGAAGGCATTCATAGCATTATTTGTCATAATGGATCCTATTGGTAATATATCCATACTTATGCTCCTTACAAAGGGCATGCCTATTAAAGAAATAAAAAAAAATATTTATAATTCAATAATCCTTGCAGGTATTCTTCTTTTCATATTCTTATTTTTTGGAGTTAAAATATTTGAATTTTTCAATATAAGCTTGAATAGTTTACAAATAGCTGGAGGGATAATCCTCTTAATAATTTCAATATTCTATGTATTAGGCAGGCCACTTAAACATATTAAATCTGAGGGAAATGACTTAAGTGTCCCTATAGGGACCCCATTACTCACTGGACCTGGTGTGATTACCACTACAATGATATTGGTTAAATCAGAAGGAACATTCACTACCTTTATTGCAGTATGTTTGACTTTAGTAGCAACATTCCTAATTTTAATTAATTCTATTAATATTTATAAAATATTAGGGAGTCACTGGATTAATGTCATATCGAGAGTTATGGGTATTATTTTGGCATCTATTGCTGTTGAATTTATATTGAAGGGAATCGTTAATTCAATATCGGCACAATTCTAAAATAATAAACTCATAAAAATACAAAATATATGGAACAAAAAATCAAACAAAAGATATTTATCGGTTGTGATCATGCTGGCTTTAAGCTAAAAGAAGAAATAAAGGGATTTCTCTCTAAATTAGGTTATGAATATGAGGATTTAGGTGTCAATACAGATAAAAAAAGTTTTGATTATCCAAATACTGCCATTAAAGTAGCACAGAAAGTAACCAAATATCGCAGTAAAGGAATATTAATGTGTGGAACTGGGATTGGAGAAGCAATAGTTGCTAATAAAATAGAAGGTGTTAGAGCTGCAAATTGTTTTAATGAGTACACTGCAATCATGAGCAGATCCCATAATGATAGTAATGTTTTGTGTTTGGGTGCAAGAGTCCTGAACAAAACTCTAGCTAAGAAAATAGTAAAGGTATGGCTTAACACGGAGTTTAGCAAAGAAGATCGTCATAAAAGAAGAGTTAATCAAATAATCCAAATAGAGAGTCAAGTTTTTAAGTAAGATGCAATTCATTAATTATTTTTTTGCTTCTATAATCTCATTTTCAGGATTGATCCTTGGAATCATACTGACAGGAATAGCTCCAGAAGAGCAAATCCCACTTAAAAAATATTTTTATTCAGCAAAGCTGTTTTTTTTGTTATTGATATTTTTTTTTATAACCATATATTATTACAACAAATTATTTTATATTTTAATGTTAATATTTGGTTTATCATCCCTTTTATTTATAGAGATTAAAAAATTAGACATACTAAAAATATCCATTTTTAATAATTCCATTCTTGGAATATTATTCTTTTTGAGTTCAATCAATATAAGGCTTTTTACTTTAACATCGAGTTTTATATTTTTATATTGGCTAGTAACAGCTCCTCTTATTTACAATGTGAAACAGAAAAACTATTTTAGAATAATCCTATATAATCTGATTTTCATATTAATCTCAAATGCATTAATTTTTGTTTCAAGATAAACTCACCACTTTTAATCACCACTTTTCATTTCTGATTTTCAAATAAAAAGCAATGTGGTTGATTATGATGTGCAAAACAAAACTCAATAATAAGGATGTTAAAAATATATTAAAATTGATATTAAAGATTGGTGTAATAAAAATTAATGCACCAAAAACAAAATCTATCTGATCAAATGGTACAAACTTAGCTCCTGGAGGGATTCCGAGTCTTCTTTTAAAGAAACTTTTTACTAAATCTCCAACTAAAGTTCCAGAACCAATCAAAAACCCAAACAATAACCAATTTTCATAATCAAAAAATGAGAGTTTGTTAAATAATTCTATATCATATAATAAATATTGTAAAAATGTGGCAAAAATTGCCAGAACGATTCCAAAAATAAATCCCCTGAATGTTTTATTCTTTCCAAATATTGGTTTATTGTTAATATACAGATTTAAGTCAATAGGCATAGATAATATATTGATTTTTCTTACAATAACCGGTGCCATATTAGCTATGTAAGCTGGTAACATAAAGTAAAAACATTTAAGTACAAAAACCATAAATATCTCTTCCATACTTTTTACACCTTTTATCAATAAAATTATAAGTATTTTAATCTTTATCTATAAATAATTTACAAATAATTAAAAAACCGAAATCTTTAAATATTTACTAGCTTATGTAAAATATATTATCTAAAACATAGAATAAGTTAAATTTGGATATAAGTTAAATTTGAATATATAAATCAAGTGGGGCTATGGTGAATTAATTGATTACAAACAAAAATATGTTTAATGTATTCTTTAGAGAAAAACCTGCCAAGATGTTGCTCGAGCTAAAGAATGCCAAGGGGGATATCTATGCTTCTACAGTTGCAAAACAGGTAGATTGTACCTATTCTCATGTTGTTAAGATTTTACAGGAGATGCAAAAAGCTGGCTTGGTTAATTTTGAAAAGAAGGGTCGCTCAAAGTTAATCTCTCTGACAAAAATAGGTACAGAAGTAGCAGATAAGATGGATGGAATAAAAGAGATATTATAATTATTTTAGTCTACTACCCTAATTTATTCTCTCCTCTAGTGCATACTTGGCAAGAACTTCTTTTGCAGATTCTAAGAATTTGGATTCTTTCTCCAATGGTATTATGGCACCTGCTGCATTTTGGTGACCCCCTGCCTCATAATCTCCCAAATGATGGATTATCTCTTCAATGATTTTTTTCAAATCAAAATTACCATTTGAATTTTTTGTAGCCCTTAGAGAAACCTTTATTTTTGAATCATTTGAATTTGCCATCGAAAGAATAAATGTATTGTTAATCATCAGATTAGATTTAGACAAAATAGAAGCCAAAGTTCCAATCATTGTAGGCATAACATTGTTTTTCCCATTTATAATAACAAATTTATTGCCCCAGAAAATATTTTCGTCGAACTTGTTTTCATTATACCATTTCAAGGCATTTACAATCTCTCTTCTGTAATCACTTAACCCTATTATTGCCTCTTTCTTCATCTTTTTGTCACCTAAGCAAACACCTATACCTAAAGACGCCTTTCCAAGTCTTCCACATGCGTTGAGCAAAGTGGCAAATTCTTTTGCATCCTTTGTTGGGCTTTCTTCTTCTTCATGGGGTAAGGTGTAAACATCACCAAGAACATCTTCAGGATCAGACTCCTTTAACCTTTTCATTATAATTCCTCCCACCAATTTTTTCATATCATCATCGTTTAAGTGGATAATCTTTTTCCATTCTTTACCCCTTTTTGGTTCAATCCCAATCTCATTAAGGAATTGAATACTGCCACTTTCACTTCCTGTAACTCCCGGTATATAAGGATCTGTACAATATTCAAGTGCTTTATACAATGGTCTTGTTTGGGTTCCAAAAATTCTGAGTCCTCTGGTTACCTTGATTTTATTTCTCTTAACTGCTATCTCAAGAATTTCTTTATTTAATCTTAAAAATCCATTTTTTTCTTGTAGATCTCCTATTGCGCCTATAATTGCTATATGGGCAAAATCTTTAATGTTTGGGTCTACAGTAGAGGCAAACTTAAATACAACACCTGCCCCGCTTATTTCTCTACCCCCATCAATTTGATATAAATGAGGATTAACAAAAGTTATATTCTCAAATTCTTTTATATTGTCTATTGGTTCAATACTATGATGATCAAGAATGAATACCTTTTTGTTTTTAAACAGGTTATTTATACGACTAATCGCACCAGAGCCCATATCTGTAAAAACCAAATAATTATATGGTTCTAAAGCAAGTTGGTTTAAAAGGGGAGTATCCAGTTGTTGGATTATGGATACAGAATACTTTCTATTTTCGTTTTCCAAAAGTTTTATCATGATAGAGCATGCACTTATCCCATCTGCATCCAGATGGCTTACCACCCGTATCACTTCATTTTTATCTATACTCTTAAATTTTTTAGCAGCGTTCTCTATCCCTTCATTAAATCTATCATATGGCTCCATCATTGTCACCGTCCAAATCTCCTATTCCTTTTCTTAAATTTGTTAATACAATCTATTAAGTCTTCTTTTGTAAATTCTGGCCAAAGTTTATTCACAAAAAAAAATTCACTATAGCTGGATTGCCATAAAAGAAAATTACTTATTCTGTGTTCCCCACCTGGCCTTATAACCAAATCTACATCGTTCTTTAGATAAAGATTTTTTGTAATTAAATTTTCATTTATTGAATTTATATTTATCTCACCACTTTTAATTTTTTTTGTTATACTCTTAACAGCTTCTGTTATTTCCTGTCTTCCTCCATAAGCCATGGCAAAATTTATAATGAATTTTTTATGCTTCTCTGTTTTTTTCATAATTTTAATCATAAGATCTCTTATGTTTTTTGGAAACATCTCTAACTTTCCTATAACCCTAATCTTTATATCATATTTGGAAGTATCTTTTTCATATTCTATGCTCTCAAATTTTTTCTTGAAAATTCTAAATAAGTAATCCTTTTCTATTTTTGTCCTTCTAAAATTCTCTGTAGAGAAGCAGTAAAGTGTAAGTTCGTTTATTCCCAGATCCCTACACCATTTTGTGAGTTCTTCAATTTTTTTTATTCCATATTCATGACCCATCCACGGTTTCAACCCCAGTTTTTTTGCGTATCTTCTGTTCCCATCCAGAATAATAGCTACATGTAAAGGAACACTGTCTTTATTTTTTTTATCATTTTGCACAATCATTTTACACGATATTAAAGATTAATTAATAAAGATTAGCATTCAAAATTCACTGGAGCGAGCTTTTCACAATTCTCACGAAAGCTATTTAAACAAAAATCCAATTCTGAAAATTGAGCCCCAGTAGCTCAGCAGGTAGAGCGTACGAGTTCTAGTAGAAACTACGAAGCTGTTACCTTATGAGCAGTCACCGTAAATCCTTTTGGGAATGAAAAATCCTTTTGGGAATGGATGGTCACCAGTTCGAGTCTGGTCTGGGGCGTTGGGCCTGTAGCTTAGCCTGGCTAGAGCGTTACGCTGATAAATCAAAAACTTTAGGTGACGTAAAGGTCACCAGTTCGAATCTGGTCAGGCCCATTTTAAATTCTTAAAAGGTTTAACTTCAGCTGATTTTAACAAATCACTACCAAAAAGTTTAAATATAAGTTGCTATTTTATAATAATGACACTATTTAATTGAGTTATACTATTGTTTATGTTAAGAGGGGAGCTATAATGAATTTTGATATCAAAAAATTTTTTATATTTGCTATGATTTTTATAACATCTTCTTTACTATTAAGTGCTTGTGAGGTTCGTCAAACTCTTTATGGAAAGAATAATGCTACAGTTTCTCCTAATATAAAGGTCCTACCTGTTAATGAAGATTCCAAAGAAATCTTGGTTTCTAATAATAATAGTGAGAAAAAAGAAATAGAGATGGAAAAAAAGACTCAAGAAGAGAAGAAAGAAGTTAAAACTACTATAGATATAGGTGAAGAAAAACAAAAAGAGAATCCAATTGTTATAATAGTCCAGGAAACTGAGATTGTTAACTTGGTTCCAAAAGCAGAAGACCCAGATAAAAATACATCTTTAACATTTACATTTACTTCACCTTTGAATGAAAAAGGTGAATGGAGCACAAATTATGGTGATTCTGGTGAGTACACCATTACTCTAACTGCTTCAGATGGAGAACTAACCACAACAAGGGAAGTTTTAATAATTGTAAATAAGAAAGAAGAATCTCCAGTTATTGATAGTTCGAAGCCAATTGAGACTGGTTTGACTATAGATGAAACAGAATTAATTGAATTTAATGTTGTTGCAAGTGACTTGAATAAAGATCCTATTCAATTCCTATGGAAGCTTGATGGTGTGCCTACAGGAAATGAAAGTGATTACATTTACCAAACAACTTATGATGACTCTGGAACACATACAGTAAAAGTTGATGTATCTGATGGCTTAGCCAGCACAAGCAAAATCTGGTCAGTTAATGTAAATAATATAAATAGAAAACCAGTACTTGAAAGAATCAATGATTTAAAAATTAAAGAGACTGAAAAGATAGTTATAACTGCATTGGCAACAGATGATGATAAAGATCCTATAACATATTCAATTGATGATGAGAGGTTTGTAAAAGAAGATAATATATTCACATGGGAAACTGACTATGAAAGTGCTGGAGTCTTTAAATTCACTTTAAGTGCTAGTGATGGTCAAGATACAACAGAGGTAGTATTTACTGTATCAGTAGATAATGTAAATAGGCCACCTGTAATCATAGATGTTACACAAAAGTAAAATAATTCAATTCCACTAATTTCACTTTTTAATAAATTCTTTTTTCTTTTTAATCGAGGGAGAGAAATGAATAAGAATAACACACTCTTTTTATTATTAACAATCTTCTTTATAGTTTTATCTACCTCAGTAATTGCAAATACAAACATTACTACTTTTGTGATACAAGAAACTGAAAAGATAGCCTTGGATTTGAATGTAAAAGACCCAGATTCTGACAAGCTTACAGTTATTTATAGTGCCCCATTAAATCAAGAAGGAGAATGGCAAACTATTTATGGTGATGCTGGAACCTATAAGACAAAAATAACTATTTCTGATGGAACAATCAATATAACAAAAAATATATCAATCATTGTCAAAAAAAAGGAAGAGCAGCCAAATTTTGAGTCTTATAACCCAATAGAAGATTTTTTGAAAATAAATGAATCAGAATCAATCAATTTTAAAGTAATTGCAAATGATTTGAATAATGACAAATTGACTTATGATTGGTTTTTGGACAATAAAAAAGTAAAATCCAGCCAAGAGTATCTTTACGATACAATCTATACTGATGAGGGTATTCATAAAATTATGGTTATTGTTTCTGATGGAGTAACTAACATAAACAAGTCATGGGAAATCGATGTAGCAAATTTTGATGCAGAGGAATTACTTCATCAAATAAAAAATGTTAGCATTCACGAAAATGAAATAATTAGTTTGGATATTCCAGATTTTAGCAGATATGGTTTAACCTATTCTATATCAGATCCACTCAGTAAAAACGAATGGGGCACAGGTTATAATGATGCTGGTCTCTATAATATTACAGTTAAAGTAGAGGGAAAAGGCTTTAAAAATAACAAAACTGTTAAGTTAGAAGTCATAGATGTTGACAGGCCACCAGTTTTTAATAAAATAGAAAACAAGGTTATCGATGAATATGAAGAGCTTAAAATAATCTTAAATGCTAATGATCCTGATGGTGATGAGATTAATTATTCTGCATTTAATCTTCCAAAAGATGCCAAGTTGGAAGGGAATATTTTCACTTGGAAGCCAGGTTATGATACAGTAAGAAAAGAAGGTGTTATCAACATACTTAAAGACAGGTTTGGCTTATTGAGCAAAAACTTCAATGTCCAGTTTTATGCCTTATCTAACTCTAATAACAAATCCAATAAAATAACTCAAAATGTTGTTATAACAGTTAAAAATATCAATAGCCAGCCTGTAATAGATTATCCAGATCAAATTACAATAAAAGAAGGTGAAACATTTAAGTTTTCACCCAATGTTTATGATTTAGATGGGGATGAAATAACTATAAGCTATTCTGGATTGACCAATACTGGAACTTTTGCCTCTGGATTTGAGGATGCAGGATCCTATTTTGTGAAGATTACTGCAAGCGATGGGACTCTTGAAACCTCAAAGCAGGTAAAAGTTAATATTAATGAAACCAACAGGGCTCCAATATTTCCAAAAATCCAAAAGTTTACTTCAAAAGAAGGGGACAAAATAACCTTATTATTAACTGCTTATGATCCAGATGGAGATAAAATTGATTATGTTTTGGAAGATGCTCCTAATAATTCTTACATAAGGGAAAATATTTTTAATTGGGTAATTCCTTTCAGTATTGCAGATAAAAAAGAAAAAAAAGATATTAATTTGGTATTTGTTGCAAGTGATGGAGAATTTCAAACCAGGCAGATAGTTGAACTCTCAATAATAGACACTAATAGAGTTCCAAAAATAGTAAATGCTACTAAGAACATAATTGCAAAAGTAAACAAGCCAGTTTTTATGTTTGTCAATGCAATTGATGAGGATGGAGATGATTTAAGTTATACCTGGGATTTTGGATTTTTGGATAAGCATAAAGCAACTCCCAAACACCAAAGGACATTTACAAGCAAAGGCACAAAGTATATAAATGTAATTGTGAGTGATGGAACGGATAGTGTGGAGCAGATAATAAAAGTGAATGTTATTTAAGAAATTTTTATAAACATCTACAACTTCTTTTAATTCATGAATTCCAACACAATTAAGATTAATGAGCAGTTTGATAGCTCTGTTCTCAACATTGCATTGGATACTATAAATATAGGAAAACAAGCATTAATATTTGTAAATACAAAGAAATCTGCTGAAAAAACAGCTGAGGATATATCAAAAAAGATAAAGATCAAAAGTGAACCTTTAAGCTTGCTTTCTAATGAAGCATTAAGTGCTCTTTCTAGACCAACAAAGCAATGTGAAAGACTTTCTCTTTGCTTAGAAAAGGGCATTGCTTTCCACCATGCAGGATTAGTTGAAAAACAAAGAAGCCTTATTGAGGACAATTTTAGGAAGGGTTCTATAAAGATAATATGTTGTACACCAACTTTATCTTACGGAGTCAATTTGCCAGCTTTTAGAGCCATAATAAAAGATTTGAAAAGATACACTACTCATGGCTTGACTTGGATACCTGTAATAGATTACATGCAAATGGCTGGGCGTGCTGGCCGTCCAAGTTATGATAAAGAAGGTCAGTCAATAGCTATTGCATCATCAAATTCAGATGCAGAAAAAATTATAGACAGATACTTAAATGGTTCACCAGAGACAATTTATTCAAAGCTGGCTATAGAACCAGTTTTAAGGAAATATGTACTGTCTTTGGTTGCTACAAATTTTACTACAACAAAAAAACAGCTTTTTGATTTCTTTGATAAAACATTTTATGCTCATCAATTTAAAGATTTAAGAAGGATGCATTCAATTATCTCTAAAGTTATTAATCAACTTGATGAATGGGAATTACTTATCTCGCCTTATCAGGACTTCATCAGTGCAAATAATCTAGATGGGGATAATAAAATGGAACAAAAAGAGATAAAGTCCACATTGATGGGAAAAAGGATATCTGAACTTTATATTGATCCTTTGACTGCCTATCATATAACTAAATGTCTTAGGAATGCATCTGATAAAAAAGTAGAGGCATTTTCATTTTTGCATATGCTGTCCCACACTTTAGAGATAAGACCAGCTTTAAAAGTGGGCATCAGAGAATTTGATGAAGTACAAAAAGAATTGTTTAAATTAAGTGGCTTTTTATTAGAAGATGAACCATCAAATTATGAACCAGAATATGAAGATTTTTTAAACTCCATAAAAACTGCTTTAATGTTTAATGATTGGATAGAAGAACAAGATGAAGAATTTCTAATGCAAAAATATAATGTAAGGCCTGGTGAATTGAGGTCAAAACTTGAGGTTATAGATTGGTTGCTTTACGCAACTCAGGAGATAAGCAAGATAATGCATTATCAGTATTTGATTAAAGAAATCATAAAATTGAGATTACGCATAAAGTATGGTATTAAAGAAGAATTGTTAAGTTTAGTAAGGTTAGAGAACATTGGAAGAGTTAGAGCAAGGTTGTTATTCAAAAATGGAATAAAAGACATTAAAGACATCAAAAATACTAATATTCCAATCTTAATGAAGATTTTGGGAGATAAAACCGCATTAAGCATAAAAAAACAACTTGATCAGTATTCCTAATTTATATTTTCCAGCCTCTTTATAGCTATGTACATACTAACAATGGGCCTTGCGTGGATATTAACCATTCAACCTGCTGAAGTAGGACAATCTTCTCCTG
>CAZIEE010000020.1:0-7219 GCA_964538135.1 uncultured Methanosarcinales archaeon
TCCATAGGAAATGATTTCAAAAATAAGGAAATCACTCATAAATCAGAAAGTGCCCGAAATCCAATAATTTTTTAAATGGAGCAATATTCTTTCTATAAGTGCTAAGTTTTTGTGCATTAACAAAAGTTAGCCATTCTTGCACCGTAAGGTGTAAAGCTAGTAAAATAAATCATGCTAAAATGACAACATTATATGATGTAGATTTACAGGAGCTAATCTTAAAGGTAGCTGAAGAGCTAAAAAAAATTCCAGAAATAAAGCCACCTGTATGGGCTCCTTTTGTGAAAACAGGAATGCACAAAGAAAGACCTCCAGTAGATAACGACTGGTGGTATATAAGAACTGCTTCTATATTAGGTAAGATTTATCGCTTAGGACCAATTGGAGTCTGTAAATTAAGAACAGATTATGGTGGAAAAAAAAACAGAGGGGTAAAAAAAGAACATTTCTACAAAGGTTCTGGTAGTATAATAAGAAAAGGAATTCAACAGCTTGAAAAGGCAGGATTAATAAAATTTATAGAAAAGGGGAATCATAAAGGTAGAATCGTAACACCAAAAGGAATATCATTTTTGGATGGGATTGCTACTAAAATTATTAAAAAATGATAAATTCACAAAAAGAAGAACAACTCCAACAACAGTTTCAAGATAAGGCTAAAATACAACAACAGATAGATTATATGGAATCTATAGTCAAGCAATTTCTTACAAAAGATGCTTTGATGAGGTATGGTAATCTAAAAATAGCACATCAAGAAAAAGCTTTACAGATACTCTTAATATTGTTTCAATCAATACAAACAAATCAGCTCAAAACCAAGATTGATGATACTAAATTAAAAAATATTTTGGAGCAAATGACTCCCAAGGAAAGGAAAATACAAATTAAAAGAGTATAAAATTATTCAAAATAAGATTATGTAAAATGGCACGTTACAAACACCCAAGTAGGAAGAAAAGATTAACTAAATTGAGAAGACAAACAAAGTGGGCTCCATTTTGGACTATCCCAAAAATTTATGGTAAAACCAGAAAACTACATCCATCAAGGCATACAAAAATAAAGCGAAGTTGGCGCAGGACAAAAACCGGTGCATAAATGGCTAAGGCTAAAAAAGAATTAACAAAAACATTACTTGAAAGAGTTTACACCATCCCTCTTAGAAGAGAGACTTTAAAAGTTCCTTACTACAGAAAAGCGAAGAGGGCCATTAGGACTTTGAGAGAGTTTATTTCAAGACATATGAAATCAAATAATATAGTAGTTGGTAATTACTTAAATCTAAAAGTGTGGGAGCATGGAATAAAAAACCCTCCAAATAAAATTAAAGTAAATGCTACTAAAGATAATGAAGGTAAGGTATTTGTAGAATTAGTAAATATTCCAATAGAAAAAACTAAAGAAGAGCTTATACAGGAAAAAGTTGAGAAGTCAAAAAAACTAGAAAAAGAAATAAAAGTTTTAGAACAATCAGAAGAGCCTGATACCAAGATTGAACAAATTAAGGAGAAGAAAGCAGAAGATTCTGAAAAAATAGAGCAAGAAGAAATAAAAGAGTTGAAGAAAGAACATCCAAAAAAACATACTCCAAAAGTTTTATCAAAGCCAAAAGGGCAGAAGTTAAGAAAGAAAGAAATGATTATTCCCAAAAGTCCCTAGGAAAATGTTTATAAAGAATATCAACTATTAACTAAAAATGATGGACAAAAACAAATCATTGCTATTGGCGTCTATCAAGGTAAATAATCTTTCAAATCATCCCTTATGTTTCCATCTTACAATAATCTCCTTTATTTTTTCCATTTCTTTTTTAGATGGCTTCTTAATTTGAGTTCCAAACTTCCAATATTTTTGAGCATGGTACACAAGAGGGGCTTTATTATTTAAGGGATAAAGTTCAACTATCTCCCCAACAAATGTTGTATGGTCTCCAAGTTCTATCTTCTTAAAAAGTCTACACTCTGCATTCATTGCAGCTCCCTGTACCATTAATACATTTATCTTTTTTGCTTTAAAAAATTTAAATCCAAGTTCTTTCAAAGCACCAATCTTATCAGTATCCTTTCCAGAATAATTACCAGCTATGCTTGATAATATGTTTTGATCAGAGGAGCATATGTTTACTCCAAATTCTTCTTTGCTTGAGATATTGGCATGAGTTGCATCATTAGCTCTTATACAAACTGCTATCAATCCAGGAGAATAAGAAACATGATGTGTCCATTCACAAGCCATAATATCGTTTTGGTAATGTCCATTGCTTGTAATAACACCTACATTTGTAACAAATTTTTTTGTCCTTTCATCCCCCCATGGCAAATCCATGGTAGAAATAGATAGTAGCAGGTATAAATATTTTACTATCATAAATCTACCAAAGATTAAATACTATCCTATATATCTCTACTCGTCTATTTTTTTCAAGTATTCTTTGATCCTTGAATTAATAGCTGGCAATAGGAGTTTTTCAATTTTTTCCTCAAATAAATCTACTAAACTGTTATTTTCAATAACTCTGTAAATATTAAGCCTTTTTTCAATCAAAAATATATCCTTTAGCCTTTTTATCTGCCTTCTTATGTTGGAAGCTGCAGTTCCTAACATTTCCAACCTAAGTTTTTTCCTTTCTTCAATCACTCTTTTACCTACTTCATCACTGGTTAGTCCCTTTTGCTCTTTTTTTGCTTTGATTAGTACATTAAATACATCGACAATAACATCTCTTGAATCTCCTGGTTGAAGTAATCCCATTGATAAGCAAAGTTTTCTAACAAGCTCTCTTTCACTTAGGTTTGTTGGTTTCTCATACCTCCTTAATGTCAGTTCAACAAGAGGAATCTCCTTAGATACAGTTCTGTGCTTTGTCATATTAATAATTAACAATTAATTTTTGATCTTTTTTTATTCCACTGTTACAACCTTTGCAAGATTTTTTGGTTTATCCACATTTCGAAGTAATTTTACAGCAATATGATAAGCAAGCAATTGCAAAGGCACAATTGCCAATATCGAGCTAAGAGTATACAATGTTTTTGGTATAAATATGATGTGCTTTGATTTTTTTGGTATCTCTTTATCCCCTTCTGTCGCTATTGCTATGATTATTCCTCCTCTTGCTTTTACTTCTTCTATATTACCAAGCACCTTGGTGTAGGTGTATACATCATGTGGTGCTATAAAAAGAACTGGCATGTTTTTATCTATTAATGCAATTGGTCCATGCTTCATCTCTGCTGCTGGATAGCCTTCTGCGTGAATATAGCTTACCTCTTTTAATTTTAATGCACCTTCTGATGCAATAGGAAAATTTACACCCCTGCCCAAGTATAGTGCATTGGTTTTGTTGTAATAAAGTTCAGCACACTTTAATATTTCATCGTCTTCATCTAAAACAGATTGCATTTGCAAAGGAATTTTTCTTATACCATTAGTCATACTTTCAATCTGTTCCTTATTCAGGGTTTTTCTTATTTTAGATAATAAAATTGTAATCAAATATAAAACTACCAATTGTGTTGTGAATGCTTTTGTTGATGCCACCCCAATTTCAGGGCCTGCTCTTGTATGAATAGTTCCATCTGCTATTCTTGTCAGGGAACTCCCCACTACATTGCATATAACTAATGTTTTTACATTTGATTTTTTCGCTTCTTTCAAAGCAGCTATTGTGTCAGCTGTTTCTCCAGATTGGGATATAGCAATAACAAGTGTATTCTCCTCAAGCAATGAATGCCTATACCTGAATTCTGAGGCATATTCCACTTCTGTTGGAATCTTTGCAAGCTCTTCAAACATAAATTCACCGATTAATCCAGCATGCCATGATGTACCACATGCTACAATCACAATTCTTTTTATTTTTTCCAGATCTTCATTCTTAAATACAAATTCTTTTTCGAAAACAACATCCCCATTTCTTAATCTTCCATTTAGTGTATCTGTTATTGCCCTTGGTTGCTCATAAATCTCCTTCAGCATGAAGTGTTCGTAGCCAGATTTCTGAGCTGCTTCAACACTCCAATTTATGGTTTGTACATTCCTTTTCTTATTTGCCCCATTCAAATCAAATACCTTATAATTATCTTTTGTTAGAACTGCAATTTCCTTGTCTTCCAAGTATACCACATTGTTTGTATAACTTAAAATCGATGGAACATCAGATGAAATAAATTTTTCATATTTACCAATTCCAATTATCAAAGGACTTTCATTTCTAGCAGCTATTATTTTTTCAGGTTCGTTTACATACAATATTCCCAATGCATAACTCCCTACTAATTTATTAAGAGTAATTCTAACTGCTTCTTCAAAACCTTTCTTTAGATTTTCTTCAATCAGGTGGGCAATTACCTCTGTGTCAGTTTGTGAAACAAACTTATGGCCATTTTTGATTAGTTCTTCTTTTAGCTCAGAATAATTTTCAATTATGCCGTTATGCACAACACTTATTTTATTCTTACAATCAGTGTGAGGATGGGCATTTTTTTCTGTTACAGCTCCGTGTGTACTCCATCTGCAGTGTCCTATCCCTATCTTGCCTGGGATATCAGACAGATTTATTTTTGCATTAACTTCCTCTATTTTGCCAACCCCTTTTTTAATATTAAAACTATTATTATGGATAGAACACACACCAACAGAATCATAGCCTCTGTACTCTAAATTACATAAGCATTTAAAAAGTTTTTGATTGATTTCTCCTTGAGAAACAATACCAACTATGCCACACATTTTTTTCAGAAAGTTATCCTTATATAAAAAGCTTTATAAATAATGTATTTTTCCAACAACCTATGTTTTATAAGATAGAATTGAGAGATCATCTAAGGGTTCCTCCACATTTCTTTAACTTGCCATTAGAAGAGGCAATAACTAAAAGAATAAAGAAAACTTATACTGGATTTATCTCAAAAGAATTGGGATTGGTAATAGACCTGGACAAAATAAAGGAGATTGGAGAGGGCATAATCATACCAGGTGATGGAGCATACTATTACAATGTTTTATTCACTCTTTTAATATTTAAGCCAGAGATGCAGGAAGTAGTAACTGGTAAAATAAGGGATATTGCTGAATTTGGAGCATTTATCAATATTGGACCTTTGGATGGTATGATCCACATAAGCCAGACAATGGATGATTTTGTAAGCTATATCAAGGATAAAACACTTGCTGGTAAAGAAACAAAAAGAAATTTAAAGGTAAATGACATATGTAGAGCGAGAATAATAGCAATCTCGTTTAAAGATGTTTTAAATCCAAAGATGGGACTTACAATGAGACAGCAGGGTTTAGGTAAATTAGAATGGATAAAGGAAGAAGTGGAAAGTAAACCTATTAAAAAAAATGAAAAAGAAAGTGTGTAGGAAGTGTAAGCTTTTTGTTGAAGGCAATGAATGCCCTTTGTGTAAGACAAACCAATTTTCAACAAGCTGGCAAGGCAGACTTTATATTCTAGATTCAAACAAATCTATAGTAGCTGAAAAAATAGGCACAACCTCAAAAGGGGAATATGCTATAAAAGTAAGGTGATTCTTTCATGCAGACAATTACTTTAAAGGAGATAAAAGAGAAAAAAGAGCCTTTACTTTCCAAAACAAGGATTGATGCAACTATAGAATTTGAAAATGCAACACCTTCCTATAAAGAAGTCACAACATTGCTTGCAACAAATCTAAAGGCAGATGCAAAATTAGTAGTTGTAAAAAATATCTACAATTTGTTTGGAAAAAGAACAGCAAAAGTGATTGCTTATAATTATGATAGTGAAGATAAAAAAAATATTTTCGAGCCAAAAATAAAACAGAAAAAAGAAAAAAAACAGGTTGAAAAAGCTAAGTAAACACTCTAACTGGACTATCCCAAAATACAAAAATGCAAAAAGTAGAAAAAAAAGAAAAAAAATCAAGAGGCAAGTGGAATACTTATGAATCCTCTGGAAATAAATTAATCAGAAAAAATAAATTTTGCCCAAAATGCGGTGCTGGTGTATTTATGGCAAATCACAAAAACAGACAGACTTGTGGTCTATGCTTTTATACTGAGTTTGTTTCGAAACATTAATAAAGCTTGAAGTTAAATATATCTTGGAGATTTTTATGAAAACTGGATATAAGGTTCATGATTGTATGACCACCAAACCAATCTACGTTTCTTCTAATACTTCTATAGAAGAATGCGCAAAGTGTATGGATACTCACCACATTGGTGCATTGGTGATTAAAGATAAAGGTAATAAATCTCAAGGTCTTATTACTGAACAGGATATTGTAAGAAAGATTATTGCAAAAGGAGTAAATCCCTTACATAAGGAAGTAAAAGATTTTATGGAAACAAAACTGGTAACAATTTCTTCAGATGATGATATTTATGATGCATTAATAAAAATGAGAGATCTGAACATAAGGCATTTACCTGTTGTAGATAATGGCAAAATGGTTGGCTTATTAACCTTAAAAGACATTCTAAAGATCGAACCTCAGTTGTTTGAGCTTCTTGTTGATAAATTTGAACTAAGAGAAGTATCGAGGAAACCAATTAACAGGATTATTCAGAATGAGGGGATATGTCAGGGTTGTGGTGCATATGCTGAAAATATAAAAAAATTAAAAGGATCTTTGTTATGTGGAAGATGCGCCAGTGAGGCTTGATCGTAATATAGTATCAGTTCTATCATAGCTATCAAAATGGTCTAAAATCGTAATGATTATATATAATTCTATTTTTATTAGTAAACTATTGCAAGGTGAAAATAAAAATAAAAATTGCTTGACATGACCAGAATAGCCATAGTTGATAATGAAAAGCTTATAGATTTACAACAAAAGAAGTACATAGCCAGCATTTGCCCTGTTAACAGAACAGGTAAAGAATGTATAACTATAAGTCCAGATGAAAAACTAATTATAGATGAACTACTTTGTACTGGTTGTGGGATTTGCCCTAAAGCAGCACCTAAAGCAATAAAGATAATTAATCTTCCAGAAGAACTGAATGCAAAGCCTATACATAGGTATGGGGAAAATAAATTTATGCTTTATTCTTTACCAACTCCATCTTTTGGTAAAGTTACTGGGATTCTGGGAGTCAATGGAATTGGAAAGTCAACAGCTATTAAGGTTTTAGCAGGTGTTTTAAATCCAAATTTTGGTAACTGGAAAGAAGATTTGGGCACAACAAAAGAACAAGAACAAGAACAAGAACAAGAACAAGAACA
>CAZIEE010000020.1:7319-16300 GCA_964538135.1 uncultured Methanosarcinales archaeon
AAGAACAAGAACAAGAACAAGAACAAGAACAAGAACATAAGGGGCATTATGATAAACTTATCTCTTTTTTTAAGGGGAAAGAAGCTCAGGGTTTTTTTGAAAAAACAAAAAAAAACTTAGTTAAAACTGCCTACAAACCACAGCAAGTTGATTTGATCCCAAAAACAGCAAAAGGCAAGGTTATTGAATTACTAAGGAAAGTTGATGAAAAAAATAGATTAGAAGATATTGCAAATGAACTACAAATAAATGAGATATTGAATAATGACATAACAGAAATTTCAGGAGGTGAGTTGCAAAGGGTTGCAATAGCAGCAACTGTTTTGAAGGATGCCAATTTATACATTTTAGATGAGCCAACAAGTTATCTGGATATAAAACAAAGGATTAAGATGAGTAAATTTATCAGATCCTTGGTAGAGGACAGTGATAATAATATCAATACTCCTGATACTTCTGTGGTTGATAAATCTGTTTTGGTTGTTGAGCACGATTTAATAGTTTTAGATTATATAGCTGATTTGGTGCATATTATGTATGGGAGAGAAAATGGTTATGGTGTCGTAAGTGGAGTAAAGCCAGTAAGAAATGGGATTAACATTTATCTTTCTGGTTATATTAAGGAAGAGAATATAAGGTTTAGAGATTCTAAAATAAGTTTTCAGGAAAAGCCGCGTGAGAGGAAGAAGCATACCAAAGAAGTTATTACATCATGGAGCAATGTTGAGAAGAGACTTGGTAATTTTACCATTAGAGCGCACAAAGGTTCAATCCACAAAAATGAGATAATAGGGATCTTAGGAGAGAATGGGATTGGAAAAACAACATTTGTTAAGATGCTTGGGGGTATATTAAAACCTGATGAGGGTGATATAACCCACAAGATTAGGGTAAGTTATAAACCACAATACCTTGGAGCATCTGAAGAATTAGTAATTGATGTTTTGAAAAATGCGTTCAACAAATACAATTCTGAAATAGTAAGTCCATTAAATCTTGAAATGTTATCATTAAATAAGTTAAGTGAGTTATCAGGAGGAGAACTTCAAAGGGTAGCAATTGCTCATTGTCTGCAATATGATGCTGATCTATATTTAATTGATGAGCCATCTGCATACCTTGATGCTGAGCAAAGGCTTATTTTATCAAAAATAATAAGGAATTTTATAGAACAAAAAGAGGCATCTGCATTGATAGTCGACCATGACCTGCTTTTTATTGATTACATAAGCGATAAGCTGATTGTCTTTGAAGGAAAGCCAGCTATTGAAGGTACTCTTATGGGGCCATTTGATATGGAAGGAGGAATGAACAGATTTTTAAAAGAGTTGAAAATTACATTAAGAAGGGATCCTGAGAATTACAGAGCAAGGGTAAACAAGTTTGATTCAAGGCTTGACAAGGAACAAAAAAATGAGGGAAGATATTATTACCAATAAAGATTGAAGCTTTTATTGAAGGGATAATTGAAGAAAGAGTTCTATATCTTTTCTCTTTACTCCATTGGTACAGCACTCCAAAGAGTCCAATCATTTGATGGTGCATAAGCTCCAAATAAATAGTAAGGTGGTTTGTTTTGTCCAAAGAATGAGTACTGCACATCAGACCAAGTTTGTGGTGCACCACCAGATCTAAATCCCATTCCATAAATAGGGCTGCCAAAGAATCTCCATGTTTTCATTAAACCATGAAAATCACTCAAATCAGTTGAGGCATCAGCACCTGGTTCTACAGTTATTGCTTTATCATAACCATATTTTTTTATTATTGAAATTATTTCTTTTATTGGGCTATTACCTTGACCTGGACCAAGATGGTCATCTTGATAGCCATAGTTATCAGAAAGGTGCACATTACCTACCATTCCCTCTTTTGCAATGCTCTCTACTTGATTAAGAACCCATTTCCTGAAATCTCCATCATTCTGCTCTCGATTTTTTCTTGGATCATCCTGCCAGTATTTCCTCCACAGATTGAGATGACCTGTGTCAATAGTTGCTTTGATATGGCGCTCAGCTAATCTTTGCGCCTCTTCCTCACTTACACCCATATAATAAGGATTTGGCTGTAGAACTCCTTTCTTTAATTTTTCCTCAGTCATTTCTTCAGGTGATAAACTAGCACCATACTCAATCTCTGGCTTGGTGAGCATATCTACAAATTTCTCTCTTGATTTTTTGATTATCCATTTTAATTCCTCTATATGCCCTCCAAATTGCTCTGGAAATATATGTTCAATACAAACTGTGACAGGATTATTTGCATCTTTAGTTTTTCTTAAAGCCTGTATAGCTGCCTCTGCATAAAGTCTTGTTCCATGCTTCTCAAGCCTTTTAATTGGGGTTATTAAATGACTTTTGTCTTCAGAAGTATTACGTGCATCTTGTTCGCTCGATAATGCTGCTTGCCCATAACCTATTCTCCCTCTCAAATCTTGAATCCGTTGGTCTATCAAGTCTAATGGTTTTTTTGTCTCTGTAGGGAGCAATCCACCACTAGCATGGTAAGCTTCAGGATCTTGCATCATTATCTTCCATTTTTCATCTTCTGGTAAAGATGCATCCAATTTTTCATAATATTTTTTTAGTTCCTCTAGTTTTTTTATTGCATTTACACCTCTACCAACCTCTGCTCCATAGAAAAGTGCATATCCTCTTGCTTGTGCTTCTCTCACTTCTAAAGTAGATTGAATGTATGCCTCTTCAGGGTATTTTTTCTCGTAATAATCTGGTTTTTTTCCATGCTTTTTTTCATACCAATTATTGTAATCCTCAGCTTCTTTCTTGAAGTAATCAAAATGTTGAAGCTTAATATTGAATTTTTGATTGGAATAGTCAAATTCCGCAACTCTACCTTTAATTGGGTCATAAGGGTCTATTATCTTTCTTCCAAAATAATCAAGGTAATCATCTTTTTCAATATAAACTTTATTGCCATCTTGATCTTCTCCCCATTTGCCTTGCTTTTCTCTTAGCCAGACAGGAGCAGAAACAAGTCTGTTTTTTTGTACTGTTTCTATCTTAGCAGAGGTTCTATCATCAAGGATCTCAAACTTTGCATCTATTTCTTCTGTATGTGCCTGCCTGAAAATCAACCTCCCACTTGGGTCTCTGGCAAGATTCCTTGCAGTTGTTTCATCATCTATGTAAATATCTGTCATTGGCCTGTCAAATTCTCCTGAATGCATAACCACAGATCCACCACCCAGATCTGCTTGGAAGTCAATTGCTCTTCTTAACTCAAACATATCTTTTGTTGCATTATAAAGTGAGAAATTTCCTCTTTGATCATGACCCATCATTCCCATCAAATTAAATGATGCATGGGTTGTAAATTTAACCTCATTAGCTAAAGAAAGTTCTCTTATTGCCTGCCTTTGATCTTCTCCCAACATCTCTGGAGTTTGGGCATTTCTTGAACCCCTTATATATCCAGGAAACTGTATTTCTATATTCCCAGCACCCATCCTTATTTTGGAGTAGATGCCTGCAACATTTGCAGCAGATATCCCCATTGGAACACTCATTCCAATATCTTTAACACCAAGTTCTACACCATAAGGTGGTTTTTCACCATAACTTTCAGGGTCCATTGAGTTAAAATAATCTACAACAGGATGATGAGAGTAGTATCCAGAGCTGAATTGCATTTAAAAATCACCTATTGTTGCTTAATTGAGGAGGTAGTATAAATAATTAATTGTTTTAAATCCAAAGTACAAAAATCTTGGCTCTTTTATAATCAGATTCATAACTAAAGGTATTGGAGTATCTCTATCATATTTTTTAAATACTTTTTTCACCTTTTCCTTATTCATAAGCCCCAGTAACTTATCATAATCTCCATTAGAGAAATTGTTTAATGCATTCCTTATTTTAAGATGCAAAAGTAGTTCTCTTCCAGATTGTTTTTTGAATTCTTTATTATAATCTTTATCATTTAATATACAATCGCTTAAAGTTTGAGCAGCTTTTAGCGAAGGTATGATTCCCCCTCCTGTTGTTGATTTTACTTGTGTAGCCGAATCCCCTATCAAATAAACATTATCCTTCTGTATAATCTTCTTCGGATTGTAAAGTGGAATTAAGCCACTCTCCCAGCATAAAACATCTTTATTTTTCTTACCTGTTCTTTTCTCAAGAAATCTAAAGAAGTTTTCTTGTGCATTTTCGAAACATGCCAATCCCAATCTGACAACATTTTCAGATTCTGGAACGCACCACCCAAAAAAGTTTGGAAAATCATTGCCAAAGTGGGTTTCGAAACTGGTTTTGTCCATATCCATTTTTACCTTTGCCTGCATTCCAATGTAATATCTTGAAATTGAATTGCCTGAGTTAATACCTGCTTCTTTTGCAACAGTTGAATATGGTCCATCAGCACCTACTATATTATCTGTCTTTATCTCCTTAATTCTGTTATTTTTAGTATCCTTCACCTTTATTGAGTTCTTTCCATTAAATCCTATAAATTTTTGATTAACCAAAATTTTAGCTCCTTCATCCCGAGCCATATCAACAATAAACTGGTCAAACTTATTGCGCCATAAAACAACTTCATCAATATCCACAATTATTTTATTATTCTTGCTTACTACAACCACTTTATCTAATCTATTTGCCACCACATCATTTTTCAGCTTGAAGAATTTTTCAATTGAATGTGTAACAATTCCAGTGCACTGGATAGGAGAACCAACAATAGAATGCTCTTCTAAGATTATAACTTCTTTCCCTTTTTTTGCAAGCAGATAACCAAGATAACCACCAGCAGGCCCAGCTCCAACTATTACCACCATGAACTTGGTGAATAACAACTTCTTTAAAAATATAGTCTTCATATGATAAAATATTTAAATAAATTGATTCTTAAAATTGTATTATGGGGGTAAAAAGAGGGATATTGCTAATTGTAGCTGTAATAATTTTAATTTTCTTTAATCTTGCAGATTCAGGTTATTCAATATCAATTAATGAATTAATCTCCAGGTATAAGTTTGATACTTCAGATAAAATAAAAGTCATTAGCTTTAATGATTTTATGCTTGATAAAGACAATGACAACATCAATGACACTTTATTTTTGGAACTTACATTAAATAATTCTAATGGCAATTATACATTTGTAGCAAATTTAATTGACAATGAAATAATAATAACAAACGAGACAAGCAAAAATTTAAACTCAAATAAGATTAATCTCACTTTTGATACATCTTTATTATCTTCCAATAAATTTAATTACTCAATAAAAATATATAATAGCAGCTATAATCTAAAATTTAGAATTGATAATATCGAAACAAAAATATATAAGAATTACTATCAAGGATTCCAAATTCTAAGTATTAGTGACAAAAAAATCTACAATTCATTATCATTTAATTTATCCCTGAATTCTATAATAAATACTGAAGCTGAATTGTCAATTTTTTTGCTTTATAATAATTCTATAATCTTCTCAAAACAAAATAGGACATTAATTAATGGAACTCAAACAATATCTATAAATTTTGATAATGAAACTATAAAAAGAACCCATTATAAGGGAAATTTTAATATATCCTCAATTAAAATCGGGAACAAAATAATAAAACAAAATAAATTAACAGATTATTATAATTATGAGGATTTTGCAATAACCTCATATATTTCAAGCATTTTAGATAAAAAGGTAGATAATAACCTTAGAATTGATCTGAATTTAAGTACTAAAAACTTAAATAATTATAGTAATAATAATAATATTGATTATAAGATAGATTACAATATAGAAGCTGAGCTTTATGATTTATTTAATGAGTTTATTGAAATAAAAAATGAGTCTTTTTCATTAAATTCTGGAAAGCAAAAGGTATCTCTGGATTTTAACGGAACTTTTATTTATTCAAAAAAATTAAATGGCCCTTACCAGGTAAGGAATATAAAATTATTTGAGGCTAATAACTTAGTGGATGTTGTAAATGAGCCATACATAACAAATTTTTATAATTTCTCTGATTTTATAAAACCAAATTTGCCTGACTTAAATATAACAATTCAAGCTTCTGATGGCTACCATTACGGCATTAATAATATCACCTTAAATGTGACAGTAAAAAACATTGGCAACACACCAGCTTTCAATATTTTTCTTGATATTTTTGATAACCTTACTATAAGTAAAACAGAGCAGATATCAATTTTTGAAATTGGAGATAAAAAGGTATATCAATTTGAATTTATAAATTTCTCTGATTTTGAGATAAGTGCAATTGCTGACATAAATAATTTTGTTGAAGAGATAAATGAGTCAAATAATGCAGATAGGATAATAATAAAAATAAATAAAAGGCCTGGCATAGGGCTTATTCAGGATTTAACAGTTAACGAAACAGATACCATAATGCTAAATGTTACAGCTGTTGACAACAATAGCGATTCGTTAAAATACAATATAAATTTTTCAAAATTTACAAATGATTTAAATGTATTCAAATGGAAAACAACAACAACTGATGCAGGCAATTATACATTTTTAGTTACTGTTACAGATAACTATCTTAATGATTCCACTTTATTTAAGCTCATAATTATAGATAGACCAGAAATTGACTTTGACAACGATGGTATAAATGATAGCCTTGACAATATCTTTGGTGACACAAAAAACATAAATACATCAACAATAAATACGTCTATTTTTATAGGTAACAATCCGAACCTTTCTCAAATCTTTAACCAGAGTTTGATGGTTGAAATTAAGGATACAAATAGTACAGTGGTAGAGTTTGAATTTAATTTTTCTGTTGATAAATTAAACCTGTCCAAGTTGGCTATAGAGAAACAAACTAACAATTCTTTTGGATTTTTTTTGATTAAAGGCTTGAAATTGCCAGAAGGCAAAACAAAATCAATATATGTTGATAAAATTGACAACTCCACTAATGGAGTATGCATTAAAGATGCTGAAATAACATCTATTTCTCAAATGAGCAGTAGTTGCGACGCTCTAACTGAATCAAAAATAGAATGTGATGGAAGCTTGCAAAATGGTTATTCATGTTTATACAATCCAACATATGGAAAATATAAAGTGATGGGATTAAAACATTCTGGAGTAAAGCAGATTGATTATTCTAAACCTCAGCAAACAAGTAATTCTGTGAGCTCTTCTGGAGGCATTGCTAATGTTGGTGGTGGAAGTGGAGGAATTGGATTGATTCATGTATGCAACGCTAAGTGGGATTGTACTGAGTGGTCAGACTGCAAAGATGACAAGCAAACAAGGTCATGCATATTTGTAAAATTGAGGCAATATACAACAGATGTGGTTTGTGACAGTATGCTAAATAATCCAGTTGAATCGAAAGATTGTATCGAACCAGAATCTTCAATAAGCAAATGGCAACCAGCTAAAGTATTGGATAGTATTTTTAGATTTAAGCCACAACCAGCGCAAAAAAATAAAAAAAATATAACGAATAATCAGGTGTTATCAATTACAGGATTTAGCTTCTATATTTTGGAAAGTAAATTTAGCAAAATAATAATTACAATTATATTAATTGTAATCATTCTTGGAGTTATATTTTATAGAAAGAAAAAAAATTTCCTACAAAGAAAACTTTTTTTCTTTTAGTGATATTAGCAGTAAGTGCATTAAGGCTAAAAATCACAAATAGTTATTGAGAAAAATATAATAATGATATTAAAAATACAGGAAATATTAACGGAACAGGCTATTTCCCATTATCAACAACAAATTTCTCAAATAACCTTTAGGGTATGGATTTTCAACAAATTATAAGTTGAAGGGCCAACCTGTGCTTGTTGACTTGAATGGTGATAACAAAATGGCTGAACTCAGTTCAGAAACTTAGGTAAATATTTTTATATAGTTCAAGGCTTTTTTTAAAGTATGTCCCTGATCAGCGAGTTAAGACCAGTAGAAGCACTATACTTATTAGCTATTGCTGAAAAAGAAAGAATTGGTGGGAAAAATGCCTTAGCTGCAGTTTTAGCTTATTTAAGATCTGAGAATTATATAAAACATACAAATGGGAAATTTATTTTAACTGAAGAAAATTATCAAGAAAGTAGTTTGAGACCTTACGAAAAAAATATTTTAAAATATTTTAATGCTGATAATATGGGTAAACCAGAAGCATTGGTTGATTTTGTTTCTGATAAATTTTTTAAACGTGAAATTAGAGATTATATAACTCAAAAGGGATTCTTGAGAAGAGAAGAAATAGTAAGAAGCTGGTTATTATTGGAATTTGTACATATCAATTATTTTCCAACTGAAAAATTTAACCAAGCAATAGAAGAATTGGATGATTTAAAAAATCAAATAATTAAAGAGTCAAAAGAAAATACGGATAAAGATTTAGTGAGCATCATGTCTCATGCATTTCCCAGTTTACAATTGAATGATGACCTTGAGGTATACTGTTCTAAGGTTTTAGAAAGATGGATTAAATTCAATTATTCAACATGGCATTGATTTATTGATGGATTTATTGATGTTGTAACCTCAATTGTTTGTGTGGGTTTGTCCCGAACTCGTGTTTTTCCTTCATGTCCTGACTTCTTGCCAGGCTTTCTTCCGACTGGAATTCCTTTAGCATTGGGCTTGTCAAAGCCCTGCTTTGACGACGGAGTATGTGGATTTTAGTACTTCCTTAATTTTTGCAGACAAGGATAATCACCTTTTTACTGAGATGTTCTTTAGGTATATCTACTTTGGCGCCAGTGCCAAACCTTGTAACTTTTTTCTCAAAGTAACCTTGAATATTATGGATAGTGATTTCATTTGCTACAGTAATAGGAATTTTGCGCATATTATTAATATACATAGGATATATATTAAGATTTCGGTAGTAGAGAATATAGATTTTATTGACTAAGAAAAATCAAGATATAGTCAGGAGCTTAATACATACCCAGAATAGAAAAATATATATACTTCCTAATGCCTAAATAGGCATTATGAGCTTT
>CAZIEE010000021.1:0-10283 GCA_964538135.1 uncultured Methanosarcinales archaeon
AACGCATGTAAAGTTTTATAAATAAAATTGATTTTGTCAAGTTATAATTATAATTAACAGATGTCAAAGGAAAAACAAGGTATTAAATGGGTTAAGGATCCTATTCCAAAAGAATTATTTGAGATACTTGCTTGTCCTACTTGCAAATCAGATTTACAGTACACAAATAACAAGAAAGCACTTTTGTGTTTAGGTTGTGGTGTCAAGTACAAAATTGAAAAAGGCATCCCAATACTGCTACCAAGCGAATTTGCCGCAAATTGATGCTATGCACATACTATTTGCCATGTAATTGAGATAGCAAATCAGACTTACTAATCAATCCAACCAATTTACCTTCTTCAGAAACCAAAACAACTGGATAATACTTAAGAAGGCTAGAGATCACCTTTATTGATGTTTTTTTTGACACAATTGGGGGAGATTCTTGCATTATTTCTCTTATGGTTTTCCTCTTGGAATTGATTAGTGCATCCAATATTGTAGATTCTGAAACTAAACCAATCAATTGAGAATTGTCTAATACTGGTAGCTGGGAGATCTTAAATCTCTTCATCTTTTCTATTGCCTCTTTTATCAAGGAACCTGGATCTATGCTTATTATCTTATCAGTCATTAACTGGTCTGCCATTATCTCTTCTTTTTTCTCAAGATCTGCCAGGGCATTAAATATTTTCTTTATTTTTGTATAAGATGGGTCACTTCTTCCAGACTCTACTTTGGCAATAAGTGACTGGGATACTCCTGCTCGTTTAGCAAGCTGTGTTTGGGTAATTCCAATATTTCTCCTTATTTTTTTGAGTTCTTCTATCTCGTATGTCATTTTATTTCAAAACAATAGTTTAGTTAATTATTTTTTATAATTCCTTAAATTAAACTAAAAATCAATAATATGCTTCTATATATTCTTTACCTTTAGGTTTACCTTTGGATTTATCATTTATAGGAGTATTAAAAACATAAAGGTGCCTCTTAAAACCAAAAAATATTCCTACTGCAAAAAGGGATAAAATAAGCATCATAACTACTATTTTTAAGATAATGATTGATTCTTTATAGAAATCACTTTTATCATCTTTTGAAATTATGTTTGCTTTTAAGGCAATTTGGTGCAAGGTTTTATCATTGCTTTTTATGGTAACTAAGAAAGTTTGTTCTTTATACAAGTCTGATTTTGTAGAGGCATATACGTTTATTATTTTAGATTCTTTAGGTTTAATAACAAATGCACTTGATTCGCTTAATCTTAAATCAAGTAGTTCAGATTTGTCTAAAACAATTGTGTAAGCATTTGCATCAGGGCCTTCGTTTGTTAGAGTTATGGGGTATATAACTTCGCTTTTTTCATTTTTATTTTTACGATATTTTTCTATATCCTGGCTCAATATTGGAACATTTATAATAAGCCTATCGTTGATTATCTGCTTTATTTGATCATTCTTGCCTATCACGGATATTGACATAACCTTTGAATCTATGATAGTATCACCAAGCATGCCCTCTACCCTTAAGCTATAAGTTCCAGTAGGAGTATTATCGGGAATCTTAAGAATAACCTCTTCGATTGTATCGAATTTATTTTTTGTTTTACTTATTTGCTTTGTGGAATCAAGTCCAATTTGAGGGATAGTTACCTTTAGGTTTATATCTTCAAGATTGATATTACTATTAATAGTTGATCTAACTACAATATTTTTGCTTGCATAAACCCTATTTTCAGGATTTAATGAAATGCTTCCAATAAAAAATGGAAGTCTCTTACCTGATTTTAATCCATAAACATTTTCTATAGAGTTGCCTTCTGTGTCTATAATCCTTATTATAAGATTGAAATGTGTATCTGCAATGTTTATGAAATTAGTCAATGGAACATCAAGTTTTTTAATAACAGTAGTATCCTTATTAATATCAAAGTTTTTTGTTGAGTCTGAAACAACATTTCCATCTTCAAATGTTAGAATAGCATCTATATGTAATTTATCAATATTTTCCAATGAGGTTAAAGTTACTTTTACATTAAGCTCTTTTTCATCTTTTAATAGAAGAAGGTTGTTTTGATCTTTTGTTATGACTTGAGCTTCTACCTCTACTTTGTCAATTGATACATCCAGCTTCCTTCCAATTTCAGTTATTTTTGTTTTAAGTTTGTAGTTTTTTTGTTCAAAATTGCCATGGGTATCAACAACCTTTATTATTAGCTCAAACTCTTTTTGTCTTTTAAGTTTATCTGCAAGTGTTAATCTCAGAAAAGATACTGAGCTTTGATTTTTACTAAGGTTGAAAGTAGTTGTTGAATCTGAAACAGCATTATTGTTTTTATCCTTTAGTTTAGCTTCAATATGTATATTTTTAAGATCAGATACTGCTGTAAGTTCAATTTGAACAACGTAATCATCCGAATCCTCAATAATATTAAAGATTGATTCTGTAACAACATTTCCAGCTACTAAAACTCTATCGATAGATACATCAAATTGGTTATCCGCGTAAGCTAAGCTACTAAAGACTATGAATACACAAGCTAGAAAGGGGAAGATTAATATATTTTTATTCATAATAAGTAGTAATTTAACTCTATTTTTAAAGTTTTCCCTATTGGATAGTAAAAACAATTAGAAGTCAAAAACCATGCTGTGTTGAATCCTGAGTTTACAGGTTATGAGTAGTTTATAAATTTTTCTTATGTGTATCGTCTGAGATTTAACAAATTTATGGGCTCTCTTTGTGGCTCACAAATAGTAATATTTAAATACTTATACTAAAAAAAGGATAAATGAAGTAAGTTTAAAGACTAAAATGAGTATCCAAATTAGAATCAGTATATCTAAAGAAATAGATAGATTACTGGAAATTGTATCTAAAAAGTTAGGTAAGAAAAAATCTATGTTAGCTCGCGAACTAATGGAGCAAAAATTATATGATTTAGGATTAATTCAAAAAGAATTAGATAAAGAAATAACCTAAAATTAAGGAAATAATTAATTAAGGAAATAATTAAAAAGATTTAAATTAAAAAAACCAATAAATTTAATAAATAAAAACAGATTAGGGAAGAAAGATTATGGAAACACTAATATATTTTTTTAAAAAAAGAGGTGCTCAGGTAACAATCTTTATGATTATAGCACTGATTCTTCTGATAAGTGGAGGGATCTTTTTTTACTTTACTAAAGAAAAACAAGAACAAATCAAGCCTGAGATAAAGATTGTTAAAGAAAAAATTCCTTTTGAATTCGATGCACTAAAGAAATATGTCAATGATTGTGTTTACTCTGTTGGGGTAGAGGGACTTAAGATAATTGGCAAACAGGGAGGGTACATAAGCTTTACAGATCAAAAACTAAACACAGAATCATTTAATTTCAATATAAATGAGAAAGATCCAACAGAAGGTGATGGTGTTTTATTTAATAAAGATTCTGATTTAAAGATTCCATACTGGTGGTATCTGAAATCACAAAATGGATGTAAAGGTGAAGGTAATTGCAGATTTTCTTCTAAAAGGCCTGAGCTAAGGAAAACTGATAACCTTGAAAACTCAAACTCTATTGAGGAACAGCTTGAAAGATATGTTAAATCTAGATTCAAGGATTGCTTGGATAATTTTAAACCATTTACTGAGCAGGGATTTGAAATAGAGGAAATAGGAGAAATAAAAACTGATGTTACCATTGCCTTGAGGGATGTTGTTGTATTGGTTGAGTATCCTTTAGAGGCAGAAAAACAAAAAAATAAAGCAAAAATGACACAATTCATTGTTAATATCCCAATCAACCTAAATAAGATCTATGATTTAGCAACAAAAATAACCAACCTTGAGCTTGAGCATCACATGTTGGAAAAACTTGCCATGACTGGGATAGTTGCATTTTCTGGCAAAGATAAACAGTTACCACCGATTTCAAAAATTGATTTAAGTTTTAGTGGTTCAAACTGGAAAGAATCCGAGATAAAAGAAAGGATAACTGAAATGCTTGCATCTTACATTCAATTGTTTCAGGTTGATGGCACGTACAATTATGAAAGAAATATTCTTGATTCTAAATTAAAGCAAACTTTATATGATACAACAATAATACCAATAACCGAACTAGATGCAGGTAGTTCATTTTATGATTTAGCAGTCCACTTCAATTATTTAGATACATTCTGGCCTGTTTACTTTGATTTGAATTGTCAGGGCGACACATGCAAATCATCTTCTATTAATGCTCTTTCATTTATGGGTATTCAGGATTACAAGTTTAACTATGATTTGTCATTCCCAGTATTAATAGAAATTCAAGAGCCATTTGCTTTAAACGGGCAAAGATACACCTTTAATTTCTTTTTGGAAAGCAACATCAGAAACAACGATCCACTTACTGGAGATTTTTCACCACTTGAAATAAGTTCTGTCTCTGAAGGCTCATTGCTTTGTGATGCAAAAACAAGCGGGAATATAAAACTAAATGTTTTAGATGCAGTCATCAATAGTCCAATTAAAGATGTCCAGGTTTTATACACAATCACTGGGGAGAGTTGTTTTATTGGTACAACTAATTCTGAAGGAACTATGACTGGTAAATTTCCAGTAGGAATTGGGGGAGTTATTAATCTTGTTAAAGATGGTTTTATAGGAAAGGCTATTGAGTTTAATCCACAATCAGGCATTGATGCTCAACTGAATGCTAAATTGAATCCAATATATACAAAAAAAGTTGTTGTTAAGAAGAAAAAGGTTGAAAAAATTAATGAAGAATGGGTTTTTAAAGATAAAGACGTCGCTGTTGAATTGGGAAATAAAGAAGAGGCTGTTATAAAATTGACCAGGATAAATAAAATAAATGATGGAACTGAAACTGAACTTGAATTTTCTTCTATAGCAGATTATGAGGGTGGAAAAGAACCAACTGAAATACAGATTGCACCTGGAGAATATAACCTGGATATCAGTTTGATGCTAAATGAGAAAGTGATTATTCCTGAAAAAACTAAAGTTATTGATGGAGGTCTTTTTCATAGTGATAAGGGGTTTACTATACCAAAAGTTGATTTTGGTGATAAATTTCCAGAAGGTGGAGTCAAACTTGATGATGTTAACAATTATATTACCCTAAATGCAAATGAACTTGAAACAAAAGATACAATTGAGTTTTATGTTATTAGTATTGAACTTGCCAATATCCCTGAACAAGACAGGATTGTTGAGGATTTGGAACAAATTAATAAAATAGAGGATTACTCAGATAATTATCAAGTATCTTTACACCCACAATTCAAATGAATTAAGATGAAGTCAAAGAATAAGAATGGAATCAATAATTAAAAAGTTAATAACAATATTCCTGATACAATTAGTGTCAACCATTCCATTTTATGCAGCAGATGTTTATGCAGCAGGTCAAATAACCAGTGTGATTGCAAAAGGAAAAGATGGAATTAATGGATTTAGAAAAAGTAATGATGCCATCACCTTTATTGTTAAGGCAAATATAGATGGGAATTCAATCAGTAAAGATAACCTTTTACTTGGTTCTTCCATAAAATTTGCTAAATGCGAACCTGCAACTACTACTGGATCTGAATGTGAAGTAAGATATCCAATAACAGGAACTAAAGAAATTACTTCAAAGTCATCTACTTATACAATAAATTTAGTAAATGATGAACAACCAGCTAAACTTCTTCATTCTATAGGGGGTAGTGTGATAGTTGACAAGCAACCTCCTAAAATATCGACACTAACAACTTCAAAAACAAAATATTCATCTACTGATACTATTTCAATTAGTTACTTGATAGATGATGTTTCATGTATCGATAGTACTGATGATTCTTGTACAGAGCATTGTGTTGGAATAAAAGAGATTGAGTTTACTTCAAAAATTGCTGGTGGGAAAGATGGACCTTTTAACCAAAAAGTTGAGCTTAACAAAGAGCCAGATGATTGCAGTGAACAAAACACTATAAGTATTTCTAAAGAAGATACAGATAAATTTGCTGATGGAACAAACTCAATATTTGCAAAAGCAACTGATAACTTTGGCTTTTCTTCATTGAAATCTGTTTCGTTCAGTATGGATAAAACAGGGCCATCAATCATTGAAAATTCTTTTAAAATAATGAAGGGTGGAGTGGAACTAAGTACATTTTCTCCAAATGAAGTTGATGTAGATGTTTTAGTTAGTGTATCTGCAGATGATTTGGAGGTGGATAGTGTAAAGGCAGATTTATCTGAGCTGAATCCTGATGTTGTTGGAGAGCAAACTGCCACATGTTCTCAAGATACAGTAAAGAATGATTTGTATAAATGTAAGTGGACTATTAAGTTAAAGCCAGCAACAGAAAGTGCAACACATGTAAAAAAAATTGTGATTACTGCTTCTGACTTAATTGGAAACACTAAGAAATCTACAATCTCCAAATCCTTAAGTAAAGATGATAAAGGACCTAAGGTTTTGTCCTTGTCAACAGGAATTGTAGTTAATGAAAAAATTCTTGCAAAACTCACAGGTAATAAAGTTACTGCTACCTTGGAAGAAACTACTGGATTAAGTAAAGAAAATGTACTATTACATATTGGGACAGATACTACTACTGGAATAGCAGCTAAAAGTTGCACTAAAACAGGTTCTAATTGGGTTTGTGAATGGGAGGGAACTGATGTAGTTTTTACCACAAATCAAAAAATGTCAATAGGAACTGATACAACTGATGTCCTGAATAATCCAGTAAAAGAAAATACCGAGGTTGAAGTAATTGTTGACAACCAAGCTCCTGTACTCAAAGGGGATATAAGGATAGTGGCAGTTGGAGGTGGTTCAACCCAACCAATCCCTAATATTTTTAACATAGTTACTGCTACCTTTAATGATATTAAGGGGTTAAGTAAAGAAATAAGTAAAGAAAATGTACTATTACATATTGGTACTGATACTACTACTGGAATAGCAGCTAAAAGTTGCACTAAAACAGGTTCTAATTGGGTTTGTGAATGGGAGAATGCACTACTATTTACAGCATTAAAGAATGATCTTGCTGTTAATACACCTTCTTCCTTAAAAAATGCACTAATAACCCCAAATACTAATGTTAGAGTAACTGTTAGTGATAAAGGCACTACTAAACAAACTACTCTGATAGGAGAGATAATGATAGAACTGATTGGACTTGCCAAACCAATTTTTAGTATTGGGGATAAGCTCATTATAGAGACTGATGTAATAGAAAAGAATGATGTTTTTGCAGTTGGTGATTTTTCAAAATTTATAAGTGGTGCTTCAAGTGTTAATGGTGTTTGTGACAGAAAACAACCAAATGAAAAAAATGAACATGTGTGTAAGTGGGAGATTGAGCAACAAATAAATCTTGCAGCATCTGGAAATATAAAACTAACATTTACTGATAACGCAGGCAATAAACTTGAGCAATCAACCAGACAATTAACCACATTTGGATTAGAGAAAACAGAGGTACCTGATTTCTGGAGCAATCAAGTTACATGCTCTCCCAGCACAATTGACAGACAGCTTGGACCATTAATCAATCAAAGGGTTTTTTGCCAGGTCACTTTAACAAAAAAGGATCCAGAAGAGAAAAATACAGTTGAAACTGTTTTAATTGACAATCCAACATGTGTTGGAGATGGTATTGGTGTTTTAGATAATGTAGAGGCATTTAATACACAAAGTCCAACTACATCACCAATAATAAAGTTAACATTAAAGAAAATTCAATTTAATATAGATGAAGCTAAGCTAACTTGTTCATTAAATATCCTTTCCAAAGTAGGAGGTACTATAACAAAAAATCCAGAGATTGAGAATGTAGACATAAACCTTTTGTTTTACAATCTTCCATTGGGAGAGCTGGCTGATGGAGTACAAGACAAGATAGATGAAGCAAAGAAAGATGTTCAACATAGTTATAAGGTAATTGGACAAGCAAATAAACTTTTTGAGATATCAAAGAAGATATGTAATCTAATAAGTACATTTTATACTTTGGTTGGAACATTTTATTTGATTACCACTATTTTAAAGGGTGCAGCACTAACTTGTACAGCAACAGTTATTGGTAATGTTGGAATCTGTCAAGCACTGGAAATAGCAGGAACTTCACAATGTGGAGGAACTGAAGCTGGAAAAGGTGGTGCAGATGCAACAAAAAAATTCCTTGGTGGATATTGTGACTTTGTTAATTGTAAACAAGCAAAATTGTGGGGACCTAATGTAAAGAAGTTTATTAATGACCTTCCAGGTAAAAATTACCTTCCCAAGGATAAAGAAATAGCTGATTATCTTGATCCTCAACATAATATTATATCTGCATCCTTGTTTGCATGCTTGCCAGGAATAGTTTATAGCCTGGAAAAACTTAGGCAGATTGATTGTTTATATATAGATTGCTTGGAAAATGCTGTTGCCAAAAATGGATTGCCTATAACTGCATGTGAAGATCTTAAAGAATATTCAACATGCAAATACTTCACTGGAGAGCTATTTGTACTTGTCCCATATACTTTTATTTTTAATCATTTTCTTGGAATAATAAAACAGTCTATATCTAATCCATTTTCTTTATTAGGGGTTGCTGTTTCAGTTGCTTGCGGGTCAACATGTCCACTTCCAGACGGTGGTGGGAGTTACACAGCTTGTAGACTGGATTACTTACTTGATTTAATTGGAGATGCTGCTCAAAATGTTAAATATATAATTAATGATGGATTTAAAGTAAGAGAAGATTATTGCTCAAGGATTAATTTTGATTGATGGGAAAAAATGGACATATTAAACTATTATGAATAAAAAAACTTTTGACAACAAATATTTTATTCGGATAGGAAAAGTTTGTAAAATTTAACGAGGTGATTTGCTAGTGTGGTATTCAATAAATTCATCTGTTCGAAAAAATGGACATCTGTTCGAAAAAATGGACATATTAAACTATTTTTTTGAAGAACCTGAAAGGAAATTTCATTTAAGAGAGTTAGCTAGACTAGCGCGTTTAGCTCCATCCACAGTATCCAAAAATTTGGAGCAGTTAGTCAAAAAGAGAATACTGATATCCAAAAAGGATAAGGGGTTTAAGCTATTCTCTGCAAACTCAGAAAATCATTTGTACAGGGATTTAAAGTTGTTTTACAACATATTCCAGATTAGGATATCTGGACTGGTAGATCACATAATTGAAATATTTAACCAGCCAAAATCAATTATTTTGTTTGGCTCATTCAGGAAAGGTGAGAACATCCCCAGAAGCGATATTGATATTTTCATCGAAGTTACGGCAAAAAAAGAGCTGGATTTGTCTAAATTTGAAGGGAAGCTTGGGCACAAAATTCAGCTTTTTCAATTTACAAGTAAGGAAATTTCAGCAATGCAAAAAAATAACAAAGAACTGTTTAATAACATAGCAAATGGAATAGTACTCGAAGGCTTTTTTGAGGTGTTCAAATGAAGTTTGAAGATTTTATAAAAACCGGACAGGTGAAATACGCAAGCAAGGATATTCAGATGTCCAGAGCATTGATTAGTGCAGCAGAGCAGGACATGCTATTCTTAAAACCCCTGAAGTTGGGAAGCTTATCAGCCAGAAAAATTATTTCAAATTATTATGATATCCTAAGGAGCCTGTTTGAAGCAGATGCAATCTTGAATGGATTTAAAATTTATTCACATGAGGCTTTTACTTACTATCTTATAAAAAACAATAAAGAAACAGAATCTAGAAAATTTGAGCGCTTTCGTAAAATCAGAAATTCCATAAATTATTATGGGAAGCAAGTAAGCGCTGATGAGGCAAAAGAAATTGTAGAAGAAATTAAAGAGCTAATTGACAAAATAAAGATTGATGTATCTACCAGGTTAAGCGGGAGCAATAATGAATAAAAAAACTTTTGACAACAAGCTAGGAAAAGGAATGGTTAGCTTGATTACTATGATAATCCTATTATCATTAATATTAGCTGTAACTATTTTCCATGAAAACAGCACTACAGGTATAACATCAGGTATAACATCTTATCTTACAAAAGAAGATTCATTTGAAGATTCATTTAATTATGAACCAATATTAAAACAAAAATCTAAACCTAAGATAAAGGTGGTAAGCTCAAAGGAATTGTCGCAACTAAACGAAGGGTGGTATCATATAGTTGATGGCTATGCCTATTATCTTGAGAACTTTAACAATGAAATCCCACTTTACATTAAAATAAAAGATGATGCTTATCAAAATGGTTTGCTTGTTGTTGATGAAGATGGCACAATAGGCTTTGATGAAAGCTTTGAGGGATTGCC
>CAZIEE010000021.1:10383-16166 GCA_964538135.1 uncultured Methanosarcinales archaeon
TTGTTGTTGATGAAGATGGCACAATAGGCTTTGATGAAAGCTTTGAGGGATTGCCGCAGAACAAGGTTGAGCAGAAAAAGGTTGATAATGACAAAGTTGTGAATCAGAATAATAAAAATAATGAAAAATCACTGCAAAGAATAACTGGAGCAGTTACTGGTATTGAAAGTATTAGTGGGTTTGAGACCTTAACAAGCACCAACGAAAATGTAGAAGCATTCAAAGAATATTTGAGGGTTGTTAAAGGTATAGATGAAAAAACAATAACTGAAATAGTAAAAAGTAAAGAACAAATTAAAGTATACCAAGAAGAATTGGGATTTAAAGAAAAAGATGTAGATGGGAAAATAGGACTAAGAACTGGAGATGCTTCAAGAAGTGCAATTAAAGCAATTCAAAAAGCAAGCGCACCTACACCATCTGTTTCAGAACCGCCATCCGCAGGCGCATCTGGAGGTCCTACTATTCCTGCTCAAGCACCAACAGCAAGCGCATCTGCACCTGCTGCACTACCCCCTAATATTAAAATAGTTGATGGTAACCTATATATTAACATAGGAGGAGAAGAAAAAACATTCGAAATCGATAGAAGATCAATAACATTAAAGCCTAATGAAGCTTATGATAAAAATTTTGATGGGGGAAAAGGAAGAATATTAGAGGTAAGAGGGAGGGAAAAAGTTCCTAGCTTAGGTGAAAATCTAAAATCTGGAGTTACAACTAAAAAACTTGAACCTAAAACCTTTGTGCGTTCTAATGATGGTGTCATTGTAAATATATACCCAGTTGATACAAACACAGGATTGCAAAAAATTGAAGTTGGGGAAAAAATCTATAAGTTAAATAAAGGAATTCTGGCTCCAGTTGATTTAAACAAATGGGTGGGGTATATTAATGACTTACCACTAATTGGAGGGGGGAAAAGGGAAATAGATTCAGTTAAACCAAATAAAGTAACTGACATATCTAAGGATGGAAAAACAAAAACAATAAAAACTATATTTGATGATGGATCTGAAATAAACGAAATTTTTAATAAAGTAGAGATCAAATCTTTTATAAAAATAGAGGCTCAACCTACTTATGAATTTACGTTGTTGGTATATCCGGATATACCACAATCACGAACTTATTCTTCTGGAGGTAATACTTTAAGATTAAATAATGAGCAATATCAAAATATTCCTTTGGATAAAAAAGAAAAATTTCTATTAATAGCAACTAAAGAAGGATTTACAAATAATGTTAAATGGGAAGAGGAAGGTGGAAAATTGGTGGATGGGAACAAAGAGCTAAAGAGATACGATGATGGAACTATTCGTTCTCTTGAAAAAATAGAAAAAACAGGTATTGGAAGAATATCAACTGGTGGTTTTGAATATATAGTTAAGAGTGAGTATGATAAGGAAGGAAAAGTCACAGAATATTCTGGTTATGTTAAAATTACTGAAGGAGGAATCTTAATAAAACCCAACGGTGCTTCATCAAAAGTATACTTAACAAGTGCAGATGGGAAAAAAACTTTAGTTGAGTATAATATCAATAGAGATAGTAAAGAATTCAAAACAGAATATGAATATGATAAGGAGGGTAAGCCAAAAGTAAATAAGCTTACATTTAAAAAAAGGAATGGTGTTGTTAATGAAATAGAAATCACAGACCAAAACTTTGAGATAGATGGTAATATCTACTTTTTTGGTGAGGGGATATTTGGTTCTAATTATCTGAAGATTATAGACAAAGATGGTAAAGAAAGAAGTTTGACAAGTAAAGAAGAGGAAGCTTTGAAAACTGAAATAGAAACACCCCTAGATGAATTTACCGAAGTTTTAGTTCAATCAAAGAATGCCCAATTGAAAGTACAAGGCAGACTAACACTAGCTCAAGAATCAACATCAAGCTTTTTCTCATCTTTAGAATCAACCTTCACTCAATTCCAAGGTCTGGGATATTATGCAACATTTTTTTTCAGTGATGATGAGCTTCTTGAATGGCGTAATGATGTAGATGAGTTCTTTTCAAAAAATAACTTAGGTATAGAGTATTGGACTAGTGATATATGTGATAAAAAGTTGAGAGCAGGCCCTGGAAGTGGTGTTGCTTATGCTGAAACACCTCAAGGAATTGCACAGGTTGCAGCACATATAGAGGCAACAAAGACAGAGCCTATTATAAGATCTACTGCTACAACAACACAGGGGACTACCCAGGATATTGAATTCATTTACAAAATAACGTTTAATATAAGGAATGGTGACTATGAAAAAGATCTAAAGGCACCTGAGGTTATGAAATTTAATGTTGTTTTGAAAGGAAATGACCTTCAAAAAGAGGTGTTTAATAAAGATAAAGAATTACAAAGGGGCTCGACATTGGGAAGGATTGGGAAAGAGGCAATTGTTCAGTACAGTAAACAATCATATAATCAGGTTTGCATACAATTTAAGGGAGAGATTCCACAAAAATGGAGATTGGGTGATAGTACATTATGTAATTCCATTATTCAATCTTCTGGAATACCAACAAGTATAACTGAGGCAATTGAACCAACTAGCCAAGAAGAAGAAGGTGATGAGGAGATTAGTGATTTTTAGAACAGAAAATTTATGAAATTTCCTTAGTCATTAGGGGCGAGCGATTATTTTATTCTCATTTCTACTTGTTAAACAAATAATGTTAATAGGATTAAAGTGTTTTTCCAACATATGATCAACTTTAATTCCAACTGAAATAAATCCAGAATTGCTTCTCCAATAGCTCTATCTTTCTTTGACATATCTTCTCACTGTTTCTGCTGTAACAACTCCAAAAGTTCTGTGAATTTTGCTCAGTGTCGTAAAGATCGGTTATGCACATACTTTAACCCACAATATTTATAAACAAAAAATAATTCTAAATAATTAACCCCGTGTAGCTCAACCTGGTGGAGCGCTCGGCTGTAGATAATTTCATTTATCGACTTTGCATTTAGCATAGGATGAAGATAAAACAGCACGCAGCTCCCGAGCGGTTGCTGGTTCAAATTGAGGAATTTTTCTGAAGATTTCACATGCAAATCCGGCCGCGGGGATTAATTTTAGTGTTTCGTATTTAGTGCCTCGATATTCGGATTTATTGGTTTGAGAAGTAATGTTTTTATTTATAAACTGAGAAATTCAGGTTATCAGGTTATAAGGTTATCAGTATATCTATGTATCTACAGAATGAGTGATATTTATTTAAATTTCAATCTTTTACTTCTCGGTAATAATTTTATTTCTTTTTCCCTTAACTGCTCCTCCAATCTTTTAATCTCCTTCTCATAATATCCTGCCAATTCAATATCCTTTTCTTCTAATGCCTTTTTGAGCTTAATATTTTTATGTATACCAATTTCTTTAGTTATGCTTCCAATGCCTTTTTTATACTTTTTCTTGCTCATTTTAATAAATCTTTTACTTCATTCAATAAATCCTCAGTTGTTAGCAATAATTTTTTTATATCCTCTTTTTTTATTATATTATTTTCTTTAATTTTTATGTGATTTCTTTCTTTAGAATAAATTTTATAAAACTCTTCTATTTTATTTTGTAATAAACCCTTATTTTTCAAGTAATCAAATAATAATGATTTTGAATATTGTTTATTATTTAGCATGAACTTTATCATTAACAATCCCCTTATCCTTAAGATTAAGGAATAAACAAGGCTTCCTATTTCAAAATCTAAATCAACACCTTTTTTGTTAAGCTCTAAAATTACTTTAGATCTGTTTATAAACCATTTAGTGTTTTTTTTTGTAAATTTGTAGTAGTTATATCTCTCCAATATATCTGGATTTATAATAGTTTTGGCTTCTTTTATTATCGGTAAGATTAAAACAGCATTGGTATTTAATGTACCTTCAATTTGTTTTAAAGTAGCTGAAATAATTGAGTAACCACTAATCTTATCCATTATTTTCAGATTAATGTTTGTAATTACTAAAATATCTATATCTGAATAAACAGTTTGCTCATTTCTAGCATAAGAGCCATATAAATAAACTCCCAATATGTTTTCTAAATATTGTTTTAAGATTTCAACCACTTCAGACTTTATATCCTCAAAAGCCTTGGGCTCTGTTATAAACCTTATTCTTTTGCCTACATACTCTTTTGGCAGCACTACATGCCCGCTGTTCCCGAATTTCTGGACTATTTTAGTTATCATAATATATACGTATATACATAAGTATTTAAAGGCTTCTATATTCGAATTTATTGGTTTGGCTTTTCCGTCAATTGTTTGTCATAATAATAAAGTAGTTCTAGTTCTGATCTTTTTTGTTCTGATATAATCTTTTTTGATTGAGAGTATTCCATAAAATCCTCAAAGATTCTATCAACCAATCATACTCTCCAAATACTGATCTATAAAATATATAACCCTCTCTGGTGAAATAAGTGTCTCTATTTCATAAACTCTTTTACTTAGCTTAATATAGTAACTTCCAACTTTTTCGAATTGTGGTTCAGGATCAGGTTTATTATCAAAAAGTAACATCTTTATATTATAGTCAGATTATATTATAGTCATCTTACTTATATATTAATGTATTACAATTATACATTAAAATTTCATTAATCCTCTTTTCTATTGTTTGTTTCCACTCAAGTTCGTTAGGGGTAAATAGTGTTATTCTAAGACTACCCTTGCTAAGATTCTTGTTAAAAATCCCTGTCTTCTGAGCATTAATTCTCCTCCAATTAGAAAAGAAATTGCTAGCTTTAACCTTTGATTTATGGAGCGTATGTCATTTTGGCTCTTAAAGAATTCTTGCTATCATAGTTCGGATCTATCATTGCGTGAATTATGGTAATTATGTTAGTATGAACACAATTTCTAACAAGATCTTCCATATATTTACGTCTTGAACTATGGAGTAGTGAAGGATCTTTGGTAAGAGTAATATTTCTATCCATTTCGTGTGTTCTTATCTGGAATTCATAACCAACCACTCCCAGTTCTACTACAAGGTCGCATGAATTGTATTTATTCTTTTTTGGTTTTGATAAATAATCTTTTTCATGTTCTTGTAAATGTTTCCAGGAATTTACATTTTTTATAATTTTTTCAATTTTTTTAATTTTTATGATTGGCTCCTGATCTTGTTCAATACCTATAATAAATCTTGCTCTGAATCTGTCATTAATATGTTTTTCTTTTTTCTCTCTTCCAGTTTCCTCTTCTGTTAATATATTATACCCCACCCTAAGTAGTTTATAAGCAAGTGACTCGTAACCTCCAACTTCATCATCTTTAACACTTGACCTGATAGCTATATGAGGTTGTGGGATTACCTCACTTATCTCTTTCTTTAAAATTTCTAAAAATTTATTCGAATCAACACCACTTTCTCTAAAATTTTTAAATTCATCAAGAGTAAAATTTGCTCTTCCCTCCCATGTAAATATGTCATATAATCCTAAGTAGTTTGGATTTTTTGATGTTCCAATAGAATCGAAAACTGGACTCAGAATTTTTAAAACAAGACTTTTTGCATCACTATATTGTCTATTCCAATCTTTATAACCCATTTTACCTTTGAAATATTCTCTTCCAGTATTTATTATGACCTGATTAACAAGGAGTTCTTTAAGCTGATTGTTAGGTGGATTATCAATTATTAAACCACTTGAAATAGGTTTTAATTGAAAAGTTGTATTTTTGCAATCACTGCAGGTCAAACCTTTTTTAGTATATATTTCCCTAAGATTTGTTGCATATAATGTATTTTCTGGCAAAAAAATCATTTTAGTTAC
>CAZIEE010000022.1:0-16158 GCA_964538135.1 uncultured Methanosarcinales archaeon
TAATCTGTTTTTTATCTAAATTTTAGATATATATATAAATGTTGTGTTGGTAGGGTATGTGTATAGCTCATAAATCCGAAATTCAAATTTCGAATTTCGTCAAGAAAAAAATAATAACCTCTTTACAGTGATGATAGAAATAGAAAGGTTTATAAATAAGAAACCTATATTTTAGAAAATATGGAACTTATTCCAAAAGAAGTACCAATTGAAATAAAATTTTATGAACCTGCAATCAGTTATAAACTTAATAAAAATGGAATTAAAGAAGGTATTTTAAAACAAGATGATATCAAATTTACTTTAGGATTACTTGAAGAATCATCGGAAATACAGAATATTATAAAACTTATGTATGGTGGTGGAAAAAATCATGAAACATTAAGTTTTGAACCAAAAAAAAGTATGATTCGTGTATGTTCAAAAGAAACTATTGAAACTATTGATAATATAATTAATAATGAAGATATTAATTTTACAGGTCAAATTCTGGAAAAAGCTAGTTTAAATTACGATAAAAAAATTGTTGCACCAATTATCGTTCCATGGTTTTTACTAAAATATGGTTCATTGAAAGAAGCACTAAACCATGGTAATGAAGTTGCAGAACTACTCAAATCAAAAATTAGAAAGGAGAGTAATTACATTGTTCTTCCACCACCCAATATTCTATTTGCTAGAACTATCTCTCCTCTTCCAAGTGGTTATATTTTAGCAAATAATTTAACAGATCCATTTGTAAGGTTAGATGAACGAATTGAAGAACTTGCTAAAGAGGATGACTTTATAAATGACCCTATTATTCGTGTAGTAGAATCACCACATAGCTGGAGTTATGGATTATATTTAACAGGTTTGCTTGCTGATACGAATCCAAACTTAAAAAATTATAAAATAAAGATTCATGGGACAGGATATGGTTCAGACTTATCTTGCCTGTATTCTCTAGCTCAATCAAAGGTAACACGTCAGATGAGAAAGGGTATTGTTGAAATCCTAAATTTAAGGAGACCAAATATAGAATCAATATATCCACTTGTTGAAGACTCTGAATCAGATAAAAGACCCAAATTAAATACCAATAATTTAGAAAGGACATCAATGGAATTCCACCCTTTCTTTGTAGACCCTTATGATCCAAATTATCCATCTATTTTTAAAAAAATATTCTCAGCGCTTCCACCACCTCATATAAATTTTTTAAAAGAGGATCCTTCAAAAGAAACTTATTCTATTAGGTATAGAAAATATGATTTATTGAAAGTTCTTACCCCCCCTAAAGGGTAAATAATCAATACATCCTAAAAACTTAAAATGAGAGATTTCAACAGAAACATAAAATTTGGAAAGAATAAGCCAAGCAGGAGAAACCCAAACAGGGCTGGATTTGGTGGGCCAAGAAGTTTTAGGAAGCCTGACTTTCAAAGGGATATGCACAGAGTAATCTGTGATAAATGCGGTAATGAATGCGAGGTTCCTTTCAGACCAACAGGAGGAAAGCCAGTTTACTGTAATGATTGCTTTAAGAAAGACGGAAATTATGAATCAAAAGTTCGATTTAGAAAAGAAAGGTTTGCAGCAACTGGATCTGATGATGAACTTGGAAAAGAGATTGGGGAAATAAACAGGAAGCTTGATTTGATACTGGAAGCACTGGCTAAGCACAAAAAGTAAATTCAAAGCACGAAGCACGAAATTAGAAACAGTAGCTAGTTTCTGATTTCGCATTCGTTTCGGATTTCGATGTTCGAATTTCGGATTTATCAGCTATGCACATACCCAAAATATAGCCCTGGGCAGATTCGAACTGCCGTCTCCGGCTCCAAAGGCCGAAATGCTTAGTCTACTTTCTTTGTTATACTTTTTTATGGTAAAAGTAAAAGTATTTGACCACTACACCACAGGGCTTTAACAGGAAATGAATTAACCTTATATGTTAAATATTACACTCAAAATAGAAATTTATTGTTAATTATAAAATTATCTTATTATAGATCCACCAAAATTTTAGTCAAAAGTTTAATAAATAAAGATAAAAAGACAATAAAGGTGGAATATAAACAAGTTATTTTAGTAAGAGAAGACCTAAAGTTACCAAAAGGCAAGCTAGCAGCACAGTCAAGTCATGCATCAGTAGAAGCAACTTTAAAGTCAGACAAGAAAATTGTTGATCTATGGAGAAAAGAAGGAGCAAAAAAAATTGTTTTAAAAGTAAAAGACGAAAAGGAATTGTTTATATATAAGCAGATGGCTGAGGATTTAGGATTAAAAACTGCCCTTATTCAAGACGCTGGGCACACAGTTTTACAACCAGGCACTATAACCTGTTTGGGAATTGGACCAGATTTGGAAGATGAAATGGACAAGGTGAGCAGTAAGTTGAAGATGCTTTAAGTTTGATAGTTCCTTAATCAACACTGATATTTTCTTCTTTGATTGTATTGAGTACCAATTTAGTGTCTGTACCCTCTACAAATTCATATGTCTGTATTTTTTTAAGGAAATTATCCATCTGCCTTCTTGTTTCAAATCTTGCAATAATTACAACATCAATAGGGCCAGTTACATCATAGACTGCAAAAACATTTGGGTGCATTGCAATTTTCTTTTCCACATCAAAAAGCTTGCCTTTGGATACTTTTACCTCGATAACTACCTCTATGTCATAACCACACTTTTCATAATCAAGCCTTGCAGTATACCCCTTAATTATTTTCTCTTTTTCCATTTTTTTTAGATGATGCATAACAGTTGCAACAGAAACATCTATCTTTTTAGCTATCTCCCTCAATGAAAGCCTGGAATTTTCAACAACTACATTCAATATTTTTTTATCTGTTTTTTCTAATTCCATAAATTTTTAAAATTTTTAATTTCAAATTTCCTCAAATTTGTTTATTTTAGATTAGATTAAATTAAAATTTTTAAACAAATATTTAAATTTTTCTATTTTTTATTAATTTTTGTTTAATAAAAATCTAAAAATATATTTAAATAAGTAAATAAAAAATTTCTAAAATAATTTAAAAAAATTTTGGTGATCAAAATTAATAATAGATTAATAATAGAGAAGGGTAATGGAACGAATGGGGATCCATCAAAAGCTCCTGATTGGGTAGTTAGTTATACCATACCTAATAGGGGTATTGGATCTTTATACCTTGATACTAACAGTGGCCTCAAGGCAGCTGGTTTAACAAGCAGGTCAAAAAATATTTTAAGAGGTTTAGAAGAAAAAATTGGTTATTGTTATGAGGATCTTAAGGAAATAAAAAATATGGACTCACAAGATGGTTATACAAATCTTTCACTAAACATATTAAGAGAACTTCCTGAAGTAAGTAATATTAATGAATTGTTAATGGTATACCTGTTGGGGGATAGTTATCAAATAGAGGCTTGTGCTGCATCCTCAACTTTTCATTTAAGAACTCTTGATTTGGGGTATAGCAGTAATAAGTGCCTATATTTAAGAGGGAAACTTAGTGCAGCTTTAGTAGAAGATAACAGGGGGGTGGTAATACCTATAACAAAGTATACTGATGGTACTAAGGGTACTAAGGGTACTAAGGATACTGGATATGGAAAACAATCAATTAAAGAGCTAAATGATGGACTAGTTAAATTTAAAAAAGTGTTGCCATCCATTAAAATTAAATTTCCAAGAGTTAATGGTTCTACTTTAAATCATAGTTTAGAATATGTAGATCTTGCACATGGTCTTGGGTACCGAGGGTAGATGCATAGATGATTTTTCTTTAAATAAATTAATATATAAACAATTGTGTGTGAATGGAAGTATGTGCATAGCATCTTCAAAATTCCCTACGGGAAGGATGAAGGAGCTGCGTCCTCGTAGGGGGCGGCATCCCCTCGCCACAACGCTCGTCAATGAATTCAAAATGATTGAATTTTGACCTTATGATGCTATGCACATACAATGGACTATGAAAAAAGTTATGTGTGCAGGAACCTTTGATGTCATACATCCAGGTCATTTGTATTATCTTTCCGAGGCAAAAAAATATGGGGATTTCCTTGTTGTGGTAGTTGCCAGAGACCAGACATCGAAGGAATTTAAAGGTATAAAGCCTATTCATAACGAAAAACAAAGATTGGAATCAATAAGAATGCTTAAAATTGTAGATCAGGTTTTTTTAGGTAGAGAAGGAGACATTTTTGATATTGTAGGGGAGATAAATCCTGATGTTATTTGCCTGGGTTACGATCAAAAAGTTGATAAGCAGCAACTTGAAAATGAGCTAAAAAAGAGGGGGATTAATACTAAGGTTATAAGACTGGGATCTTATATACCATCGATATATAAGAGTTCAAAAATTAAAAAGTTAGTTGGCAAAAAGTAAGGCAATAAAAGATTATTGTTTGAAAAATAACTAACCCAGATACCCCTTAACCATCATCAACTCAGAATTTAGTATTGCAGCTCCTGCAGCCCCTCTTATTGTGTTATGGCTTAGAACCAAAAATCTGTAATCAAGAATGTTGCATTTCCTGATTCTTCCAACTGTAATTGGCATTCCAACTGCTCTCCCTTTTCCTAAATTCCGATCATATTTTGGTTGAGGTCTGTCTATCTCTTCCTTGACAAGGATTGGAGGATTTGGAGCAGAAGGTAATCCTAATTTTTTCAAAGGATTAAAATTATTAAAAGCATCTTTTATTTCTTCTAAATCTGCTTTTCTGGATAATCCAACATTTGTAGTTTCCAGATGTCCATCACTTACATTTACTCTATTACACTGCGCACTTATTTTTATATCAGCAAAGTTAAATTTATCATTTTTTATTTTTCCCAATAATTTTAAGGATTCTATTTCTATTTTTTCTTCCTCCCCTCCTATGTAAGGGATAACATTATCTAAGATGTCTAAAGATGCAACTCCTGGATAACCAGCTCCACTTAAAGCCTGCATTGTTGTAACAAAAACTTTACTTAAACCAAAAGCATCTTGCAAAGGTTTTAATGCTAACACTAACCCGATTGTTGAACAATTTGGGTTTGTTACAATGAACCCATTACCAAATCTTTTTTTCTGTTTTTTAATAATTGATAAATGCTCTGAATTAACTTCAGGAATTAACAATGGAACATCTTCATCCATTCTATGATTTTTTGAATTTGAAGATACAATACATCCATTTCTTGCGAAGTCTTCTTCTATAGAACCAGCAACTGATGAATCCAAAGCTGAAAATACCAACTTACAATCAAGATTTGGCTTGCACTCTTTAATCTTTATTTTCCTGAATTTTTCAGGAATTTTATCACTCACCTTCCATCTACCTTGCATTACCTCTTCATAAGTTTTACCGACACTCTTTTCTGATGCCATAAGCTCAGCTATTTCAAACCATGGATGCTCCTGCAATAATTCAACAAAGCGTTGTCCAACCATCCCTGTCGCTCCCAAAATCCCAACCTTTATTTTATCTCTCATAATTTTCTACTGAACAATTTTTAATTTTTAGTTGAAGTACTCTTTATGTAAAACTCTGACAGATTTTTCTGCATCTTTATCATTAACAATAATCGTTATGTTTATTTCTGATGCGCCTTGCGATATCATCTCAATATTTATTTTATTTTTTCCCAATGCAGTCAAGCCTCTACCAGCAATTCCTGGGGTATGTATGAGCCCTTCTCCTACAATGCATATTATTGTGTTGTTTTTTATTATTCCAACATCTGCTATAATTTTCAATTCATTTACAATCTGCTCGATATTCTCATCATTATCAATACTTAAAGACACACTTACTTCTGATGTTGAAATAACATCAATACTCTTTTTATACTCATCAAAAATATGAAAAATTCTTGCAAGGAAACCATAAGTACCAAGCATTCTTGTTGACTTAATGTTGATTAATGTTATGTTTTTCTTGTAAGCTATTGCCTTTACTGTTTTTTTGGTTTTAGATGATTTGCTAAATATAACAGTGCCTTTATTTGTTTTATTTAATGAATTTAATACTCTAACAGGTATATTTTTTTTCATTGCAGGAAGAATTGTCTTTGGATGTAACACTTTAGCACCAAAATAAGCAAGCTCTGATGCTTCTTCAAATGAAATATTATTGAGTGTTCTTGCATTTCTTATAATTTTTGGCTCCGCAGACATTATTCCATCAACGTCAGTCCATATCTGTATTTCATCAGCTTCAATTGCAGCTCCAATAATTACAGCTGTATAATCAGAACCACCTCTACCCAATGTAGTTATCTCTCCATTTTCTGTCTTTCCTATAAAACCAGTTATAACAGGGACAATATCCAATTTTTCTATATTATTTTTGAGGTTTTTATATGTAACTTCAAGAGGCTCTGCATTTCCAAACTCAGAGTCAGTTAAAAAACCCAAGTCAAAAGAATTGAAAGCTCTTGCCTTTAAACCGATTTTATTAAGCTGCTCTGCAACAATTTTTGATGACATTATTTCACCAAAAGACTGAAAATAATCAAAAATTTTGGAATCTATACTAGAATTTTTGACAGATTTTATTTTAGATTTTATTTTATCTACCAAATTGGATAACTCTTCAATATCCTTATCTAACAATCCTTTATTGATTCCCAATCTTTCAATAATCTGATAATGAGTTTTCTTGATATATTCAAGTATCTCTTCCCCATTTTTTTTAGAGCATTCATTTGCAAGTTTTACCAGGGCATCTGTAATTTTTGTAATTGCAGATACAATTACTACAGGTTTTTTCTTAGCATAACCTTTTATAATATTAGCTACATTTTCTATTCTTTCAGCATTTCCTATGGAAGTTCCTCCAAATTTCATTACTATCAAAATTTCACCTCAGTGGATTTTTTGGTATGTATTTTTTGGTATGTACATAACATCTTCGAATACCTCTTTATTCTTTCTGCTGCTATTTTTGTTTCTTCAAAACCTGGAACTAAAGCAAATCTTACATAATCATCTCCTGGATTTAAACCATTAAAAGTTTTTGAAATCCAGGATCCTGGAGTTACAACAACAGCAATTTCCTTTTGTAATAATCTTTTTGCAAAATCAACAGAGCTTGTGCCGCTTGTGCCTTTTGGGATCTTTTGCCATAGATATAAAGTAGCATCTGGTGTACAATCTTCCAATCCAATTGAGGTTAATGCTTTAACTAAAATATCTCTCTTTTGTTCATAGTCCTTTCTCATTTTCTCAACATGTTTTTCATCTCTTAAAGCAGAGATTGCAGCATCTTGAATAAAAGTTGGAGTTCCAGAATCAATATTTGTCTTTAACTTTTTAAAAGCAGAGATTATATTTTCATCACCTGCAACCCAACCAACCCTATATCCAGTCATTGCGCTTCTTTTTGATAAGGAGTGGAACGCAACAACACCTTCTTTTGAATATTCAAGAATTGAATGTGGTTTTTCCTTAAAATAAATCTCAGTATAGCATTCATCACTTGCAACAATTATATTGTTGTCATGACCAAAATCTATTGCTTCCTTTAAGAATTCTTTTGTAGCAATTGCTCCAGTTGGATTATTAGGGTAATTAATCCACAATATTTTTGATTTTTTTACTACCTTTTTAGGTATGTTATCCAAATCCATTAAAAAATTATTTTCTTTCAGTAAAGGTATAAAGTAGGATTTACCTTCAGCAAATAATGTGCCCCTTTCATAAGGGGGATAACCAGGATTTGGCATTATTGCATACTCCCCAGGATTGATAAATGCCTCTGGAAAATTGAAAACAGCCTCTTTTGCACCTATTGTAGAAGTTATTTCTTTTTCATAGTCTAAATCAACTCCAAATCTTATCTTATTCCATTTTGCTATTTCCTGTCTATATTCATCTATTCCTGTATAGCTGGGGTAACCAGAACTTCTTCTTCTATCAACAGCATTTTTTATTTCATCCCTTACCACTTTAGGAGTTGGTTCTTTTGGATCACCCACCCCAAAATCAATTGGTTCTATCCCAATCTTTTTCAGATTTGTAACTTCATTATCCACTTCAGCAAAAGCATAGCCTGTTAAGCCTGCAAGCCTGTTTGAGATTTTAATGTTCATTCGTTATCACTTAAAATTTTTGATTCCTTCAAAATCCAATGTAGCAAAATAATCTTCAACAGTCTCAGCTCTTCTTATTTGCAAAACACTTCCATCTTCTCTAAGAAGCAATTCAGCAGAACGAAGCTTTCCATTATAATTAAATCCCATTGCAAAACCATGTGCTCCTGTATCATGGATAATTAAAATGTCTTCTGGCACTATTTCAGGAAGCTGTCTGTTTATGGCAAATTTATCATTATTTTCGCACAAAGAACCAGTTACATCATAGGTATGATTTTGTGGAGCACTCTCTTTTCCTAAAACAGTAATATGATGATAAGCCCCATACATTCCAGGTCTCATTAGATTAGCCATTGAGGCATCAGTTCCAACATGATCTTTATAGATGTGCTTGATGTGCCTTACTTTAGTGACAAGATATCCATAAGCTCCTGTAATAACTCTTCCACACTCTGTAAAAATTTTTATTGGAGCTAATTTATTTTTTATTATTATGTTTTCATACGCAGCTTTGACCTCCTTGGCAATCTTCTCGTATGAAACAGGTTTCTGCTCTGGCTTGTATGGAATACCAATCCCCCCTCCAAGATTAATAAATTCAACTTTTACACCAGTTTTGTTATATACATCAACAGCAAGCTCAAACATCATTTTTGCGGTCTGTATAAAATAATCTTCGTTCAACTCATTTGAGACAATCATTGTGTGCATTCCAAATCTTTTTGCTCCTTTTTTCTTTACAATCTTATATGCTTCAAACATTTGTTCTCTTGTTAAACCATATTTTGCTTCTTCTGGTTTACCAATAATTTCATTACCCTTTCTTGTAGGACCAGGATTGTACCTAAAGCAAATTAACTTTGGGATATATTCCTCACTTACTAATCCATTTAGTGATCCACTTACTGATCCACTTAGTGCTTTCTCAAGATAATCAATATGGTTTATATCATCCAGATTGATTATTGCTCCAAGCTCTTTTGCCTTTACAAATTCCTCTGCAGATGTATCATTTGAAGTGAACATTATGTTTTCTCCTCTAAATCCAATTCTTTCTGCCATTTCCAGCTCAGCATAAGAACTACAATCCAATCCAAAACCCTCTTGCTTCATAATCTTTAAAATGTAAGGATTGGGTGTTGCCTTGACTGCAAAAAATTGCTTAAATCCTTCCAAAATACCAAATGCTTTTAGAAATTCTTTGGAGTTCTGCTTAATAGCATTTTCATCATAAATATGAAAAGGTGTTGGATACTCTTTTATTATCTCCAATATCTTCTGCTTTGTGAAAGGTAATATTTTTTCTGTCATTTTATAAACTCATAGGGTGAATCCCCTCTAATTATACTTTATTAATCTCCATAAATAATTCTTTTATTTTTAGCTTAGCTTCCTGTTTAGTTAATTGTCTTAAAACCATGGGATATAAAAGAGATTATTTGATATATAAATATTACTAAATCACAGCCCCATAGAAACCCTCTCACTTTCGTTCGGGTAGTGCCGAATTCGGCTGTTTATCTAATTTGTGAAAACCGACATTCCCCGTAAGGGACTTCCCCCTTGTCAGTTGGATGTCATTTGTAAAAGAGCCTCATAAATTGGCACTACCTTCAGGGTTTCTATGGGGCTTATATCACCCTCAATTCCTTCAATATATTCCAGAGCTTCTCTTTATTCTCTGCTTTCATCTCACATAATGGCAGCCTATAAATTTCTTTTATCATGCCTTTCATTGCAAGTGCTGCTTTTATTGGAATAGGATTTGTTTCTATGAAAATACCTTTAAATAAGGGAAGTAAATTATAATGAATTTTACGCGCTTCTTCAAACCTTTTGTTTAATGCATGTTCAGTAAGTTCATGCATCTCTTTTGGAACAATGTTACTAGCTACTGATATCACACCTTTGCCTCCTAAAGCCATCAAAGGTAGAGTAAGGTTGTCATCTCCTGACAGGACAGTAAAATCTTTTGGAAGCTCTTTTATTACATCCATCATTTGAGAAAGATTACCAGAAGCCTCTTTAACCCCAACAATATTGCTGTGCTCTTTTGCAAGCTTAGTTAATGTTGAAGTCTCAAGATTAATAGCTGTCCTGCTTTGTATATTGTAGATAATTATTGGAATATCCACAGCATGTGCAATTGCGCTGAAATGCCTGTATAATCCTTCCTGAGTTGGCTTGTTATAATAAGGACATACCTGAAGTGATGCATCAGCACCTAACTCTTTTGCTTCTTTAGTCAACTTAATTGCCTTTTTTGTAGAATTTGCTCCTGTGCCTGCTATTACTGGAACTTTACCTTTTGAAGAGTCCACTACAATTTTAATTACTTCATTGCACTCCTCATGCTCCAGTGTAGGGCTTTCTCCTGTTGTGCCACAAGGCACTATTCCATCAATATTATTTCTAACTTGAAATTCAACAAGATTTATTAAAGAATCTTTGTCAAGACTGCCATCTTGTTTAAATGGTGTAACAATTGCAGTTATAGCTCCTTTAAACATTTTAATCACTTAAGATCAGTATGTGCATAGCATCATAAGGTCAAAATTCAATCACAAGATCACTTAGTCTAAAATACTTTGCATCATATCGTTAATGCTGTATAGCCCTTTCTTATTTTTAATCCATTGGGCTGCAATTAATGCACCTAATGCAAACCCTTCCCTGTTTCTTGCAGTATGGCTTAATTCAATTGTATCTGCATTACTATCAAATCCAACAATATGGGTACCTGGAATAGAGCCTGCCCTTATTGATGCAAAATTTAGTTCATTTGGTTGTATTGATTGTGCCTTCATATCACTTTTTCCAAAAATCAGTCTGTTCTTTCTTTTAATATTTTTAAGCAATATTTCTCCTAATGTTTTAGCTGTCCCACTTGGACTATCTAATTTTTTATTGTGATGCAACTCATAACCATAAATATCATAATCATCCATTTTATTAATTATTTTTGAAGCGCACTCTATTATCCTAAAAAAAACATTTACACCTATGGAGAAATTTGCTCCATAAATAACTCCAATCTCATTTGCTTTAACAATCTTTTTTACCTCATTTATTTTGTCATACCATCCTGTTGTACCAACAACTATATTTTTCTTAAATTTTGAAATTTTTTTAATATTGCTTACAACAGTATCAGGGGTTGTAAAATCAATACAGACATCAACATTATGCAATGATTTTTCATTAATCTCTTTGTAATTTGTACCTTCCTCTTTTGGATCTATAATTGATATTGCATTTATACCTCTTGATTCAGCAATTCTTTTAATCTCTTGCCCCATTTTTCCATAACCGATTATTGCGATGTTCATTTATTCTTACAGAAAATAGTAAAATTTAAATACTTATTCTTTAAAGATACGTTTGAGGTGGTATATATGAGTTGTATGATGTTATGTAAAAAATGTAAATGTGGTAGTGGTTTAGTCGTACTTGGTGCTGGTATTTTGTTTCTTTTACAGGACTTAAGAATTTGGAATTTTTGGAATATAAATTGGTATACAGTACTCTTTATATTGATTGGTGCTGGTACTTTATGCGCAAGATCATGTCCAGATTGCCAGGCAATGATGAGCCCAACCAAAACTAAGAAATAAACAATAGGTGAAAAAGAAAAACATTATGTATCAAAATTTTTCTTGTTGTTTCTTTATCATTAATGGATGTTTCCAAGCATTAATGTGTTTCTGATTGATGAATTGTAGATTTACTGCTTACTTCTTTGATTACTTTCGGAATGTCTGGCTGAGCACTGCTGTTTAAATTAATTTCAACTTTTAAGTGGTGTCAAAAGTTTATAAAGTAAGGAGTAAGGAGTAAGAAAGTATGTGTATAGCTATACGAAATACGAAGCACGAAATTCGAAACAGTAGTTAGTTTTGGATTTCGAATTTCGAATTTTTAGAAATTATGGAACAGAATGAAGTTATAGGTAAAAAGGAAGATGTAATAGCAGATGTCTTATTTGAGGTTTCCTGGGAAGTATGTAATAAAGTAGGTGGTATCTACACTGTTGTTAAATCAAAATCTGCTAAGATGGTGGAGGTTTATGCTAATAACTACTTTCTTATTGGACCATATTTTGCAATAAACTCAATTGGAGAATTTCATGAAGAACTACCAAATGAGCCATTTAAGTCAGTTTTTGACGAACTGAAAAAATTAGGGATAATATGCCATTTTGGGACTTGGATTAGCGAATCGAATCCATCTGTAATCCTGATTGACTTTGTAAATTATAAAAACAAAATCAATGATGTAAAGAGCGAGTTATGGGAATTTTATAGAATAGACTCTTTAAGAGCTACCCAAGATTATGATGAACCAGTGATTTGGTCGTATACAGTTGGGATATTACTTGAAAAATTAGCAAAATTCTATAATGTCTGTAAAAGGGATAATAATAATAAAAATAATGAAAATAATGAAAATGGTAAAAAAATAGTTGCCCACTTTCATGAGTGGTTATCTGGAGTGGGATTGCTATATCTCAAAAAGAATAATGTCAAGGTTGCTTCTGTGTTCACAACTCATGCTACTGTACTCGGAAGGACATTAGCAAGCTCAAATATGGATTTGTATAATATTTGGGATAAGATAGATAGTGATAAAGAAGCCTACACACATAATGTTGAGGCAAAACATTTTGTTGAAAAGAATTCTGCTGCATTTGCCGATGTTTTTACAACAGTAAGTGAAATAACTGGTATGGAAGCTGGTTACTTATTGAAAAAAAACCCAGATATTTTGCTTCCAAATGGACTTGACATGGCAAAATTTCCATCATTTGAAGAGATTGTAATCAGGCATAAGATCCAGCGCGATAAAATAAGGGAATTTATGTTTTATTATTTTTTTCCTTACTCTACATTTGACCCTAAAGAAACCTTAATTTATTTCATGGCTGGCCGTTACGAGTTTCACGATAAAGGAATTGATATCTATATCAAAGCACTTGGTAAACTAAATGAAAGATTGAGACAATCAAAGAGCAAAAAAACTGTTGTGGCATTTATATGGGTCCCTGCAAATTTTAGAAACATAAAATCTGAGTTGTTGGAGAATAAAACAGTATACCAGCATATAAAAGAAGCATTGGAAGATATTAAAGGAGATGTTGAAAAGAATATGATTTACTCCCTGATAGCCAATAAAAGAATTGAGAAAGAAACATTGTTTGATGAGGAATTTCTTATAGATTTTAAAGGTTTGATTGCAAGGCTTTTAAAAAAAGGGAAACCTCAATTATTGACTCATGATTTGTATGGAGAAGGTGATATTATTCTCGAAAGCATAATTTCAGCAAATTTGAAAAATGAAGAACAGGATAGAGTCAAGATTGTTTACTACCCAATTTATTTAAGTGGCGCTGATGGCTTGCTAAATTTAACATATTATGAGGCTATGCAAGGCTCTCATCTTGGAGTTTTTCCAAGCTACTATGAGCCATGGGGGTATACCCCTCTAGAAGCAGGAGCTTTAGGTGTCTCATCAGTAACAACTGATCTTGCTGGTTTTGGAAGGTACTTCTCAGAAAGTTGTAGAGAATGTGTTGAACGTGACATGCCAGGTATTTTTGTGTTGAAAAGGTTGAATAGAAGCGATGATGACGTAGTAAATCAATTATCAAATATAATGTTTAAATTTGCAAACCTTTCAAAGGAAGACAGGATTGCAAATAAGCTGGATGCTAGAAAAGTTGCATCTCAGGCAGATTGGAGAATTTTCATCAATAACTATATCAAAGCACATAATTTAGCTGTAGGTAAAGTCTATAAATGAAAGTAATTCATAATCTTCCAGATTTAAGTATATCTAAAAATATCAATGAAGATGCTGGTTTTTTAATCACTAATAAGAACGGAAGTTATTGCAACTTTTTTAGCACACCAAATTCAAAGTATCATGGTTTGTTCTATTATCATAAAAAGGATTCCAGGATGTATAAATTTATAGAGGATATAAAGTTATTTGGCATAAACAAGGACATAAACGATGATATAGACAATACAGACTCCTATGTCAAATCAATTGAAAATAATTTATGGGTTGTCAAAAGGAATATTCAAAATGTTACTGAATCATTTCTAATGCCAAGGGGTTTCAACTCTTTGGTATATGAACTGAGCAGGGAAAATTTTATAGATATTTTTTTGGATTGTAAAGATTCTTATGATAACAGGGAATGGGGCAGGCACTACACCATCTCAAAAGAAAAAGATTGCATAATTGTAAAGTTTACAAAGAAAACTGATACAAGGGAAGACTCAACAAATGGGCTGGAAGAATTTAATTTGTACTTAGCAATTAAAACTGATGTAATGCTTGATGAGGATAATCACAAAGAAAATAAAAACTGGGTTGAGAGATCGTATCTCCTTGATGAACAAAGGAAAGATTATCCTGCTAAAAGGCACGTTTACAATGCCCTTAAGTTGAATGGGAGTAAATTTATTTTCTCTATGGCTATGGATGAGAATACAGCAATAAACGAAGCTATAAATATATTCTATAATCTTAAAAAAATAAAAGACAAGGAAAAAAAAGAGTCTTTAAAATTATTATCAAATAACTCAACCAAAAAGATATTGAAAAGCAATCAGATAGGTAAAGAGGTTAAGGTAGCATATGTTAATGCACTCAATTCTTTGAATAATCTTGTTGTTCAAAATTATTTGGTTTTTGCAGGATTGCCATGGTTTTTTCAAAGTTGGAGCAGAGATAGTTTAATTTCATTGAAATCCATATCAAAAATAGATGTAATGATTGCAGAAAATTTACTTGTTAGTTATTTAAATAATATAGGCAAAGAGGGGAGACTTCCCAATCTGGATGATTTTAATTCCTGCAGTGCTGATGCTCATGGATGGCTTTTTTTAAGATGTTCTTACTTACTTGGGATAGAGGGTAAATCAGATAATAAAATAAATAATAATGTAAGAATAAAGGGTAATGTAAGAATAAAAAATAAGGTAAAAAAGGCGCTTAATAAATCTCTGGATAATTTATTAAAATACCATACAAAGAACAATTTTGAGATTAATGGACAAAAAGAAACATGGATGGATACAGATTTCGGTAATGACTACAGGAGTGGAGCAAGAATTGAGATACAAGCATTGAGATTGCAAATGTATAAATTGATGTTTAACATAAGCAAAAATAATAAATATAAAATTCTTGAGAACTTATTAAAAAATAGGGTGAGGCAAAAATTCTGGAATGGCAAAGAACTTGCTGACGGGCTGGATGAGGTTATGGGAGTTGCTAAGGACATGGCTTTAGAAGATTTTACTGTAAGAGAAGATTTTACTATAAGACCTAATATTTTCATAGCATCCTATGCCTACCAAGAACTATTATCAAGCAAAGAATGGGATAATTGCTTTGATGCTGTTTTAAAAGTGCTTTGGCTGGACTGGGGTGGGCTATCAACAATAGATAAGAATAACAAGTTGTATACTGAGTTAAGTACAGGAAAAGATCCTAAAAGCTATCACAGAGGAGATTCATGGTTTTGGATTAATAATTTAGCAGCAATTGTTTTGAATAGCTCCAACAAAAAGAAATTTAACCGCTATGTTAAAAAAATACTGCAAGCAAGCACAGAAGAGATTCTTTGGAAAGGTTGTATTGGGTGCCATGCAGAATTAAGTTCTGCAAAAAACTTAGAAAGCAAAGGTTGTTATAACCAGGCATGGAGTAATGCTATGTATCTGGAGTTAGTTGAGGATTTTGCTCACAAAAGACGGCAACATATATTTTGCTCAGTGTCTTTGTAGCTATGCACATAAATATTGACGCTGTTGCATAATAATTTTTTCTATAAGGCGCGATAATTTGCGTATCCCCAAACGCCATATTTTCTCGACAGGCTGTAAGAGAATAACAGTATAATCTATTTTCTTACAATGGGATTTCTCGTCTAAAACGAAAGATATAAATACTAGTTCTTCGTCGTAAAATATAAAAAATAAGGAGGTGTTTTCTATGAAATTTAAACAAGGCATAAATAAAAATCAGGAGGGGTTGTCCAAAAAGTCATTATGAAAGCTTTGCAAAATTCAGCTAAAAAATAA
>CAZIEE010000023.1:0-15951 GCA_964538135.1 uncultured Methanosarcinales archaeon
TCGCTTTCCTCCCCTATTTAAAAATAGGGGTATCCAGCGAATACGCTTTATGAAAGATCTATTATTTGGAACAGCAGGAATCCCTATTAGCGCAAAACCGACTACAACTGCTGGTGGGATAGTACAAGTAAGAAAGCTTGGACTAGGCGCAATGGAACTGGAGTTTGTCAGGAGCGTTAATATAACAAAAGAAAAATCTCCTGAAATAAAAAAGGTTGCACAGGATAACAATGTGGTTTTAACATGTCATGCACCTTATTTCATAAACCTTAACTCTCTGGAGGAATTAAAAGTTAAGGCAAGTATTGAACGTATCCTGAACTCTGCCAGAATATTAAATCTATGTGGGGGGTATAGTGTATGCTTTCATGCTGGTTTTTATATGGCTCAAGAGCGTAAACTAGTTTACGATAATATAAAAAAGAATCTGATTAAGATAGTTTCAACTTTAAAAAAAGAAAATAATAACTTATGGATAAGGCCAGAAACAACAGGTAAGGAAACCCAGTTTGGTAACATTGAAGAACTACTCAATTTAAGTCAAGAGCTTGACAATGTAATGCCTTGCATTGATTTTGCGCATTTTCACGCAAGGACAAATGGTAAGTACAACTCATATGAAGAATTTAAATCCATTCTGGAATTAATTGAAAAAAAACTTGGGAAAAAAGGATTGGAAAACATGCACATCCACATAACTGGAATAGCTTATGGTCCAAAAGGAGAAAAGAACCACCTGAATCTTAATGATTCAGATTTAAAGTACAAAGAGCTTATCCAATGCCTCAAGGATTTTAAAGTTAAAGGAGTTGTAATTAGCGAGAGCCCAAATATAGAAGAAGATGCATTGTTAATGCAGAAGATATTTAGTAATGAATAATTTTTTAAACATTCTCTGATTTTTATTGATTATGCAAAAGCTTTCAGTTATAATCCCTGTTTTTAACGAAGAAAATACTATAAAAAAAATTATAGATAAAGTAAAAAATGTCAAATTAATTGGTGTATCAAAAGAGATAATAATAGTTGATGACTGTTCAAAAGATGATACAAAAAAGATACTGAAAAATATGGATGACAAGTCCTTAAAGATATTTTATCACAAAAAAAATATGGGAAAAGGTGCTGCTATAAGAACAGGATTGAAGAATTCCACAGGAAAAATAATTTTAATACAGGATGCTGATCTTGAATATGATCCAAAAGAATACCCAAAGCTACTTGGTCCAATACTAAAAGGTCAAACTAAAGTAGTTTATGGCTCAAGGCTTGAATCAATAAGAGAAAATATAAAAGAAATGTATAAGCTGCATTACATTGGAAATGTGCTTCTAACTTTTATGACAAATTTATTATTTAATGCAAAAATAACTGATATGGAAACCTGTTATAAGGTATTTAAAAAAGAAGCAATCCAAAATATTAAGTTAAATGCCAATCGCTTTGATTTCGAGCCTGAAATTACAGCTAAAATACTAAAGAAAGGATATAAAATTTTTGAAGTTCCTATAAGTTTTTCTGGAAGAAAATTTGATGAAGGCAAGAAGATAACCTGGGTAGATGGTATTAAAGCTGTTTTTTATCTTTTTAAATATAGATTTATCGATTAAGGGTATGTGTATAGCATCATAAGGTCAAAATGTATCAAACAAATAAACCAGATATTACCATGTTTTTCCCTGCCTACAATGAAGAGGAAAATATTTCAAAACTATTAAAATCTGCAGTAAAGGTACTAAAGAAAGTTGCTAATAATTACGAGGCTTTGGTAATCGTTTATGAGGGCTCTACTGATGGAACTATTGATGTTGTAAACAGGTTTTCAAGTAAAAATAAGAATATCAAACTGGTAATCCAGCCAAAAGATAAAAAAGGGGTTGGCTATGCAACCATACTTGGTTTTGAAAATGCAAAATACTCTTATATTTTTTATACTGATGCAGACAACCAATTTGATTTGAATGAGTTTAAAAAATTTTTACCTTACATCAATAAATATGATATAATTGCTGGTTACAGGATAAAGCGACAAGATCCAAAAACCAGAATATTCATATCTAAAATATATAATTTATTTATGCGGTTTTTGTTTGATATAAAAGAGCGCGATCTTGATTGTGCATTTCGCCTGGTTAACGCAAAGGTTATAAAAAGCATCAACTTAAAATGTACAACAGGTGTTGCAACAACAGAACTTTTGGCAAAATCAAGAAAAAATGGATTCAAAATAAAAGAGATTGGAGTAAGTCATCATCCTAGGATAGCAGGCAAACCTGTTTTTGAATTAGAGATTGGATTAAATTTGCCCAAACCCAAGGTTGTTTTGGATATTTTAAAAGAAACAGTTAAATTATGGATGGATCTCAACAAAAAGGATAATACGAAATAGGATAATACGAAATAAAATAAAAATGGCAAGCATAATCTGGCATACTCAAAACTTTTTCAAGCTTTTTTGGAATCTACATCTATTACATAGATGTCCAGTTTGCAAGAAGAAGATAATAGAAAAAGATTACCCTTATGAATTTATTCAGAAAGCCAAATGCATTGATAAAAAGTGTGGTTGGGGGTGGGATAAATGAAAATTTTTGAATTACTTATCAGACCCCTTCTTTTGATAAAGTCAAAAAAGATTAATGACTGTTGTAAGGAATTTCTTAATGGGAAAGTGATTGATGTAGGCTCTGGTCGCTGTTATATTTCAAAGAAAATAGAGACAAAAAATAAACTTAATGTTACTTGTCTTGATATTAAGGATTTGAGTCAAACTGACATGAAAGTAATTGTTTATAGTGGCAAGAAAATTCCCTTTAATGATAATAAGTTTGATTCTGCATTAGTTGCCTATGTACTTCATCATTGTGAATCTCCATTAATCGTTCTAAAAGAGGTTATAAGAGTATGCAAAGGTAATATAATAATTTTTGAAGATACAAAACCATCACCACTAACCAGTCTAATGGATATTCTTGCAAATAGATTTAGAGGGGTAGAGGTTCCATTAAAGTTTAAAACAGAAAAAGATTGGTTATATATTTTTAAAAAATTAAATTTAAAATTAATAAATGTCAAGTACAATGTAGAAAGAGAATGGTTTTACCCTTTTGTTGAGCATACAATGTTTGTTGTTAAAAAATAAAAATGGCAGAACAAAAATCAAAAAAAACATTTCCAGTAACAGATGCCTATGAATCTATGTTCGGAAGCAAGGTTGAAGAGGTAGATAATTTTTCCCCAAACATGTTTCCATTAAATCTCAATAAGGAACTTTTAAAATCAGTAATGGAAAAGGCCAAAAAGGAAAAAAAATGGGTTTTAGCTTTTGTTATCGGGACAAAACCATGTTTCTATAAATTCTATGGTTCAATAATTGCAGCTAATAAGGCACATATCCCCAGTTTTATAATAAACTCCAATCAGCATTATGATGACATCTTAACAAGAGGCTTGACAGAATTTAATTTACAAGACCAAGTTGGGTGTAATTTTTGCATAAGGGGTGATTTGTCTCAAAAATCAGCAGAACTGATGATAAAAACAAGCTATATTGCGCGCTATCTAAAGAATAATTGGCCTAATGTTACAGTTGTCCCAGTTGTTCTTGGAGATACTATAATGACAGCTATTGTTCCTGCTGCATGGATGTTTTCAAGAGTTGAGAAATCTATTCAAGTTGAGGCTGGTTTGCGCTCAATGGTTCCAGAAGTCATAAAGCGCTATAAAGATGTGGATATTGAAACTTTCATAGACCAGCAGTTTTATGGTAAATGGCTATTACTAAGAAATGAGCCATTTCCAGAGCAATGGGATACTTATGTTTCTGCTGCTGGAAGTGAATACTTATTCTCTCCAGTTAATTTAAATAAGGAACATTTACTAAGAGAGGGTTATCCTGAAAATAACATCTGGGTTATAGGGGGTGTTGTTGCTGATGCACTCAAATTAAAGAAGGAAGAACAACCAGAAAAGAGTATATTTGATATATACCCTCAACTGGAAAATGGTAGATGGCTTAGGGTAGATATCCATAGAAGAGAGAATTTGACTTCTAGAAGATTCAAAGCTATTATTGGCTCTATTGTAGAGCTGGTAAAACGTGGCTATAACATTAATTTTATAGAGATGAGTGCAACGAGAAATGCACTTGATTATTATAATATGAGGGAATCAATAAATAAATTAAAACAGTACAGTAATTTTCTTCATACAAATGTATGGCCAGAATATGCGCATGTCATTGAATTCCTTGAATCTAAAAATTGCATGGGTGCATTGACAGACTCTGGAGGGATTCAAGAAGAACTTAACATGATTGGAAAGGCATGCCTGACATGCAGAATAAGCACAGACAGGCCAGAAACAGTATTTGAAGCTAGAAGCAATATAATTGTTCCACCTATAAGTGCAGAGTACATAACAAAATTAACTGAGCACATAACTAAAGACGAAACTTTAATTAAGAAAATGCAAAACGCTAAGAAATTATATGGAAATAGTGTAGGTCATAAAGTGATCTCTACCCTTTCAATACTGATGAAAAAAAACAATAGACCATTCAAATGGTCCCATGAGGTTATTGGATTGTGGAAAGAAAAATCTAAAGGTGTGGAGTACCTTTAATACATTTAACCTGAGATTTATTCTAAAAATGGTTTAACAATGATGAAAAAAATTAATTCACATATAATTTTTAATTTATTCCTTTTTATATTAAGTTTATTTTTTTTGAATAGCCTTTTGCATAAAGGGGTAATATTAAATAATGTTCACTACGTTAACGACCTGACTTTTCTTTCATACAATGTCAAAGAATCACTTAACCATAATCAATTGGCGTTATGGACTCCTTACTTCTATTCAGGTCATCCATTGATAGCCATTCCTGAAAATTATATTTTTGATTTAAATTTTTTATTTATTACTCTATTCAGAGATATTTATTTAGCAATGAACTTTTCTATTATTATTTATCTTTTTCTTAGCGGATTTGGTATGTACTTATTGGTATACCATCTGATTCGTAATGAAAAATCCGCTTTTATATCATCAATCATCTATATGTTTAATGGATTCATGTATTCTTTTGTAATTAGTGGGCATATAAATATAATTGAAGGCTATTCCGTACTCCCATTTATCATTCTTTTTGTTGATAAAGCATTAAGAAACAAAAATTGGATTTTTTACAGCATACTCAGTGGAATATTCTTTTCTATGCAAATCCTCTCTGGAAGTATGATTTTTTTCCTTTATACTGCACTCATTGTATTTTTTTACATATTTTTTTATTGGGTATTTGATTTATTAAATGGAAATTTTATAAGAATATCAACCAAATCAATTCTTATTGGGATTTTGATAATTGGTTTAACTTTAGGGCTTTCTGCTGTGAAACTTCTACCAGTTATTGAATTCACAAAAATCTCAAGCAGAGCAGTAAATGTTAGCTTTAATGAATTTTTGGGCTATCCAATCGAACTTAAGAATTTTATAAGTGTTTTAATTATTAATAATAGCTATGTGGGAATATCAGCAGCTATTGGTATTTTAGGAACAATCCTTTTAGCATTTAGCTTACTGGCTTATAAAAAAAGAATAGTTATATTCTCTTTGTTTCTAATATTATTTTCATTATTATTTGCTTCAGGCTCATTTTTGGCTGATATTATGTATAAGGTAAATGGTTTTGACAAGCTAAGGCATGTTGAAAGGTCACTATTTATGTTTGTGTTTGCAGCATCTATTTTGGTAGGATATGGCTTTAGTTTATTATCAGAAAAAATAGAAAAAACAGAAAAGATAAATAGATTCAAAAACCATTTATTTTTTATAATAATCTTCCTTATTCTAACAGAACTGATTTTTTTACAGAAATTTCCATCTTCTACAAAGGTAATATATCCAAATGAGATAGGACTACTTAACTACATATCAGATGACAAATCTGTTTTTAGGACAATAAATTTTGCTCAAAAAGATATAATAGGTGCTGCTGGCTATAACTATTATGCTCAGAAAGGCATTTCAGAGGTCAAAGGTGGTGGTGGAATATGGGTTAATGATTACACAACCTTTATTGCAGTAGCTCAGGAATCATTTAATACAAAGATGTTTGGAGTATTAAATATAAAATATTTAGTTTCTGATAAAATATTAAAAGATGCAAAAAGTGACAGTGACATAACCAATGACATAACTTTAGTTGATAAATTCAATGAATGCAAAGAATGTGCTATTTGGAATGCCTATGGGCCATACCTCTATAAAAATAATAAATTCTTTCCAAGATTTTATACTGTCCCAAATAGTATATTGGTTGTAGGAGACAGTGCAATGGTAAAACAGGTTATCTATATTTTAATGCTTAATAAATACTTTGATCCAAAAAATACTGTTTTGATTGAAGGAACAAAAATAAATGATTACAGCATAGATTTTCTTAAAAGATTTAATGTTATATTGTTGTTAAAGGATTCTATAGACCAAAATAGCATTGATAGATTAAGGGAGTATGCAACTCAAGGAATAGTAGTTCCAGATATTCTAAATGGAAAAAGTAAAGTATCTGATGATGATATAACCTTTATCTTAACGTCTACCTTTAATAAAACCAGAGGGTATAGTGATAAAACAAATATTGAAGAATATTCTAATAATTTGGTTGTTTTAAATCTTGATTCAGATAATGTAAAAAATGAGAGTAATAAAGGGTGGCTGGTTGTGAGTGAGCGATTTGCATATTTTCCAGGTTGGAAGTCCACTATTAATGGAAAACCTATTGAATTATTCAAAGCAAATAATGTTATAAGTTCGATTTATTTAGGTGGAGAAAATGGAAAATTGAAGTTTGAGTACCTCCCAAACTCTTATAAAACTGGAAGATTAATATCAATAATTTCAATCCTCATAGTCATTTCATATTTGATTTATTTTACCTATCGTAAAGGTTGGCAGAGGGCTTGAGCGAAGCGAAACCCTCGATTTTTGGTCAAGCTTTTTGCTCAAAGCAAAAAGGTTGTTGGTGATAACCATTAAAATAGATTCAGAAAAAATAGAAAAAATATTTTTACTAATATTTTTTTCAGTAATCCTTTTTATAGGTCTAGGTGTATTATTTGATTATAAAATAAAACACGATTTCCCTTATGCCTATTCTGCATCAGATGCATTCCAGCATCAGATAAGGGCTGAGGCTATAAAAGATTCTGGAAATTTCAGATATGAAGCCCCTTACATATCTAAAGGTTTTGAAAATGTTGTTGGAAGGTATCCTCCAGTAATATATCATTTATCGGTTATATTCTCTTTTTCTTCTGGACTTCAGACATATGATTCAATATATTTTCTTGTATTATTTTTTATTGCTTTAAGCATATTAACAATGTACATAATCATTAAAGATTTTAATAGAAATGTTGCTTTGATATCACTGCCTTTAACACTGCTTGCATTTACTTATCCACTATCAACAGGAATCCGCTGGGGGCATTGGCCTTCTTTACTAAGTCAGTTTTTCTTAATAGCATTTTTCTGGTGTATTCTTAGGATCAATGAAGAAAAGTTTTACCTACCAACAGCAATAATTTCATCTGCTGTGATATTGACTCACACATCAGAATATGTATTTGCTCTTTTCTTTCTTGCATTATTTTTTTTAATCAGGTTTATTAGTAATAGGTTTATTAGTAATAGTAACATTGGTAATAATTTTATTAAGAATTTTTTAAATAATTTTAAAAATAACGAAATAAAAAAAACCATTCTCTTTTTTATTTTAACATTTTTGATATCCTTATACTATTTAATAATATTTAAGAATACCTGGGCAAAGACACAACCATATTCATTTATTGTAGAACCTGTTTGGGAAGGGAATCCTGGATTTTATATATTGGATTTTGGGTTGTTACTGGTTTTTATTTTATTTGGAATCTTCTTTTCATTTTTCAGATTAAAAAATATGCACCCATCGCTTCTTGTTGGATTTACAATGCTCTTTTGTGGATTCCTTAATTATGCTGGCTTTGGATTAAGGTCGTTCCAGATAAGGTTTTTTTGGCCAATATACCTTTCAGTATTTTTTGGATTTGGAATCTATAGTTTGATAAGATTTTTCATAAAAAAAATTTCTATATTTTATTTTATTGCCCTATCTATAATTTTTAGTGTGCTAATCCTGGGATTGATAAAAATACCTTTAATACCACATTATATCCCTTCTACATCAGAGGGAATTATGAATAGCAATCATTGGACTGCATTAAATTGGATTAGTAAAAATACTGAAGTTGATTCTAAAATATATTTCTTCTATGGTGATCTTTACAGCCAGGATGCTTTGCTTAGAAACTCAAAAAGAGTGCATTATCAGGTAGACACTGAAGATTTTATAAAAGCCATAAAAGATAGGAAGATTAAAAGGAATTATTTGAGTGAATTACCAGGGGATAATGGAGGTTCTATCTCAGTTAGGAGTGGAATATTAAGTTTTGTTGATGCGAGCTCTACTAAATCTCCAGATGATTTTTTTGGTCAACAGGACATTTGCAAATTTAATTACTTCATCTTTGATAAAGTATCAAGTAATCAGATTCTGGCAAAATTCAATCTATTAATAGTGAATGAATTAATTAATAAAGGAGCACAAATTAGTTTCCAAAATGATTTTGTACTTATATTAAAAAATAATAATGTAGGGGGAGATTGCATTGAGGAAAGAAGTTTTTGAAATTATAAAAAGAGAATCAAAATACATTGTTGTTACTTTTTTCTTAAGTTTAGCTATATTCAAAATTATATTTTTTAAAGAAGATTTTTTTGTATTATTGAAAATTATTTTATCCTTATTTTGGTTATTTGTAATACCTGGATACTTCTTAATGCTTTACTGGAAAAACTTAGATTTTACAGAAAGGTTAGTGGTTGGCATTGCATTATCTGCAGCAATAATTGGTATTACGAGCTATTATCTTGGCTTGATTGGATTGCATATTAAATTTCATGCAATTTTGTTGCCATTAATCATGATTTTAGGAGGGATTGGAGCTGCTTTGAGTAAGTTGTAGGATCTTTCAATAGAAACTTTATTTCTTCTTAGGCACTTTCTCCCAATCTTCTAAGAATTTTTTAATACCAACATCAGTTAATGTGTGCTTAAAAAGCTGCTCAAAGACAGAATAAGGCATTGTTGCTATGTCTGCTCCTATTTTTGCTGATTCAAGAACGTGAATTGGATTTCTTATAGAAGCTACAAGTATCTGAGTTGTAAATTTATAATTGTTATAAATCTGCCTTATGTCTTTAATTAAATTCATTCCAACTTCTCCAATGTCATCTAATCTGCCAACAAAAGGGCTCACTATAAAAGCACCTGATTTTGCTGCTAGTAATGCTTGATTTGCAGAAAAACATAATGTAACATTAACTCTTATCCCTTTTTCTTTAAGTTTTCTACAAACAATCAACCCATTAACTGTAAGGGGTACTTTAACAACAATATTTTTTGCAATCTTCGAAAAAGCAATACCCTCTTTGAGCATACCTTCAACATCCAAAGAAACAGTTTCTGCACTTACAGCTCCTTTAATAGTGGAGCAGATTTCTTTTAGTGCTTCATTGTAGTCTCTACCTGCTTTTGCTATAAGAGTGGGATTTGTGGTTACACCATCCAATGGCAAAATTTCATTTGCAGCTTTGATTTCTTGGACTGATGCTGTATCAAGGAATATTTGCATTTTGGTTCACCTTTTGAAATTTTTTCTCTTCCTCTAATAATACTCTTTGTAAATTTTCAATAACTCATTCAATAACTCATATTGCCTTCCTTACAACCTTCATAACCTCTTCAACAATCGATTCAGCATCAAGCCCATATTTTTTATACAATTCATCTGGCTTACCAGATTCTGCATATCTATCTTGTACCCCAATTCTTTTTATTAAACAAGGATGGTTCTCACCCAAAACCTCTGCAATTGCACTTCCTAATCCACCGATAACATTGTGATCTTCTGCTGTTATAACGCAGTTGGTTTTCTTTGCTAATTCAATCACTAAATTGTTATCAAGTGGTTTTATTGTATGGATATTTACTACATAAACCTTTATATTTTTATCTTCAAGAATCTTAGCTGCTTTCAATGTTTCATGAACAAGTGTTCCTGTTGCAAAAATAACTGCGTCTTCCCCTTTTAGTAGAATTTCCCCCTTACCAATTTCAAATTTATAGTTAGAGTCATGAATTGCAGGAAGAGGATTCCTATGCATTCTCATGTATGAAGCTCCTTTGTAATCTGCCAGTGCAAATACCATCTTTTCAGCTTCAACAAAATCTGATGGTTGTAAAACAACCATGTTAGGCAAAACTCTGTAAATAGCAATGTCTTCAATTGCCTGAGCACTTTTTCCATCTTCACCAGTTATGATACCAGAATGACTACCTGTAATTTTCACATTTAGTTTATTCCTTGAGATTATATTCCTTACAAATTCATAGCTCCTTTCACTAAAGATGGCAAATGTACTTGCATATGGTATTTTTCCTGAAAAGGCAAAGCCAGCTGCTGCTCCGATCATATTTTGTTCAGCAATTCCCATTGAAAAAAATCTTTCGGGAAATTGCTTTGCAAAATACTCGCTTCTTGTGCTGTCGCTTAAATCAGCATCGAGGGCGACTACATTTGGATTTATTTTTCCCAGTTCCAATAATGCCTTGCCGTAGCCGTCGCGGGTGGCTAGTTTATCTTTCTCCTCTTTTATTATCCCTGTCATTTTGATAAGCTATTCAATTTTTTCATCTAAATGGATTTTCCGCTATTAATCCGGTATTTTTAAAATCTTTGACATTTCATAGTAGTTGCTATGGCAAATTCTGCTAAAATCTGATTGGTAACTGCACCTGATTTTTTCCCGATGAAGATGTCCTCAATTATCTTTTTACAAATCTGCCTCTTTACTGGGTAAGCACTATCAAAAGCATAAACAAGAATATTTGTGTCAATAGCGTCCATGAAGTTCCTCCCTCTCCTTATACTTTAGTTTTCCCATGTCAATTCCATTTTCTAGTAATTCCATACACCTATCTAAGTATAGTTTCTTATTGCTCCATTCAAAAATAGCTTCAGTTAATGCCTTTCCCAGAGTTCCTTTTTTTTTGCCATACAATTGATACACCCTTCCACGGAACATCTGTTCGACATCATCCTTAACATTAATAGTTATAGTTCCCATAAATAAACATTTTGATAATAAACTATTTAAATGTTATTTTTTTGCTTTATTTATTTTTATTTAAACTTTTCAGCATCAATCCTATCTATCTCATCAATAGCTTTCTTATATTCTTCATCATTTGGAGCTTTTCCATGGAATTTGTGATTCAGCTCCATAAAAGAAACCCCTTTTCCTTTTATGGTGTTAGATATAATAATTGTTGGTATTTGATTCTTCATATTTGAGGCCTTTTCAAGTGAATTTACTATTTGTGACATATCATGCCCATTAATGTTAATGACATTCCATCCAAATGCCTTATACTTTAGAGCCACGTCACCAATATCCATCACATTTTTAACTAGTCCAGTTTGTTGAACCTGGTTTTTATCAAGAATTACTATTAAATTATCTAATTTATAGAAAGCTGCTGCCATCGAAGCTTCCCAAATAGCTCCTTCTTGTAATTCTCCATCCCCAAGCATAACATAAACATTACAGTTTCTTTTATCAAGCTTGCATGCAAAAGCAATTCCAAGTGCAAAACTCAACCCTTGTCCAAGAGCCCCTCCTGCAAAATCTATTCCAGGTGTATTCAATTCTGGATGACCCTGAAGCATCCTGTTAATTTTCCTAAATCCATCCAACTCTGATTTAGGAAAGAAACCTTTATCTGCTAAAACAGTATAAATAGCTGGACTGCAATGTCCTTTACTGAGGACAAATCTGTCCCTTTCTTCCCACATTGGGTTTTTAGGATCAACTCTCAATTTAGAATAATATAATCCAACTAACATATCAATAGCACTTAAGGATCCCCCAGGATGGCCTGATTTAGCATTGTAAATTGTTGTAATGATATCTTTTCTCAATTCTTTAGCTTTTTGCTTTAAATCCAAAACAATATCCTTTCTTAACATTCTATTTTTGTGTTTTTTGTTCTCTCTTTGAATAGTCAATCACGATCTTATAAAGTTTGATTATAAACTTCTTATGTTGTTTTGTAGAGCATTCACTTAAATTTTTTATAACTTGTTGTTCTCTTTCTTTATCGTCTACAGCAATTTTTCTTGATTTTTTATAGTTTGCTATTTGATCAACTAATTTAAATCTTGATAAAAAAAGTTTAACAATACCCTTATCAATTCTATCTATTTTTTTCCTGTAATCACTTAACTCATTCATTACCAAAAAGAAAAATCCATATTTTTTATATCTTTTGATAAATTATTAGTTTTAGACCTTCTTAAAAACTTCTGTAGCTGGCTTCATGTTCTTCCATGATGTATCAAATAGATTTTCCAAAGCCTTTGCAAAGAAGGGGGTCTTAATCCATATACCCACATCGTAGCTAGGGTGAACCTCTTTATCATCTGTAACCATAAATACAACTTCCTTACCATCAACTATGCAAAATCTTGCTTTATGATCAGTATGTCTGACTTCTGCAACATTTTGTATGTCTTTAAGAGAATCAAAATTTTCTTGGGTAAGAGGAGCAGCTATCCTTATCTTTACCCCTCTCTTTTTCAACTTTTCAAAAGTTGGCCTTAATCCTTCCATCTTTCTTATAAACCCTTGAGAAGTTGTCATTAAGGTCACATTGTTTTCTGCTTCCCTTATTGTTAATTCAAGATGGTTGTATAGGTTATTCCTTCCCCTTAAAGCTCCAGATAAATCAGCAGGATCTATAAGCTCTATACCTTGAGTATGGAGGGTATTTAATTCAGTTAAAATATCAGTGTTTTTCAGATCAACTAATTTTTTGATATCTTCTTTTGATTTTTCTTGAACACCCTTTTTTACTCTTTCTACAACTTCTTGTGGGTGTATTGCTATGTACTTTATTGGCTTACCCAGCTTCATTATTACAAACCCTTTTTTTTCCAGTGACTCAAGAACATCATAGCTTCTCGACCTTGGAACATTTGAAATATCACTTAGCTCTCCTGCTGTAGAAGTTCCTCTACTTAACAAAGCAGTCCATATCTTTACTTCGTAAAGGTTCAATGAAAAAGATCTCCTTAACTTGCTCAAAAATTCTTCTTTTACTATCATTTATCACACACCCCCCTTTATTATTGTTAGGGGATAAAAAGACGCTAATATTAATATGTTACTATTTTTTATCAGTTGGTGGTAAAACCATTGCAAAATAGTAATAAATTATCTTAACTATCCAGTTATTACACTAAAAAAGCTTACTAATATTTAAATCTTTGTATAACTAGAAAGATTTAAATATATAATAGAGGAATTTATCTAAAATATACAAACGTTATTGTTAGTTTGAAATTTGAGGTGTGATATGAATAAAAAAAATTATGTCGCAGTATTGCTCATTATTACGATCCTTCTTCTTGTATCTTCATGTAAAAAAAGCGGGGCAGCTACAGGATCAGCTCCAAGAGATCCATTCCTAGGTGGCACAGCAGGACTTACACTCAGTTTTGAGAAAGGCAATCCACCAGAAGAAGTTACAGATGACCAAACTTTTTCTTTTAATACCATCCTAATGTTAAAAAATGAAGGAGAATTTAAAATAAGTAAAGATAATATCAGATTAAATCTGGAAGGTTTTGATCCAGCAGATTTTGGACAAAACTTTGATGATATAAGGGAGGTCCAGCCAGAAGATGATTTAGAGGCAAAAACAAGAGATGCAGAAGGAAACATAAGAGAAGGTACAACTACATTTACCACATTTCCAAAAGATAAAAATAATTTTGTTCCTAGAAAATTTCAAGGTAATACCGAATTTACTTTTAGAGCAAATGCATGTTACAACTATCAAACATTGGCCAATACAAAGTTATGTGTTTTGAAGGATATGATTAATATTAGAGATGATTCAATATGCAAACCATCTGGAAGCAGTAAAATATTTAGTTCTTCAGGACCAGTTCAAGTAACTAATTTTAAGCAATATGTGGTTGGCAAAGACAAGATTTCTTTTACTTTTGATGTGGCCCTGAGTGGGAATGTCGATCTCTTCTGGGACAAAAACGAAAATAAACCAACATCTTTTGAAAATGGATGCCCAAGAGAGCCTAGAATAAGAAGAGAACGCGAAAATAATGTTGGTATTGAGATAAAGGAGATTCCTACTGATCCTATATTTAAAAATTTAAAATGTGGTGGTTTAAATGATGGCTCAAAAGGGGTTATTAAACTTGTTAATGGAAAAAGATCTGTAACATGTACAGTAGAGTTAGTTACTGATAGACTTGATCTTGAAAAGATAACTCAAATTCAATTAGACTACAATGTTTTGGATAACAAAGAAACTAAAGTTTTGATTAAGCACTTGACTTAAAAAATTTATTTTTTGTGAAACAAAAATTAACTTTTTTCTAATGTTTTCCTACTAAGGAAAATTGACTTAGTAATGCTTCTAACTGAATAAACTCATCAGATCCCTCTGTAAGTCTGAATTCTATTTCTCCACATTTTTCTATAAGGCACATCTTGGATTTGTTATCAATATCAAGCTCTAAAATCTCTTTTTGTATCTGTTTTATTATATCTACTCCAGCCAAACCATATTTTAACATTAAATCTAAAAGCTTGTCTCTTGATTCTATGAATCTGTTGTTCAACGCCAATTCTAATACCCCTTTTATTTCTTTTGGTTTTGCTAAAGATGCCATTAATCGTACTGACTCTTCTGTAATATGATTTGTATTTGCTGCAGAACTTTGCATAATGTTTTCAAGTCTTCTGCAATCACCTTCAGAGACATCAAATAAAGCAGATTTTGCATCTTCATCTACTTCTAATTTCTCTCTGCTCGCTATCAATTCTACAATCTTAAAAATATTTTTCTTTTCTAACTGACTAAATCTAAAAACTACACATCTGCTTTGGATTGGATCAATTATTTTTGAGGAGTAGTTTGCTGATAAAATAAATCTACAGTTTTGAGTGTAGTTTTCCATTGTACGTCTTAAAGCTTGTTGGGCTTCTTTAGTAAGTGCATCACATTCATCCAAATAGATTATTTTAAATGGAACATCGCCTATTGCTCTTGTTCTCGCAAAATCCTTAACTTTAATTCTAATTACATCTATGCCCCTTTCATCACTAGCATTAAGTTCAAGAAAATTCTGCCTAAACAGATCCTTAAAAATATTCTTTCCTATAATTAAGGCTAAACTGGTTTTACCAACACCAGCAGGCCCTGTAAAAAGCAGGTGAGGTAAATTTTTTTGTTCAACAAATGCTTTAACTCTTTTTACTATCTCAGTATGACCACTTATCTCAGAGAAATCTGATGGTCTATACTTCTCTATCCATAAAGCATTCTCAATGTGCATAATACCTCAAGAAAACCTGTATTTAAAAAATTATGTACTTAAATTATATCTTCTTCTGCTACTACCATAAAATCGCCTATAGCAATAACTGCGCTAAATGGAATCAATATATGACCTTCTTTGTCTTTTTCGAGTTCTAGTTTCTCTGTGTAAGAAGTTGGATTGTGAAGTACCATATGGATTAGTTCTCCAGAACGTGTTTCAAAGATTATATCTCCAACTTCTCCAAATCTTTTACCGGTTTTACTTACAACTGTTTTACCAATCAATTGCTTTGAAAATTTTTTGTCGTCTTCTGGCATTTTATTCCCTTTTCAGTTAATACTCAATTGTTGTAAACAAAGTTATATATAAATGTTTCTAAAGGTAGTATGTATTAAGCTCTAGAGGATAGCTCTTAATTCTTTATAGGGATTCAATC
>CAZIEE010000024.1:0-15643 GCA_964538135.1 uncultured Methanosarcinales archaeon
GAAAGGAGAACTACTATATAAATGTTTCAAAATTAAATTGTCAGAATACTAGATTACCAAAGTTTCCTCTTGAGAACTGATAACCAAAGTATATTTCAGGAGTTCTAACCTTATAAAGGTTAACATCAGTTACTGTTACTTTTTCTGGATTGATTATATTCAAATTGATATTGCTTTTTTGATTTAACTTTTGCATCCTTTCCTTTAATAATGACTGAATCATTTTTTCAGTATCTTCATAAGCACCTTCGCCTATGTGATCGTATCTTATGTAGCCATCAGCATCAATCAAATACTTATGAGGCCAGTACCTGTTTTGATAAGAATTCCATGTTGCATATTTATTATCCTGAGCAACAGGATATTTTAACTGGTAATCATTAACTGCTTTGAGTACATTCTCATATTTTTCCTCAAATTTGAACTCTGGTGTGTGGACTCCAATAATTACCAGACCTTCATCTCTGTATTTTTTATCCCATTCTTTCAAGTAAGGCAATGTCCTTATGCAGTTTATGCAGGTATAAGTCCAGAAATCAACAAGCACAACTTTGCCTCTTAATTGCTCTATTGTTAATGGCTCTGAATTAATCCATCTTTCAATTCCAACAAAATCAGGTGCTATTGGATATTCTGATTTTTTTTTTGCTTCTTCAGTATTTTTAATATTTAAATCAATCTTTGGTAAATCAATCTTTGGTAAATCAATCTTTGGTAAATCAATCTTTGGTTTTTGTGATTCTATATATAAGATAGCACCAACTACAAAAATCACAACTACTATAGCTAAAAATGGTTTTTTAACAAAATTTGATATTCCCATATTTTGGCGGATTTTCATTATTGAAGAAACGAGGCTGCAAAAAAGAAATTAGAAACTACATTAAGTTTATTTGTGAAAACCAGTATTCCTAATATTAACAATAAAATTCCAACAACAATGTTAAAATATTTTAATACTGTAGCTGATCTGTTTATTAGATTAACAGCTTGTGTTGTAAACAAGCCTACCAGCAAAAATGGAATCCCCAATCCAAGTGCATAAGACATAAGTAAAACAAATCCCAAACTGGGCTTTGTAACAGCAAGTGCAAAAACACTGCCTAAGATAGCACTTACACAAGGAGTCCAGCCAACAGCAAATGCTGCTCCAAAAACAAATGATGTTAAGTAGGTTATACTAAATTTTTTCTTTACTGCAAATTTATGGTCCCTCTCAAGGAAACTTACTTTTATCAAACCTAAAATGTAAAGTGCAAATAAAATTATTACAATTCCTCCTATTCTTGAAAGCCATGTCTGCACAACATAAGAAACTCTTTCCAATACTGTATTCAACAAAACTCCCAATAATGCGAATACAACAGAAAATCCCAGCACAAATGCTAAACTATTTAGAAAAATTTTTAGTCTTATACCTTGCTGCCCTGTTGATGTCCCTGATAGATAAGCCAAAAATCCTGGAATCAAAGGCAAAACACAAGGACTAATAAAAGAAATAAGTCCTGCAATAAATGAAACAATAATTGTGGGCTCTACCATTTTTTAATTTTTTGATTTATTTTTTAATATAACTATATTTTAGCCAGTTCATCCAAATACCTTTGCTTGCTCCATGAGTCTGGGAATTTTCCAACTCTTTGTCCATCTTTCAAAATAACCTTTGTGTGCTGATAGCTTACTCCAAAATCTTTTGCTAACTGCTCTTCATCAGCATCAGTATCTGAATCACGGAAATTGATTCTAAATCCTATCAAGTCTTTGTCATTAATCTCGTTAAAAGCAGCAAAAGTATCTACCTGTTCTTTTTTACAGATTGGACACCAGCTTGCATAAAAGTACAGTAATATTTTCTTTTTCTCCTTTAAAGCTTTTTCGTAATCAGCTTTGTTGAATTCAAGATATTTTGTTACTTCTGTTCCTGCCAAAACCTTTCCTGTATAACTTGATTTTTCCATCATGGCATCTTTATCTTTTTCCATCATGGCTTTATCTTTTTCCATTACATCTGTTGCAGTAGTTTTAACACATCCGAAAACTACTATACTAAAAATTGCCAATAAAGCTAATATATAATTTATTTTTTTCATTCTCTCACTTTTTTGACCTTATGATGCTATGCACATATTTATTCCCATGTTATTTTTAATAATATCAAAAATGCAATTGATTGCAATAAAGTAAAAATAAAGACATGTGCCTCAACCTGAGGAGCATAATATTGCATCATTGTAAAATAAAAATATAAAGATACTAAATTCTGTAATATAAATAGAACTACAAAAGTAAATAATCCAATTGTAAACTTTGATTTGATGATTTTTAGATTTTTATAGTAAACATAGGATAATCCAAATAAGAGTAATGTACTTACCACAGTCAAAATAGTTGTAAAATTCATCAACATTGCCATTTTAATTCTAAAATTTCTTTTGGTTTATTTACTTTTTCCCATATTGTTCCCAAATTGATCCCAAATCTCATCAAAAATTTTGATATTGGTGTTCATTAATTCTGATAAAAAGTAAACTGTGCCGTATTTTCCTTTGTTTATGGGAATTACTACACCATTTTTTTCAAGGACTTCCAGGTGGTGCTTTACTGTCTTATAATCCAACTTTAGAATTCCTGCAGTTTTGTTGGCATTGGAAGGGCTTTTCTTTAGAAAATCTATAATTCTGCCTCTTGTTATTCCACCTTTTGTTCCTGCAATCAGATACCATAATAAATTTTTCACCCAAACCACCTCTTAAGTCCTTCTTGTTTTTCCCTTTCTTTCCCAAATATTCCTTCAATTCTATTTTTTGTTAGGTATAGTGTTTGTTTAAGATAAGGTGGCAGGTTGTACTTTTCAGACAAAGAAATAGCTGGTTCCAAATACTTGATTATTGTTCCTTCTGACACAGTAAAGATTATTTTGCTTCCACAACTGATGCACTTTCCTAATAAAGGAGGTCTTCTATATTTTTCTGTACATTTACTGCACCTAAATGATTGTGTTGAAAATTTTCTTAAGTTTCCTTTTATATCCCTCAAAAGATGCTTTTCTATTACCAATCTTGCCACATCAATTGCATCAACTGCCCTTATTTTATCTGCCAATTCCATTTGACCTTTTAATTTATCTTCCATTGAAGGTATTGTCTTATAGGATGATTGCCTGACACCTGAATTAATGTTGTCAACATCATGAGTATAGAATATTCTTCCGTCTTTGTTTTGATCGTTTTTTAGTTCGTTTTTTAGTTCGTTGTTTAGTACAATGTCACCCATTTTTACTATTTTAACACTTTTTGGCAAGCTATATTCCTGTGTTGCCTGATAAAACTCAAGAGGATAGCGTTGCACAACATCAAGGTCAAATGCCATATCATCTACCTCATTGGGGTTTAATATAGAAGTTAAAACTAAAGGTGCATCTTGAGTTGAACCTCTTGAATCCGGTAAGAATTGTCTTGAAAAATTAAGTAACACATCCATTAGTAGCGCAACTGATGCTTCATCGCCATCGCAATCTCTTCTGGTAGCTGCATGAAAAAGTGGGTGAGCATAAAGTGCTTGAATTTTAGAGAAACCAATTACCCTGCCAATAATACCTGCAGAAGTATGGGGAGCAAGTGCAACAACTAAGTGTCCTATTAGATCTTTTTTTGATTTTAGATTATAAAATTTTTTTATGCCATATAAAGAAGTCAAAATGTCATCTACAAAAAGACTTAAGCTGTACAATATATCATCTGATCCAATTATACCCAGTTCATTTGAATCTTCGCATTTAGGAAGTATAATATCCTGAGGTCTTAATTCAAGAACCTGCTCAGAATCATCAAGTTTTAATCCATAAATATCATTTTCATAACCAAGCTCCCTAAGTTTTTCTATAGAAGTTCCTATTTCTTTTGGTTTAAAATGGGTTATGGGTAGTTGAGTCATATCATATCTTGTTGTTCCATCCCTATTGACTGGTAAGTTATATTTTGCTCTTAAAATGCCCTTTCCAAGATGTTCTGGAATATGATTTTTGTTTGATGTTCCTCTTACTCCCTTTACCAAATCAGGATACTGTTTCATATTAATTTTCTTTAAGATATTCTTAAGGTAAAGATTGATGTCTATCCTTTTCATTTTGTGCTCACTTGTTTTTTTTGTTTTTATGTCACATACCTCACATACACTAAAAATTGTTTCTTTTTTACAATTATCACACAAGTATGTGAAGAATTCTGCTTCTACATACCCAATTTCCATAGCATTTTGAAATGACCTGATCTTACCCCCTTCTTTACCAACAGGAAATAACATATGAGGCTCACCAACAAGTTTTCTTACCTTGGCTTTTTCAGGCCTGCCCATTCTTGAGCCTATGAACGTTCCAGATTTATCACTCTGCTTTATTTTGGAAATTTTAAACATCAAATCAAAGATATCTTCATTTTTGTCATTATCAAATTCTTTTGTGTATCGCTCAAAAAAATCATTTTCATTTAGATTTAGAATAGCAGATAGTATTTCTGCTTCTTCTTTTTCTATCACTACAAATTCGTTATTAACAAAAATGTGGGGTAATCCAATTAACTCTAAAATCCGCTTATCATCATTTTTTGGAAGTATAATTTTGATTATAGTGTTTGAATCAAATTCAAATTTTGCATTAGTAAACCACCTGAGCAATTTAAAAAAATCTTCACTCGATATTGTTTTCCAATGATATGTAAAGTAAGGATGCAATGAAACATTTAAGATCTTGCTTATTGCTATGGCTGTTTTTGGATCTGGCCTTTCATAAAAATATTTTTTAATTATTTTTTCCAGATGTTCTGCATCCACATTTATTAACTCAGCAAGCCTTCCATAATCCAATGATCCAAACAAGCTTACTATTGCCTTTTCAACTTCTAGTGCCCACCACTCTTCACAATATCCTGCTGGAACTAATCTGTGTGCCCTATTATAAAAATCCCCATAATTAATCAATATATCTCCCAGGAATAGGATTTCTTTTATTGATTTGGTATGCATTAGCTGTCGTGCTTTTTGCTCACTATCTAATCTGACAACACTATCATCTTCTAATTTTACTATTGGTCCTTCTATTGAGTCACATATTGTTACAGCTGTTGCTTTACCTGGCCTTTCAATCTTAAGTTGTGTGCCAATTGCTATATATTTGTTAAGAACAATCATTGTTGCTGGGTGTATTGATGATGCTGAGTATCCTGAAGTCCTGCACCTGCCATAGCGCAGGCGAAAACCTCCTATTGCTAATGGATACCCTAAAACAGGACGACCTGCTACCAGGTCTTGTATATAAGTGTATATTGGAAACAATTCTTTTTTTGTTGATACTTTTTCTGTTAATTCATTACTCTTTAACATCTTCAAGTCAACCAGGTCTTGCATAAATGCCCAATGTTCAAGGCCGAATTCTATATTCCAGTTCCTAAGTTGGTTCCATACCTTAGTTGCTTTTTGTGCAAGGCACTCCCCTATAACCAGACAAGGCCCACCTCTTATTTTATTTGTTTCTATTCTCTCAATATCTTTGTAATTTGAAACATTTATCTTCTCTGAAGGATCACCATCTATCTGGACTGGAAGGTTACTTACAAGCAGACTTATCTCTTTTTCGTTTGGTAAATATTGAAGATTTGTGACACGTTCGTGATAATCATATAGTTCTGTAACCATTCTTTTCACTTCTTTTTCTGAAGGATCATAAACAGCATATCCAAAGTTCTTCCTTACATAATCTGCTACAATCACACTTAGAGCTCCTGCTGTTCCTCCTGCACTTCTTATTGGTCCTGAATACATTAAAGCCATATACTCATTTCCATCAAACCTTTTCCTGAATTTTATTCCAACAAAACCTTCTAATGGAGAAGCAACTATACCCAAGGTCAGATAAGCTATGCCCATCCTTATCCCTGTTTCTATAGCCTCTTTTTGGTTTTGAAATTTGCAGAATTTCTGTTGAGCTACTTCCAAAGATATTTTTAATGCCACTCTCCAGTCAAGTTTTCCGTAGATGGTTTCAAGCTCTTTTATTCTATCAGGTATCCCTGTATTCATTATTTGAGGGCAGATAACACTCACCAATCCCTCAACACGCCCTATTGCATCCTTAGCAAGTGGAATATTTACGAATTCATCCGGATCATATCCCTTTGATTTTGCTTTGTTAGCAGCTGTGTAAGCAAGATCTAACTTTTTTAATATATCTTTTTTGAATTGTTCTTCTATAATCATTTTATACTCCAATTGTATGTGCATAGCCTCAATTATGTACATAGCCTCAATTTACTGACCAAACTTCAGTACCTTGACATTTCTGGTTTTCAAGTTTACCAGAGGGACCCTACTGGGCTCAGGATTATGTCCGACTTTTTCCTGAAACATAGTTTTACTCTGCCAGCAACTACCACATATCAAAGTGATGTTATGATAGTTTGCTACTGCTGTTTTGTGTATATGTCCACTAATCACGAAATCTGGAATAGTATCAATCACCAAAGGATCTTTTTTATTATCTGGGATGTAAAGTGTAGAGGTATGAGCAGGAGCAAGATGCCTTCTTTTCAACAAAAATTTCATTATCAGGTCTGCCCTATCATAACCCCCTTGATTCCTTAATGAATCAACTTCTGCAACAAAATAATCAAAAGAGTACCCATGATACATTAAAACATTAAATCCATTAAAATTACTTGATGATCCTATATTAATCAAGGATGGATTAGATACCATTATGGTATTATTCATCTCATAAAGTGGTGAGGCAAATTCCATTGATAAAGGTGGTTGAGGTTCAGATATACGAGAAGCATCATGGTTTCCTGGACATATAATCAAAGGTATATGTTCAGGTATTTGCTTTAGAAGTGCTGCACATTCTTTATATTGTTGATATATATCTTTTGTTAATAGTTCTTTATCTTGTTGGGGATAGATACCAACTCCATCTACTAAGTCCCCAGCAATAAATATATATTCTACGTTTTTGGCAATATCTCTTTGTTGCTCATTCCCTGCTTCTCCATTAATCCATTTTAAAAATTTTTCAAAATCTTCAGGCAGGAATTTTGAGGAACCAACATGTAAATCTGATAAAAACAAGGCATAACTTTCTTTTTCAGACTTCTTCAGGTTATTTACAGATGGAATATCTGGCCATATAATATTATTTGCAAGTACAAAATCTCCTAAAACAACTCCCGTCACACCAATGACCTCATCAAGAACTACATCACTTGCATCTTTGAATAATGTTGGCTTATTTTTGTTTACAATTACCTTTATTCTGCTTGTCAGGTCTTCAAGAACAAAGAGAATATTACCATTTTTTGTTATTTGTTTGCTGTTAACAATGCCTATTATTTCCAATCTCTCTTTTTCTTTTTTATGATTTATTTTATTAATTGAAACAACATTAGCCAACTCACTGTGCTGTTTAAGCATTCTTTCAATAGACTTGTACCTATTAGTAAAGTAGTCAACAAAATCCTGTGGTTCTCTTTTCTTTGGAATTTCTTTATAAGAAGACACTACCTTAACATTACTTTCTTTTTTAGTTTCTTCTAATTCTGACTTAGACAATAATTCTGACTTAGACAACAAAGATGGACTGGATATATCATTGGATTTTAACATATCCAAAATTTCATTTATCTTTTCTTGAGTATCTATTTGATTTATCTGATTTAGAAGTTCTGAACTTATTAAAACCCCATTCTTTAGAAAGAGATCTACTATTTCCTTTTTTTTATTTGGCTCTTGATGCATATTATCATGTTAAATTCATGTTAAATTGTTTTTGAAGATGCTATGCACATACTTAAATTAGTAAATTTTCTTCCAGCACAACTTTTATTTTAGATAATGTAGACTCTGGAATCTCTAAAGATATCTCCTTGGTTCTGCCGTATCTTCCTTTCGAAATTACCTTGGCATTTACTATTCCTTGAATGTCAAACTCAGATATGATATCGGAAATTCTTCTTTGGGTTAGAATTGCAGTCCTTGTCTTATTGCACAAAGATTTGTATAACTCATAAACCTCCCCAGTAAAAATATTCCTTCTTGTTCCAGATGGCAAGGAAATTATCGAATGAAGTACTAGTTGATATTGTTTAGGTTGGGTTTTCACAATGTCAATTATCCTATCTCTGTCTATCTTTCCTTCAGCCTCATCAACATAATCTGTAGTTAATGTACTGGAGTTTTTTCTGTCAGCTACTTCCCCTGCAATCCTCAAAAGTTCTAATGCCCTTCTTGCATCTCCATGATCGCGAGCAGCATATGCTGCACATTTTTCTATTACTCCCTCCCCTAAAACATCTTTCTTGAAGGCAAGATCTGCTCTTTGTTTAAGTATGGTTTGTATTTGGAATGCATTATAAGGTGGGAATACAATCTCTTCCTCAGAAAGTGATGACCTCACTCTTGGATCTAAGTTATCAACAAAGACCAAATCATTAGAAATCCCTACTATAGAAATTTGTACTTTTAAATTTGCCTCATTTATTCTAGTAAGATTGTAAAGAACGTTATCTCCTGTTTTACTGACTAATTGGTCTATTTCATCCAGGATAATTATAGTTCCATCCTTGTTTCTATTCAATGCCTCAAAAAATTCACGGTAAACCTCTTCTGTTGGCAATCCTGTAACTGGAAGGGTACTTCCAATCTCTCTTGCAAGTTGAGCTATCAATCGATACTCAGTATCTGCCCCTCTTTTTAGCTTACAGTTAACATATAGGACATTTAAATGTAATTTTTGCTTTTCTAATGCTGTTATTAGTTTTTGGGTTGTTAGTTTTATAGTAAGGGTTTTTCCAGTTCCTGTCTTTCCATAAATAAAGATATTGGATGGTTTCTGCCCTTTAAGACACGGAGCAAGTATATTTGCTATTTGTTTTGTTTGATCATCTCTATGGAGGACTATTTCTGGAATGTAACCTGCTTGTAGCACCTTTTTATCAATAAAAATGCTTTCCTTACATGAAAATCCATCAAAAAGATTATCTAAGTCTATTCCCCCCATAAATCTCCAAAAGAAAGGTAGGTATTTATATCTTTTGATTTAAACCAAAAACCATTATCCCAAATTGATCATCTTTTGTAGCTTTTACATCAAAATTATCCATTAAGATATGATTTTTATTTATAATTTTTAACTTATTATTTGAACTTATCAAAAAGTATAATTTACTTTTTTTTGTAGTCAATACATCTTCATAAGTAATTTCATTGCTTATTTTTTCAAATTGATATTTTTTTAATAAGATTATCCCCTGATCTGGAGTGTATACAACAACTGACTGTAAAATTTTTGTAAATAATTCTGCTAATCCACTGGATTCCTTAGACTTATTAATTTCCTTAGACTTATTCATTAATGTTTTTAGATTGCTTTCAGCAATTTCAGATGATGGCTTGCAATTAAAGCTGTGAGGAAAATGACTTAGTAGTGTCACATCAAAATGCCTTGCACATATATTATTATAAAATCGAAACTCGTATCCATCAGAATTTTTTAGAATTTCTAATGTAAGATCCATATCATCTAAGTTTTTATCTAAGCTTTTTTCTTTAAATTTATTGGAAAAAAAGTTACAGCAACACAAAGGATAACCTAAAATTAAGCCCAGCTCTTTATGCATACCCTCATGTTCCATCATTTTTGCCTTTTCTGCTACTTCCTTATTCTGGGATAGATAGACGAGATAATGCCCTTTTTTGGGATCATCTTTAGAAATCTTTAATGATTTATCAGAATAATAGTCGCTTTGGGTGTAGATCTTTACAACCTTAAAATCTGAAATAGCTGTATGGATTTTATTGTATTTTAAAAAATCTATAACCTTATTTAGTTCGTCTTCAAAAACAAGTAGCCTTGCACAAGGCTTAGTTCCTTCAACAACATAAAGTACCTCAAGAGACTTGGTGATTGAATGAAATATCTTCTGAAGTTGGATGATCTGTAAATTTGATTGCATTAAAATAGATTAATCGAACCAACTTTATAAAATTTTTCAGAATATATTTAAATAAGCAAAATTTATAATAAAAAATGGCAGAATCCCTAATCACAACCATAGAATTTCAAATGAGTCTTCTGTTATTTGTAGCTCTCGCAGGTTATCTACTAGCCTCAAGAATAAACCAGTCAGCTGTTATTGGGGAAATTTTAGTTGGTATAATAATAGGGCCCAGCTTGTTTGGACTAATAACTTACACTGATTTTGTAGCTAGCGTTGCGCATTTAGGAGCAATAATCTTATTGTTTGTAGTCGGGCTTGAATTTAAATTAAAGGATATTTTTAACCTAAAGTATACCTGGATTGCATTATCGGGAGTTATAGTCCCATGGATAATGGGGTATTATCTTGCAAAATTATTCGGTTATGACTTTGGAAGCGCAGTATTTGTAGGAACAGCTCTTACGGCAACAAGCATTGCAATAACTGCAAATGTCCTTCGTGAAATAGGAAAGCTGCAGACAGACGCAGCAAAGGCAATTATCGGAGCAGCAGTTATTGATGATGTATTAAGCCTTCTTGCCCTTTCAATCTCGACACAAATTGTAGGTGGTACTTTCTCTGTTGGCTCAACTGTAATAATCCTTCTAAAGTCGATAGCTTTCCTGGCTATTGGCTCATATATAGGGCTAAAATTCCTAAGTCCCATGGTTGAGAAGCTGGACAGAAGCAATATTGCGAAAAAATTTCCTGAGTTTCTGTTTATCTTTGCAATGATGCTCGCTTTCCTGTATGCAATGGTTGCTGAACTTATCCACTTGTCCGCAATTGTCGGCTCGTTTCTTGCAGGAATGGTTCTTGAGGGCGCATTTGTCAAGCACGGGAAGGATTACAGAGAAGGCGCGGAATATTTGCACATAATTTTTGCATCTATATTTTTTGTATCATTGGGAATACTTGCAGATGTCAGGGCATTATCATTAAATGTGATTTGGTTCCTTTTGGCACTGACAGTTATTGCTGTAATTTCAAAAGTTATAGGCTGCTATATCCCAGCAAAGCTGCAGGGGTTATCTCACAAAGATTCATCAATAGTAGGATGGGGAATGTCGCCCAGAGGAGAAGTTGCAATGATTGTTGCATTGATAGCGCTTAATGCAGGGCTGATAAAGCAGGATATTTATGTCTCGCTTGTTTTAATGAGCTTACTTACTACAATTTTAACCCCAATAATATTAAGAAATTGGCTATACCATCAAGCAGTTAATTAGCAGCTTTTTTTGTTGAATGAAGTTTGAACACTTTCAATAGTAATTGATTGTGGAATAAAGAAATCTTTCACAAATTGCTCCCAATCATCAATATAACAAATATGCCTGTAATGTTCAACATGTAGGAAATAACAGAAAATATTTTCATCGATATATTTTTAGAAACAGCTAGCAGTGATACACCAATCTCATCAGGTAAAGGAGAAGCAATTATGAAGCCTGCTACAACTGGCAATAGATATTTTTTAAATATATTCGGAGTTTTATGGTTAATATATAAAATTACCTTTTCTCTCGATAATTTCTTAATTTCATCTGCAAATGAGTATCGAATAAAGTTAAATATGATCAAATCGCTGACTAATGCTCCTAATCCTGCAATTAATCCAGCTAATACAATGTTTTGCTCTTTTGCCAAAATCAATAAAATTGCAGTTGCTGGCGCTGCTGTAAAACCATAGGAAAATAGTACACCAACAATAAAAGTTCCACCATAACCTAACGAAATTACAAAATTATGAAGTGGAGGGTATGTTCGCTGATGAAACAATAAGTACGCAATCAAGAAAGTTATGAAAAGCAATAAAAACTTTGGATATTTGAACAGCTTGTATTCTGAATATCTTCTTTTATAGTATTGCATCTATGTTAAACCTCATAATAATTGTAATTATCTATTGTTTTAAAAACCTTTACAGATCATAAAATAAATAATTTTATAAAGATAGATATTTTAAAAGATAAAAAAGAGGTTTTTAATGAAATTCGATATTCCAAGAAAAGAACACCCTAATCTTGAACGCTATTATAGAGACGATGTTGATACTTCTTACAGATTTGCTAATGAGATCTACAAAGAGCTTGGTAGCTTTATAAGGGCTGTTGTGATATTTGGATCAACTGCAAGAAAGACAAAAACTGCTGGTGGAGATATAGATATTCTAATTATCACAGATGATTTAATGATGAATATGTCTCCTGAAGTCGTTGAGGCTTACAAACTTATTATTCAACGTTCTATTGTTAAGACTTCTACAAAGATTCATGTTACAACTATGAGATTCACCTCATTTTGGGAATATATGAGGAATGGTGACCCAATAGCAATCAATCTTTTAAGGGATGGAGTTGCTCTTATTGATTCAGGATTTTTTGATCCAATGCAAGCATTGTTGAAAAAAGGCAGAGTAAGACCGACACAGGAAAGTATGTGGACATATTATACAAGAGCGCCTAATACACTGCACAACTCAAAATGGCATTTATTGCAGGCAGTCATTGATCTATATTGGGCAGTTATTGATGCTGCTCATGCTGCTTTGATGAAGATAGGAGAGATTCCACCAACACCAGAACATGTAGCTGATTTAATGGAACAAAAGCTGGTTAGTAAGAAAATGCTGGAGCACAAATATGTCACAACAATGAGGCATTTTTATAGATTAATGAAGATGGTTACTCATCGGGAGATTGTCGAGATAAAAGGAGAAGAGTTTGACCGCTACTATAAGACAGCAGAAGACTTTGTACAAAGAATGAGAAGGCTGATAGAATATGGAAAGTAGTATAAAATTTAAATTTTTGGTACAACTTTATATTCAACCATATCCAATAGTATTAATCTCACATTTAGGTAAGTAAGTCATTATTTAAACTTTTTTCATGTAATCTCTAACTTGCTCATCACTTAATTGTGGAAAATTATCATAAAATTGGCTTATTGCAAAGAATAGATTTGTTGAGTGAAGGCATACATAATCATCAACTTCTTTTATTATATCACTTGATAAATCTGATGGAGCTACTGGAACAGCTAAGATAAGTTTTTTAGATTTTTTTGATTTAATATAAGTAATAGCAGACTTAACAGTGAATCCTGTTGCAATACCATCATCTGTTAAGATTATAACCTTGTTTTTTATATCTTGTAAAGTGTAATCTCCTTTATAAGCCTTATACCTCCTTTCTATTTCCTCCCCCATTTCTTTTGCTTTTTCTTTTATGTAGCTTTCTGGAACATTATAAACACGTATTGTTTCCTTATTGAGTATTAGATCTTTTGATGGCCCAACTGAACCAATTGCAAATTCTTCATCTTCAGGTAAACCGATTTTTTTAGTAACGATGATATCCAATTTTAAATTTAGTTTTTTAGCTATCTCATAGCCAACCTCAACTCCTCCTCTGGGTATAGCTAAAACTATAGCATCCTTATTGTTTTTATATTTCTCTAATCTTTCAGCTAGTTTAACTCCAGCTTCATGACGGTCTTTGAAGTGCATTTCAGGTAAAATTTTCAATTATATACATTTTGACATATAACATCCATCATATGAATAACCTAATTTAAGAAAATACTGCTTTGCTCCAATTCCTGATAATACAACCAACTTTTTTTTTCCATGCTGCTTTGTAATCTCTTCAGCTTTTTCCATCAATCTTTTACCTATACCTCTATGTTGGAAGCTATGTTCCGATTTCTTTCCTATCTGAACAGCAGATGAGTATACGTGAAGTTCCCTTACCAATGCCGAGTTCTCTGTTATTTCTGGCCTTAAAAATTGGGATGGAAACCTTAATCTGCAATAACCAATCAGGACATCATTAATTACATCTTCTGCTGAAATAAAAAATTCGATTCCATTAGAAGCCTCATACTCAATTATCTTTAGTTCAATGTTATTTATATCAAAACTTTCAATATTTTTCTTTTTAATCAAATCAAATCCAGCTTCTCTGCACCTTATGCATCTACATTTTATATTTTTCTCTATGCACAACTTTTCAACATATTGCCTAAGATTAGTTTTGTCCACTCCAGCTGATGTAACATTAGTAGGTATATCCCGTTGTATCCTAACAATTCTAACATATTCTGGAAAGTATCGTTTTGCTTCTGAAATTATTTCAGCAGCTTCGCTTGTTGTCAATGGATTAAATTTACCAGCCTTCCAATCTTCATAAAGTTTTGTTCCTTCCATTACCATACAAGGATATATTTTTAGCAGATCTGGCCTGTAATCAGGATTTTCAAACAATTGTCTTAAGCCATGTAAGTCCATCTCTTTTGTTGTATAGGGCAAGCCAGGCATATAATGACTATTTATCTTAAATCCAATCTCCTTCAATATTCTTATAGATTCAATATTATCAGCAACAGTGTTACCTCTGTTTGTTGCTTCAAGAACATGATTATAAATGCTTTGAATCCCAATTTCAACTCGGGTACATCCCAATTCCAACATCAGATTTCCATGGTAAAGCTTACCAAAATCACTTTTTGTTTCAATTGTGAGTCCAACACATCTGATAAAAGAGGTCTCATTCTGTTTTTGGACTTCATTTAGAGAAAGAGATTGGCTGTTCTCTATTTTTAATTTTTGTTGGACTCTTTTCATAGCTAAAATATTTTTAACGTGCATTTTATCTTCTGAATTGCCTTCAATGTTGTCTCCACTATTATGTTCGCTATTGTCTTCAACAATTTTTGTTTGATTAAAATTATTCAAATTAAAATTCTTAATATATAACAATTTTTGTTGTACAGTTTTTGTTCTTTCATCCTCTAAATTCAATGTTCTTGGCAATTCAAAGAAATTCCTGAATTTTAAAATGTCAAGCTCACCATCAATATCAAAAAAAATGCTTGAGAAATCATTCATTGCTTTTAATGCATACTTTACAAAATATTCCTGGTATTGCCTTGGGAAAAATGTAAATGTACCTCCCTGGATTATTAGTTCGACCTTATCTGGAATTTTACCCATTGCAATGTAATGCTCCAACCTATTAAAAACAATGAGATAAGGATCATAATTATTCCTTATAGACCTTCTTGTTGAAGGCTCTTTTCCAGTATAACTCTGAGGCATATTGCCAAATACAGAACCAGGTCCACCTGGACAATAAGTGCATGGACCAATACCTTTCATTGTATGAGGACAAGGATAAGGATCCGACATTAAGGCAATCGGAGCTACACCACTAATTGTCCTTACTGGTTTTAATGATAACAATTCATTAAATTGTTTTCTTTGATCATCCGAAGCAGCAATAAATATATCTGAATTTTTGGGGATTTGAGTCATGCCCTGAGATTTATACTTATTTATTACACTAATCTTTATTCTATTAATTTCATGTTTTGTTGTCACCTTGGTAATTTTCATCTCTTCCAAGATTTCATTACAAGCTTTATTGAAATGACTCATAACACCGAAGAAATTATTTAATATTTATATATTTTTATGTACAAAAATGTTTGCTACATTTTTGTGCAGAGTTTAAAACCCAATCCTTTATGGGTATAGGCATAGCTATACGAAAATTCGACAGGTTGTAAGAGAATAACAGTATAATCTATTTTCTTACAATGGGATTTCTCGTCTAAAA
>CAZIEE010000025.1:0-15579 GCA_964538135.1 uncultured Methanosarcinales archaeon
GATGATCTTTTTAACTTGTAGTACCCTAATATTATTTCGTTTTTCTATTTTTAACTTTTCCCTTCTCTATCCTACTCCAGCAACAACGTAGTCTACCTTAATTCAATCTAGAATTTTTCTACATACAAAAATACTTGGCAAAAAAGATATGATTAGACATATCAACCAGCTCACTGAGGCTCAAAAATCAATCCTAAAGGCAATACAAATTAACATTTTCGATTGAAAACATCATTTTCTGATTCCAACTGTCTAATGTTGGTACAACCTCATTGGATTTAGCCATCCTGAAAAGAGTAAAATACTTCAAGAAATAATGAAAAATATGGGGACGCGAGGATTTGAACCCCGATTTCGACTCCAGGTAATTTCTTACCAAGATCAGCCGGTATCGCCATAAACCGATTCATCGTATTATGATTCATAGCTCCAAATTCAATAACTGGAGCCGGCGATAATAGCCAGGTTGTACGGATTAAATTATTAAATCCATTATACGACGTCCCCACAAAAATGTTCGTAACATTTTTGTAATTCACTATTATTTAAAATTCTTTTTCTTTCTAAACAAATAAGTAACCACAACAACAAATACAGTTGAACTAATCAAAAACATAAAAACAAATACTTCTATATCTAAATTAAACAGGCTATTTATCAATAAAAAAGACTTTTCTACTGGGTTAACCCCATATACATTAATTGAAAAATTCTTTGATGCAGTATACTTTTTTTTTAGTTTGGTACCAGTTTCATCGTTAAAATTAACAATTATTTTATAATCATTTTTTCCATAGTCAAAATTATTCCCTTGTAAAGTAACAGAAAACCTTCTATCTTCTTTTAATTCCTTAAAATACCACTTTTTTTCAATTCCATTCATTTCTAATCTAACATCTATTCTTTGTGGCTCTGAGTAGGATTTTTTCAATAAGCTGAAGTTGACTGTAAAATTATCATCATAAGATAGATTAATGGGAAATGCCAACTCTTCAATCTCAATTTTTGAAGGATCCTTGACCTTTAGCTCAATATACACTGTTTTTGAGATTAAATCATTCCTTAGTGTAACTGGACTTTGTCTAAATCCAACCTTGGATTTGTTTATATCGAAAACAATACTTGTTGTTTGTGAAATTCCTAAGTCTGTTTTTTTACATTTACCTTCAAAACATACATCAATACCTTCAAGAAAAGTATTGCCAATATTCTTTATATCACAATAAACTTTGAAGTCTTCGTAAACAAAGAATTCATTAGCCTCAGCTTTACAATCCAAAAAAACATTTGTAGAATATTTTTTTCTGCCTTCTTCTTCCAATAATTTTGCATGCTGTTTAATCTCTTCAAATGAAATATCTTCTTCCTTTGTATTAGCTGTGAAACTAGTTGCTGATGTGATATTGTTTAAAGTTCCAACAATGATTGGAAATGTGTATATATAATTATCATCAAGTTTACTATTGTCTAATTTTAATATCCAGTATACCTTCTTTTTTTCTTTTGGCAACAAAAGCAAACTTTTAGAAATATCCCCAACAATAGTTATCTCTCTGGGTTTAATTAAATTAAGCTCAGTAGCATAATAAAACCCATTTGGATTTTCTATATCAGCTTCAATAAGGTTGTAAGAATCAAGACCAGTTACCTTTTTTAAGGAAATTACCTCAATTTTTAATGGTATTCTTTTATAGCCTTGCGCCAATATTAATCTTGTTTTTATATTGAGTTCTTTTGTATTTAAGCTACTATATTTTCCTTCCCATTGGTAATATGTTGATGGTTCGTCTGGATCAATAGAATCCTTAAATTTTATATGTGTTGGATCAATCCATCCAAATTCTCCATAGGTTACATCAAAAGGTACCCACCCTATATCGGGAAAGTAAACCTCAGCCCAACCATGAGGTCCCCATTTTTCTGGAAATAATTCAGATTCTGTATAGGCAATACCTCCAACAAACCTTGAAGGGATACCAACACTTCTTAATAGGGCTATAAACAATGATGTCAATTCATCACAAACACCTTGTTTGTTTTCCAGTACCCATGAAGATTTTTGACTTACTTCTGCTGTTAATGTACTTAGGTTATACTTTATAGAATTTTTAACCCATTCTGACATTTTGAATACAACAATATATAAGTCATCTTCACCTTTTGCTAAATCAGAAGCAACTCTTATTATACCCTCATTATCCGAGTCTATAGTTTTGCTTGGTTTAGTGTATACAACAAGACCTTTAGCAAGTTCTTTTATTGGAAAATCTATTTTTTTGCTTACTTCTTTTATTTGGTTTGTTGTCCTGATGTTTGAATTCACATTAAATCCAATATTGCCTGATGGAATTTCCCATTCAAATCTTAATGATTCATCATCTACATAACCAATAGGATCCATTTTAAATTCAAACACTTCTTGATATTCTGTTTTTTTTGGAAAGAAAGTTAAATTAACAATTGCATTTTTGACATAACCCCCTGGTCCAGTTTTAACAACATCAAAATCAGAATAAATATTGATGTTAGTTAGCACATTTTCACTATTATAGAACCATTCTGCACTAACAGGACTAACAAAAGAAAATAAAGAGACGCACAAAATGATCATCATGAAAATCCGCTTTGACAGCGGATTTCCAGGATGCCAAAAATGTCGCCCTAAAGGGCTGGGTTTTAAACTCCACACAAAAATGTTCGTAACATTTTTGTGCATAATAATTTTCAAAAGCTTTCCCATAAAAAATTGTTTGGCGGGAACTCCACGATTTATCGTGGAGGGGAATCCAAACTCACCTCCATAAGCACTGGACATCTGCCAGCGTGAAGTTTATATATAAGTTGCCCTGCATTTAATTTATGAAAACTGCTGCCACCATAAAATTGAAAGTTTCTAATAATAAGCAATTGTTTGATATGTTCAACACTTTCAAGCAAGCTGTGCAATATGCTATTGACAAAGGATTTGAAGCCAAGATAAGCAACAGATTCAGGCTTCACCATATTGTTTATAAAGATTTGAGGCAATGGCTTCCTGCTGATTTTGCCTGTAAAGCGATTGCAAAGGCTTCTGAAAATCTTAAATCCACCAAGTTCAAAATCAAGCCCATTATAAAATCTTGTCCTATCACCTTCAACAAAAACCTTTTTACCTTCTCTTTTGAGAAAGTCAGGCTCGCTACTTTCGTCAAAGGCAAAAGACAAGATATTCAAATCAGCATTCCAGAATACTACTGGAAATACCTTGACTGGAACTATCAGACTCTTGAGGTTATCCGAGATAAAAAAGGAAAATTGTTTTTTCACATCACATTTTCCAGAGAAATCAACACTCCAACTTCTTGTGGCAACAGGATTCTGGGTGTTGATGTCGGAATAAACAACCTCGCTGTAACAAGCGAAGGTGTTTTTTTCAAAACTCCTAAAACCCAAATTAGAAAATTTCATTACTTGCGTAGAAGGTTGCAGAGCAAAGGCACAAAACCTGCCAAGAGATTGCTCAGAAGATTGAGTGGCAGACAGAAACGCTTTATGAGGCACTACAACCATATTGTTAGCAAGAGTATTGTCAGCAATGCTGACACGATTGTTATGGAAAACCTCAAGGGAATCCGAAAGATTAGCAAGGGCAGAAGATTCAATAGATGGCTCAACAATTGGAGCTTTTTTCAATTGCAAAGCTTCATCAAATACAAATCTGAAAGAGAAGGAAAGATTGTTGATTTTGTCAAGCCTTACATGACTTCGCAGACTTGCTCCTCTTGTGGTCTTGTCGGTTCTCGCTACTTTGATTTTTTTAATTGTTTGCATTGTGGTTTTTCCTGCCAGTCTGATTTAAACGCTTCTTTTAACTTGCGTAGGCTTCATGTAACAAAGCCAAATGTCTCGGATGATGAAGGTAAAGGTCAATTGACAACTGAGCCTGAGTTCAGGGGCAAAAGCCCACGACTTTAGTAGGTGGGATTATGTTACTTTAATAATAAATAGGTGTAGAGTGCAACAATCTTTATAAACTATTTCAAATACTATAACATGGAAACCGCTTCTTTGACAGCGGATTTCCAGGACACTAGAAAATACAAGGCATTTCCAGTGTAGTATGCCCAAAAATGTCGCCTTGAAGGTATGTGCATAGCATCATAAGGTCAAAATTCAATCATGTTGAATTCATTGACGAGCGTTGTGGCGAGGGGATGCTTCCGTGACATGAAAGTCACGGGAACGCAGCTCCTTCATCCTTCCCGTAGGGAATTTTGAAGATGCTATGCACATACGTCTTTGTAGCTATGTACATACCTCTAAAGGGCTGAGTTTTAAGCCCCACACAAAAATGTTCGTAACATTTTTGTGGATAAAAAATGCCGAGGTCGCATAGGCTGGCCATTGCGGAGATCTCTTTAAGTCTAAAAGTCTAAAGAAACTGCAAGATTGCTAGGAGCTATTAGTTCCTATGAAACCTTGAATGGCCCACATAAATCCTCTGTCCGAGAGGACACGGGAGTTCAAAAGCATTTTGCAACAAAATTTTAAAAAGATTTGTGGCAAAACTATTGAAAATCTCCCCCTCGGCGTTATTCCTATTGAAAAAATAATATAATACCAATTGGAGTTGCTTTTTATGGATGAATTGCAGATGTCTTTTTTGAGTAATAACCTTGTAATCTGGGCAATATCTTCACATACAGATGAAATTTTTACTCCAATAGAAAGACTGGAAAAAATATGCACTGAGGTTTTTTCATCAAAAAAATTTATTAGGAAAAAAATCAATATAGAGATTCCTGCGCAAAACAGCTTTCCTTTAGTAAGCTCATCCATGAGATTGTTTTACAACCAGTTTAGCTATAGTAATGTCCATCCAAGAATTTTTTTTGTTGATTGTATAGAGATTGATAGCCATTTGCTTATTGATAATTTTCAGTCACAGGCTAAAATACATGGCACATTGATTGGAGACTCTTTTGATTTTTTTAAAATATGCTTAAGATTTGCTTGCAGTCTTGTGTCAAGACAGCGTTTTATTCCATTCTATAAGAAAGACAATGCATATTTCATCGCAAATCTTGAGGCTTTTGAAGACAATTTGATATTCCGTGATTTGTGTGACAAAGCTCCATTTTCAATAAAGGAAAAAATATCTGATAAAGTAGAATCAACAGTAAAAAATGCTCTCAATCATTTTCTTAACTTGATAATCATTGATTCTATTAAGGAAGAACTATCCAAAGTCAAGTCTGAAACCAAGTGTGATTTATGGTTAAAAGGGTTGCTTGGAGAAAAAACAAAGGTGGATGAAAGCATTAAAAAAGGTATTGATGAATGGATAATATCAAGAAATATTAACCATGAACTTAACTTTTCAATGCTTTTCAAGCTAGAGGAACCAGATGAAGAAACAGAAGATTGGAAACTTACATTTAATATGCAATCAAAAAAAGATCCAAGCCTCATTATAGGTCTAGACGAACTTTGGAAAAATACCAATAAAATTCCAATCAGGAATTTGAAGCTCCATTTGCTTACAGACCTTGGAATTGCAGCAAAGTATTCTAAGATTGTAGAAAAGTCACTTCACAAGCCACATCCATCTGAAATCAAAATAACTGGAGACGAAGCATTGAAGTTTATAACAATAGATTCTTTTTATTTGAAAGATTTGGGTTTTGTTGTACAAATACCAAAAATCATCTCATCAAGAAAAGAACGTCTTAAGGTTAATGTGGTTTTTAAAGACTCTGGTAAATTTAAGATAAATGCTACAAGTTCTTTGGGCAAAGAGCTTTTTGATTTTGATTATTCTGTTGCATTGGGAGATTTGGAAATCAGCCATAAGGAGTTCTTAGCTTTAAGCAAAGCTAAGAAGGAATTGGTTCAAATTAAGGGAAAATGGGTAGAGCTAAGCCAAAATGAAGTTAATAAGGTTTTAGATTATTTTGAAAAGAAGAAGCAAATGTCGCTTTATGATACGTTCTTAATAAATAATTCAGAACAAGAAAAATTTCAAATAGATAGTGTCACTGCTCCTAAACAATTTGAGTCTAGAATAAAAGGTCTGTTTGATTTCAACAGAATAGAAGATACAATTGTTCCAAAAGGATTTTCAGGATCATTGAGAGAATATCAAAAAAAAGGATTTTCATGGATGGTTTTTCTCAAGAACACTGGTTTTGGGGGAATTTTGGCTGATGATATGGGGCTTGGAAAGACTATCCAGTCCATAGCATATTTTCTACACTGCAAAGGAAAAGAACCAAACCTGGTTATATGTCCAAAATCAGTGCTTGGAAACTGGAAAAGAGAGCTGGAGCAATTCTCTCCTTCTCTAAGAGTCCATATACATCATGGAAATAAAAGATTAAAGAAACCTGATGATATTGGCAAGAATTTTGCTGATAAGGACTTAATAATATCCAGCTATGCAACACTTAGAATTGACCAAAATTTTTTTGAAAACATTCAATGGCATACTGTTATATTAGATGAAGCCCAATTGATAAAAAATCCCGTAGCTATGCAGAGCCTGGCAATCAACAAATTAAAAAGCAAGCATAGGTTTTGCTTGACTGGGACTCCAGTTGAAAACAGGCTTTCTGAATTATGGTCAATTATGAATTTTACAAATCCCAGTTTGTTGTCTGCATGGAGTTCATTCAAAAAGAGTTTTGCAGAACCAATAGAAATTGGAAATGACGAAGAAAAATCTGCAGTTTTAAGGAGGATAATAAGCCCATTCATAATGAGGAGGCTAAAAACAGACAAAAAAATAATAAATGACCTGCCTGAAAAAACAGAAATAAAGGAGTATTGCAACCTTAGTGAGGAGCAGGCTTCAATATATCAGGCAATAGTTGATGACTCACTGGAAAAAATCAAATCAAAAGATGAAAACAGAAGGGCATTGATAATGGCTGCATTGATTAAATTAAAACAGGTTTGCAATCACCCATCAAATTATTTAAAAGATACCAACAGGCTGGACATGCGTTCTGGAAAGGTTGTAAGGTTTAGGGAGATAATAGGATCAATTATGGAAAACAATGAAAAATCACTGGTTTTTACGCAATACAAAGAGATGGGGGAATTATTGAAAAGGGACTTGGAAGACTATTTTGACACTCCTGTCTGCTTCCTTCATGGCCAACAAAGCTCTAAAATTAGGGAGCAAATGATAGATGTATTTCAGTCGGATGATAGAAACTCACCAAAAATATTTATACTATCGCTTAAAGCAGGAGGATTGGGAATTAATCTTACAAAAGCCAACAATGTGATACATTTCGATAGATGGTGGAATCCAGCTGTAGAGAACCAAGCAACTGACAGGGCATTTAGGATTGGCCAAAAGAAAAATGTTTTTGTGTATAAGCTGATAACCACAGGGACAATTGAAGAGAAAATTGATGAAATTATAGAAAGAAAATTAAATTTGTCCAATTTAGTGCTTTCAAAAGGAGAGCTAGCGATAACAGAATTAAACAATGAACAATTAAAGGAATTGTTTTCATTAAGAAGAGATAATTTGGAGGTGTGAAAATGTATTGGGATTTTTATCCTAGGGCTGCCCCCAGACCAAAGGCAAAACTTGGAAAGGAACGGAAAAAATTTGGAACCACATGGTGGGGTAAAAAATGGGTTGAGATATTGTCAGAATTTGAAGATGACCAGAGAATGTCAAGAGGAAGGGCTTATGCAAGAGCAGACATGGTAAAAAAATTTAATATTGCTAAATGCCTGATAAGTGCAAATGTAAAAGGCTCATCTGGAAACTACAAAGTAAAAATTAATTTCGAGAAGTTCAATGATAAAGAATGGAGTAAAATAATTAAAAAAATGACTACGAAGCCGATTTTGCTCAGCAAATTATTAAACAATGAAATGCCTGAAGATATTGAAAAATCTGTAGGGCATTCTTTTATTCCAAAATCTTTCGATGCAGAATGTTCTTGCCCTGATTACGCAAATCCATGCAAGCATATTGCTGCTGTTTTCTATACTTTAGCTGATGAGATAGACTATGAGCCCATGATATTATTCAAATTAAAAGGAATTGACAAGAAAGAACTTTTTAGCAAATTGGGTATGATAGATGAAACTGAAAAAAAGAAAAGGTGATTAAATGGAGAATTTTTTCCATTTCAGGACAGATAAAAAAATTCAAATAAGAATTGAGCCTCCGGATACAGATCTTATTATCATAAAGAGATTAGGGAAGCCTAAATTCTGGGTATCTAACAATGATTTCTATGAAATAATGGGTAAGATATACACTCAATCTTCAAAAAAAGCAAGAGAGATTTTTACAAAATAATTTTTTATGCTTATCAAACCAAAAAATTTATATATAAATTTATATATAGATACCTACTTTTATTACTAAAAACATAATTTTAGCAGGGGTAAAACACTAAAAAAACGCAAAAAGGTTTTTGTGTTACAAAAATTCAGAGGATTTTTTAGCATGTATATAAATAGATTTTTGGAAGAGAATATAAAGAAGTACCTGACCAAGAAAGAGATTATAGCGATTATAGGTCCAAGACAGTCAGGGAAAACTACTCTATTAAGGCATTTTTATGAAAGCCTTAAGAATGCAATCTTTCTTGATTTCGAGGATAGGGAAATACTAGAATTGTTCAGTGAGGATATTAATTCCTTTATTGAATTGTATGTAAAAAAACACGATTATGTATTCATAGATGAATTCCAGTATGCAAAGCATGGAGGAAAAAACTTAAAGTATATTTATGACAATTACAAAACAAAAGTCATAATATCCGGATCGTCTTCAAGTGAATTATCTATCCAAAGCATAAAATTTCTTGTTGGTAGAATATTTGTATTCATGCTATACCCCTTTTCATTTGGGGAGTACCTTAACCATAAAAATAAGGATTTGTATAATATATGGCTTAGAAAAAAATTATCAAGAAAAGTTTTAGACAGGATTATCCCTTATTTTAATGAATTCTGTGTTTATGGAGGCTACCCAAGAGTCATATTGTCAGAGGATAAATCAGAAAAGGAAACTGTACTAAGAAACATATACAACACTTATTTCCTTAAAGAGATAAAAGAAATTTTAAATCTGCCAGAGGACTATAAATTAAGCAAACTGATAAATGCATTGGCGCTTCAGATAGGAAATATTACTAACTACAAAGAGCTTGCAGATATTACTGGGTTCAACTACAAAGATTTATTAAAATATTTTAACGTTCTTGAAAAGACTTTTGTATTAGAAAGAAGCATTCCATTCCATACAAATAAGAGAACTGAGCTTGTAAAATCTCCAAAAGTATTTTTTTTGGATTCTGGATTTAGAAATATTGTAATAAAAAATTTTCAGCCAGTTGGAAACAGACCAGATAAGGGAAACTTGTATGAGAATTTTGTTGCTTCAGAGCTGATTAAGGCAGATATCGAGCTTAAGTACTGGCGTACAAAATCAATGGCTGAAGTAGATTTTATTATAGAAAAAAACAATAAAATTATACCCATTGAGATCAAATCCAATCTTTTAAGGGCAAACTTTACAAAATCCTTTTCGAGTTTTATTGATAAATACAATCCTAAAATATCTTTCATATTGTCAGAAAAGCTTTTTGCTGATAAAAATAAAACTTTTTTCAGGCCAATACTCTGCATAGGGAATGAAGTTTTACAATGAAACACACACTAAAAGTAACATCAGCTTTGGTTCTTTTTTTCATGTTATCGCAAATTATTGGTTTGCTTGTGATAAATCATTACATTGATCATAAAAAAACCACACAAACAAAAGAAGTTGCTTGGATACCCCTTCCTTATTCTCTGGAAAGGCCAGAAGTAAAAAATCAATCTACATCTTTCATCTACATAACAATAGCAGTTTTGATAGGTACACTTTTAGTTTTTTTGTTAATCAAATTCAAAAAAATATTTATCTGGAAGTTATGGTTATCAGCCACTATCTTTTTAACTTTATTAATTGCATTTTCAGCTTTTGTAAATGATATTGTTGGGGCAATTCTTGCTTTAACCATCACAATTTTAAGGATGTACAAACCAAATATCATAATTCATAATCTTTCTGAGATATTCATTTATGGAGGTTTAGCCTCAATATTTGTCCCTATAATCAATGTATTAGGTGTATTCATTCTCTTAATCCTGATTTCAGCTTATGATTTTATAGCAGTTTTTAGGACAAAACATATGGTAAAACTGGCTAAATTTCAATCAAAATCAAAGTTATTTTCAGGATTGGTTATCCCCTATTCCTATGTCCCTTATAAAAAAGAAAATAAAAAAACATCAAATTCAGTTTCAAAATTAGTTTCAAAAGAAGAACAGAAATCGTCAAAATCAGCTATACTTGGAGGGGGGGATATTGGCTTTACATTAATTTTTGCAGGAGTAATAATGAAAAATTTAATGTTAAAAGAAACAATATTGATTGGTTTTTTGAAGACTCTAATAGTCCCGACATTTGCTACTATGGCTTTATTGTTTTTATTAATCAAAGGGCAACAAAAAAAGTTTTATCCTGCAATGCCTTTATTAAGTTTAGGATGTTTTATTGGATATCTGATAATAAGCTTGATTTGATTTAAAATCTTTAAGTTCTTTTTTAAATTCTTTCTTAAACCATTCATCAAGATATTGAAAGTATTTGACTTGTAATTTTAGTGGCAGTTTAAAAAAATTACCTCTAATTACTCTTCTGCAATTCTTACTGTTGCAATGGCAATTCATCCTCCACTCATCTATACTACAAATACTATAATCAAAAGTGATCTCATCTCCATTTTTTATATCCCTCATTGCAATTACTTTTCTTTTATATTCATAAACATTTGGATCACACGAATGGTTTATGTATTTTTCCGGGTATCCAAAAATTAAATATTTATCTTTTCCTATTGTTCCTGAATGGTCATTTAAGTAACGGGAAGATGCAAAAAGTTTTGATTTACTAATTATTTTTCCTTTTATACTTAGAATTAGTTCACCTTTCTTGAAATTTTTAGTGGCAAAAACCCCTCTATTTTTTTTATTTACTTTGTTGACTACTATATTCTGCATCTTATTTTAGCGCATTAAGTACCAACCATTGCACTAGTCAATCCTTTTCTTTGTCTTATCTGGGTTATGATCCTTTGTTGTAACTCATTTGGAAGTCTTTCAAAAACCTGATCTATAATCGAACTGGAGCCACGTCCTCCTGTAGCTCCCCTTAAATCAGAGCTCCAACCGAACATTTCAGAAACAGCTAGCTTTGCTTTGACTACGATAGTATTCCCCTCTTGAATAACATCAAGCAATTGACCACGTTTGTTACTTATTAGTTTTGATAGCTCACCAAGGTAATCAGCAGGAGCTTCTATCTGTAAACTCTGCAATGGTTCTAATAATAATGGGTTAGACTGCATTATTGCCTCTCGAATACCTTCTCTTACAGCAGGATAAATTTGAGCAGGTCCTCTATGTATAGCATCTTCATGCAATTTCATATCAGTTAACATAACCTTAACTTTTGTACATGGTTCCTTAGCAAGAGGTCCAGCATTCATTACATCTTCAAACATATCCATAATCATTTCGATTACTTCTCCAAGATGGACTTGACCCTTGGTTAAATCCATAAAGAGATTGCCTTTGAAAATATCCTTTACCTTAATAGCTTCTTTTGAGTCCATTCCACACTCAACAAATATGTCCCTTAACTCAAGATCCTTCTTCTTAATCCTGCTTTCAGGAACTTTTCCTGATTTTATGGCTTGATAAATGGCGTCTTCAAGTGGCTCTACCACAAAGAATAAATGATTATGTTTATTGGGAGTTTTTCCCATTGTTTCTGGTGATCTCTTTGTTATGTTCTCTCTAAAAACTACGATAGGTTGTGATGTTTGTACATCAACAAATTTCTCTGTTCTTATCCTGTTTTCTATAACTTCAAGGTGAAGTTCTCCCATTCCATGCAGTAAATGTTCTCCTGTTTCTTCATTAATTTCTACTTTAACAGTAGGATCTTCTTTCGCTACTATTCTCAAAACCTCAATCAGTTTTGGAAGATCACTTGGTTTTTTTGCCTCAATTGCCTTTGTAACAACTGGTTCAAATATATGTTTTATTTGCTCGAAAGGCTCTGTTTGATGCTCTGTTATGGTTTCTCCAACATAAGATTTTACTCCTGCAACCCCTATAATGTTTCCTGCAGGTACATTTTCTACAATCTCTTTCTTTGCACCATTATAAATAAAAACCTGTTGAATCCTTGTACTCTTCTTCATCCTGTTTAGATATACCTCTGCTCCTTTTTTTATTGTTCCAGAGAATAAGCGTCCAGCTGAAATCTCACCAGCTTGAGGATCAATAACAATCTTGGTGATTACAAAAAAAATTCCTGAATTTGGATCACATTTCATTAGGGATTTTCCCTCTTCACTCTCAAGATCTCCATGCCATATCTTTGGAATTCTATATGGTTGAGCATCTAATGGATTAGGTAAATGCTTTACAACCATGTTTAATACAACTTCGTGTAAAGGAGCCTTATCAGCCAGTTCAGTATACTTTCCCTCTTGAAGATAATCATCTATTATCTCTTTAAATGTGATCCCTTTTTTTTGCATATATTGAATGGACAATGCCCAATTATGGTAGGCACTCCCAAAACAAACAGAGCCTTCTTGGACATTTACCTGCCATCGCTCTCCATAACCTTTTGGTGAAATATCCATTATAAGCTTGTTGACATTTGTGATTATTTTGATGAACCTATCCTGCATTTTTTCCGGGGTAAGTTGTAATTCCTTGATTAAACGATCAACTTTGTTGATAAATAAAACTGGTTTTACCAATTCCCTCAATGCTTGTCTCAAAACAGTTTCTGTTTGAGGCATTATACCTTCTACACAATCAACAAGAACTATGCATCCATCAACTGCTCGCATTGCCCTTGTTACCTCACCCCCAAAATCTACATGACCTGGAGTATCTAAAAGATTGATTAAGTATTCATCATTTTCATAATTGTGAACCATAGAAACAGCTGCTGTATCTATTGTGATGCCTCTTTCTTTCTCATCTTCATGAAAATCCAGTTTTAGTGCTTTACCTGCATCTTCTTTAGAAATCATTCCAGCTCCTGCTAAAAGATTATCACTAAATGTGGTTTTTCCATGTAATCGGAATTTAAGAAAGTCCTAAATTCAATCGATATGAGCACATATAGCGATATTTCTAATATATTCAGGTTTCTGCATAAGCCGCATTACGCGGTCAACCATTTTTTCAGCCATAATTATCCACCTATACTCACTCTTTTAATTAATTGAGGAATAATACTCAAAAATCTTTGATTCTCTTAAAAAACATGTTTCTCATGAACTGTTGTATAAGAATAAAGCTCTTCTTTTTTGAACCATAATCTTATTTCATCATTAGCTTCTTTTTGGTTAGATGAAGAATGTACAACATTCTTACCACCTAATCCTTTTTTTGATGCATATTCCATACTTATATGTGCAAAATCTCCCCTTATTGTACCAGGAGGTGCTTCATATGGAGAAGTTGCTCCTACTAATTTTCTAACATTATTTATTGCATGAACTCCTTCTAAAACAAATACCACAATAGGTCCTTCTACTATAAATTCTACCAATTCTTTAAAAAAAGGTTTGGATTTATGGGATTTATAATGTTCTTTTGCAAATGCTTTATCGACCCAAACCATTTTCATACCTATAATCTTTAGACCAGGAGTCTCAAATCTTTTTAATATTTCTCCAACAAGTCCTCTTGCAACTCCATCTGGTTTTATGATAACAAGGCTTCTTTCAATCATTTTGACTTTGGATATCTGAAGAAAATTTCAGCCTTCTGCTGATAGTTTTTCTTTTTTATATCTTTTGCTCCATTTTGTTTCAAGAAATTTCCTTCTTAATTTTATTTGATTTTTCTCACATTTTGAAGAGCAAAAATACAAAACCTTTGCATCTTTTTGCACATATATCTTTCCTGTGCCTTTTTCTATAAGGTTACCGCAAAAAGTGCATTTTACCATATTTTAATTTAGCCCATACCTCTTCCGCCTTTTTTTAATTGCCCTGCCTCAAATTCTGTCTCTCTAAGCATTAGAATGTCATTTATTCGCATAGGACCCTTAACATTTCTTCTCAATACCTTATTTTTATCCCTGCCTTCTAAAACCCTACATCGAACTTGTACTGCTTCTCCTCTTAAACCTGTTCTTCCCAATATTTCTTCTACTCTGGCAGGTATTGCATATGTGAATGTAACAGTTCCCTTTACCTGTTCTTCTTGTATTGGTTTATTCCCTTTCTTAATATGTCCAGGGTATTCTTTTGATTGTGTGGCTATTTTTGATTGTTGGGTTATCTGGCTGTCTTTGGTCATTTTATTTTTTCTGTTACTCCTTTTATTAATTGATGAGCCTCTCCTTCTTGGAGTATTGCTACACTTCCAGTCGGAATAACTATACCAGCAGCTGCTCCAAGTTCTTCTTTGCTAGGGACTTGTATGCACACAACACCCTTTTCTTCTGCAAGAATAGGTATATGCATAGTTATTTCTGGCGGATTAACGTCCTTTGCTATAACAACAAGTTTTGCTAAACCCTTCTCTAAAACCTTTGTTACTTCATTAGTTCCTTTACTTATTTTTCCAGTTGTTCTTGCAAGTTCTATAGCTTCATAGACTTTATCTACTAGTTCTTTCGAAATTTCATAAACCATTTTAGTCACCACCTAAATATATTAAAAATTATTATTAAAGATGAAAAGAGATAAACTATAGAATTTGTTTATCTCAGTTGGAAGTATAAAACTAACCAACTTCATCAACAATATTAGAAAAAGAGTATTATTTAAATAGATTGCTGTTTTTTTTGTAGAAAGTCTTTTAAATGAGGTCATCATTCCATAATTGGTGATTTAATATATGATAATTCCAATAAGATGTTGGTCTTGTGGAAAACCAATAGCCCATTTGTGGGAATCGTATTCTGAAAGAATTAATAAAGGAGAAGAAAGAAAGAAAATATTAGACGAGATTGGATTGGAAAGGTACTGTTGCAGATCTATTTTCCTAGGACATGTTGATTTGATAGATATAGCAACTCAATTTAAGAAAATCTAGAAAATAGTGAGCTGTAAAGTAAACGTCACCTAATTATTGGATTTATAATCTTCTCAAAGGGCATCAAAAAGAATTGCTTTGGTATTTGTTGTGATACTAAAGACGAAAAAAAAGATGATCGGGAATGTAACTTGTCCAAAATGCAGACATAAACAACCAATGGAAATACCTACATCTTCATGCCAAGCTTTCTATAAATGTAACGGGTGTGGGAAGATCATTCAAGCAAAGAAAAGCTGTTGCGTGTTTTGTGATTATGGTGATCGCAAATGTCCAGTAGCAGAGGAACATCAAAAATTAAGAATAGGGGTTTAATTCTTGAAAGTTTTCATTATCTTCATAAAACAAATTAGAAACCTGAATTTTTTAAAGGTGTCGGTGCCAGATTGACTTTTTGGACCCAAGTAGGTGTCGCTAACTTTACAGCTCAGAAAATAG
>CAZIEE010000026.1:0-15322 GCA_964538135.1 uncultured Methanosarcinales archaeon
TTGAAAAAAAAGAAATCACTCACTTTTTATACTGTGCCGTTTTAGACGAGAAATCCCATTGTAAGAAAATAAATTATACTGTTATTCTCTTACAGCCTGTCGATTTTAGAAGCGTCGATATTCACAATTCTTCGCACCACTTATTGAAATCTCCTGCTGTCATTGACTTGCCTGAAGGTTCTTTCTTTGACTGCTCTAAATCCCTTATGAAAGATTCTTTTAAAGGTAATTCATCAACAGGGTGCCAATCAATTTTGTCGCAGAAATCCTGGTCTTCCTTTGATAATCTACCATTCTTAATATACCGTTCAAATATTTCTTTCTTTAGCACTTCTTCTCTAGCTAATTCAGACCAATTAACCCAAGAAAAATGTTCTATTTCAGATTTGGATTTCTCATCTAGTTGTATAGTTATTCCTGCCATTTATATCTCACCTCTATCAACTAATTCCTCAAATTTCTTTAATTGCTTGATTTTGAGCAGGAATCTATCTCTTAAGTATGCTGACCAATTAATTTCAGAATGTTCATCTAACTTTTTCTTTAATTCATCCGGTATTGATACAGTTAAAGTTGCCATTTTACTACCTCCACAAGATTTTGTTAATGCACAAGAAAACGTGCAATTATATAAATCTTTTGGTAATCAAAAAAATTCTCTTTCAGAAGATTTTTTTGCAGATGAGCCAAGCGACATAAAATTTGAGAAGATTATTTATATAAAATCCCTTCCACCACAGCAAGTCTATGACCTTGGAAGAACAAATACTTCTGGGTTAGTTTTGTTGATGCATTTTAATAATGAAAGCGCTTTTGGGGAAGCAACTGTTAATCAAAACAACATCTATGTCATTTGCTTTTTTTGTTCAGTAATTTCTCTGTTTCAAGTATTTTTAAAGTTGTTTTAATCACTGTGTCAGGATTCAAAGAAATGCTATCAATACCACACCTTACCAGAAATTGTGCGAATTCATCATACTGACTAGGAGCTTGGCCACATATTCCCACCTTTCTTTTGCTTTTCTTTGCCTTTTTTATAACTTCAGAAATAAGCGATTTAACAGCAGGGTTTCTTTCATCATACAATCTACTAATCAATTCAGAATCTCTATCCAATCCAAGTGTTAACTGAGTTAAGTCATTGCTTCCTATGCTGAACCCATCAAATATCTTGGCAAATTCATCAGCTAAGATAACATTACTTGGGATTTCACACATCATATAAATCTCTAATTCATTTTTTCCTTGAACTAGTCCATATTTTTTCATTATATTAATTACTAATTTACCTTCTTCAACAGTCCTGCAAAAAGGAATCATGAGCTTTATATTTTTTAGACCCATTTCCATTCTTGCTTTTTTCATAGCCATGCATTCAAGTCCAAAAGCCTCTCTGTAGTTTTTGGAATAGTAACGAGAAGCTCCTCTCCATCCGATCATTGGGTTTTCTTCTTTTGGCTCAAACTCATTGCCACCAATCAAATTGGCGTATTCATTTGACTTAAAATCAGACATTCTTACAATAACATCCTTTGGATAAAATGCAGCTCCAATCATTGCTACGCCCTGAGCAAGCTTCTCAACAAAAAAATTAGCCTTATTTTTGTAATTATATGTAAGCTCATTGATTATTTCTTTTGCTTTTTTGTCCTTAATTTTCTTATAATATAGTAAAGCCAATGGGTGAATCTTGATATAGGAACTAATAATAAACTCCTCTCTTGCTAAACCTACTCCATCATTCGGTATAAAAGAGAAATTGAATGCCTGATCTGGGTTACCAACATTCATCATTATTTTTGTCTTGGGTCTTTTTAACCCTTTCAAATTTACCTTGTTTATTCCAAATTTCAATTTCCCATGATAAACATTACCTACTTCTCCCTCTGCACAACTCACTGTAATGTACATTCCATTCTTTATAGTTCCAGTTCCTTTTTCAGTTCCTACAATTGCGGGTATTCCCAGCTCTCTTGTTACAATTGCTGCATGACACGTCCTGCCACCCCTGTCAGTAACAATAGCAGAGGCAATCTTCATTATTGGTTCCCAATCTGGATCTGTTTTTTCTGTTACAAGAACCTCTCCAGCTCTAAAACTTTCAATTTCTTTAACACTTTTTATGACATGTGCCTTGCCACTGGCTATCTTTGAGCCAACACTTAGTCCAGTTACTATAACATTGCTCCTCTCTTTTAAGACATATTCTTCAAGAATATTGAATTCTTTTTGGCTTTGAATAGTTTCTGGACGTGCTTGGACAATATAAAGTTCATTTGTAATTCCATCTTTAGCCCATTCCATATCCATGGGCTTAAACTTATTTGCCTTTTTTGAATAGTAATCTTCAATTATACATGCCCATCCTGCAAGTTTTAGTATTTCATCATCATTTAAAACAAATTTAAAACGCTCATTATAAGGCACTTCCACATTTTCTATAGTGCGCTTTAATCCATTTTCACTATAAATCATCTTTATTTTTTTACTGCCAAGTTTCTTACTGATTATTGGTTTATACCTCATTCTTAAAGTTGGCTTAAAAACATAAAACTGATCTGGATTAACTGAGCCTTGCACGATAGTTTCTCCCAAACCATAAGCACCATTAATCAAAACAGCATTCTTGAATCCAGTCTCTGTATCAATTGAAAACATAACTCCAGAACATGCCTTATCACTCCTTACCATCTTCTGAACACCAACAGACAATAAAACTTTAAATTGATCAAATCCTTTGTCTTCCCTATAAGAGATTGCTCTATTTGTAAATAGAGAAGCAAAGCACTTCCTACATGCCTCTAATAAAGAAATTTCTCCTCTTATGTTTAGGTAAGTTTCCTGCTGCCCAGCAAAACTAGCATCTGGAAGGTCCTCTGCTGTTGCAGAACTTCTTACTGCAACATCTGTGTTTTTTCCATAATCTTTACACAATTTACTATAGGCACGGATTATCTCATTTTTTAATTCTTTGGGAAACTCTGATTTTAGTATTATTTCTCTAGCTTGCCTTCCTTTTTCTGATAGGTTCTTTATGTTTGAGGTATCTAAACCCTCAAGAATTTTTTTAATATCATCTTTTATCTTTGCCTTTTCAATAAAATAGTTATAAGCATAAGCAGTAATGGCAAATCCATTAGGTACCTTAACTCCTTTTTTTGTTAAGTTTTTATACATCTCTCCCAATGAGGCATTTTTACCTCCAACAATAGGGACATCATCAATACTTATTTCATTAAACCATAGAATAAGCTTTTTTTCTTTATTTGAAATCTTATCCAAAGTTTTACTCAAAATAAATCACCTCATTTATTTAACAAAAGTTAAATGAAAAGTATATAAATGTTGCTTATGGTAAAGTATTTAAACATCCAATTCAGATAACCACATATGGATCTCAAAAAAGGGTGGCATACTCTTTCTTACGAAGAGGAGAGCCATTCTAAAAAGTTTGTTATAAAAAAGATTTTGGATAATATAGGGTTTGGCTTTGGCTCTCAACAATTTGTAAATGTTTTATTATTTTTAAGTGGAGCATCTTTATTTGCAGTCGGTATTGTAAATGGACTAAAAGCTATACTTAGCATTATTGTCAGTATATTCTTGCAAGAATATAACAGGGTTAAGAAGATAAGCAAGTACATTATAGGTTTTAGTGGCATTTTTTTTGGATTTTCTTTCTTATTAATGGCTTTTGCAAAGCTTTTGAATTCTCCCTTAATCTTCTCGATTGCTATGTTACTAAGTGGAATTAGCATTGTGATTTATGGGGACTTCTCACACAAATTTTTTATGTTTGGAAAAAGAGGCATATTAGAAAAGATTGCAAAATACGGGCTAATTGTTACTGCAATAAGCTTATTTTTAGCAGCATTTATACTTGATAGGTATAAGGATGGAACTCTTTTTATCCTGAATATATTTGGTAAGTCCCTTTTGATTAGCCTGCCTGGATATATTATTACATTTGAGATTGCAGCAATATCCTTTATTCTTTCTGGTTATTTTTTAGCTTCTATAAAAGAACCAGAATCTTCTATTGAGGGAAAATATAACTTTAATATGTTCTTTTCAGATCTTAAACTTAAATCAAAGAAGATATTAAAAAACAAATTTTTAATGATTCTTATATTATTTAATATAATTACAGGTCTGATTCAGGTTATTGGAAATTCTTATTATGGCATATTCATTTATCAAAATTATAAGAATGCTTATTTTGGAGGTTTTTTGAATATAGCAATTGTATTCGTAATAGGAGTATTTAGTTCCCTAATTGGATATACTATAACAAAAATAAATGCAAAAAGTTATGGGCCCATTTTTATGTTAATAATCGGTTCATTATTCTTATCCATGATGCCACTATCTTACTCTATTGGTAAAAACCTAACTTGGTTAACTGGTGGAACGATATTGGGGATTATAGGAGCATCTGCTTTGGGAGTTTCATCAAACATGCTCACAATTGGAATATTAAATGAGGATGATAGAAGATATTACTATATTCTTAACAGCTTGTTTTCGTTAATTCCCTATCTTATCTTAATACCTCTTTTATCCTATTTGACTCAGGCAATGGGATTAAATATATTATTCTCATTCTTAGGTTGGTTGCTGATATTATTTACTATTCTGTCTTTCATACTAATGAAGATTTTATAACTTCTTCAATTTTTTTATTATATAATTCAATTCTTCATCGATTACTTCTGGATACTTCGTATTGTGATACCCAATGATTATTTCATATAAAAACATTATATAGCCAAATACGTAGAAGATAATTGATATAATCAAGAAGATAATGAATACTATGCTTATAAGTAAATGAAAGCTTTGTATTGTCAAAAGGATGTTATTAAAAATATTTAATATCAGACTTCCAAAAAAATAATAGAGGTAGGTAGTATAAAAAATTAGTCCAGCTATAATCGATATTGCATAAAGTTCTATTTTGATTTTAGGGTTTGAACTTAAGATATAGGCAACTAACCCTATAATTATTGAAATTATAGATGCTGTGATTATAATATTTGATTTGTCTGTTATGAGTGTACTCAAAATAGAATCACTTTCCAACAAAGATTGTGGTAATATACCAACTCCACTAACTGAGGCACCTATATTAATTGAAAGATCTGATAGGGGTATTAATCTATAAGCTGGGAGCAATAAATAGGCTATAAAAGATGAGTAAATAAAAAATAAGTATATCCTACTTAAGTGAAGTTCTTTTTTGTAAAAAAGTCTTATCCATACAAACATTGGCAGGACCAAGAAGATTATCAATGATAAGGAATTTAGTGTGTATAAAATCAATAATAATATGGACATACTGCTGGTTAAATTTTTTGAATCATAAAAAAAGAGTTTTAAAAATGGTGTTGGTTCATAACGGAGTGATTCAATATAGACATTTTGTCTTGAAAATATCATAGAATAAGCAAATACTCCAGAGTCAGCTAGTGTATGTAGTACTAATAATCCAGATATAGCAATTGTTAATGTACTTTTGTAATGAAAAAGAGAAATAAATTTGGTGTAGAGTTTATCACCCAAATCTCCAATCTTGAATACAAAATTATCAGCATGGAATTTTTTATGGTGTTTTATTATCTTATGGATATAATAGACAATTACTGTTATCATTATTGGGTCATCCAATGTAAACTCAAGCCACTCCAAAACATTATTATAAATTAAATAATAAAAAGCTAGCAACAAGGTAAATACCATTAAAAATTTAATATACCTGTTTCTTAATTTTTTTGAGTATACTGCATAAGAAAAACTTGGATGGGATATCTCAATGTTTCTTGTTATGTACATACTTATTGATAATAAGCCTATGATTCCAAGATACAAAGTAAAATAGTCCCTTATAAAATAGTTATCTCCAAAAAATAAATAGAAATCATTAATGAATGTTAAGACTTTGAATTTAAATAAAACTAACTTTGTGTAAATTATTATGTCTTTAAAAAATAACGAGAAATAAGAACTTATTATTATAATATTTGCAAATCTTGAGCTTTTCCCAAAAAGTATTGATGTAATGTTTAATTTATAGAAGAGGTAAGAAAACATTATAAAGCTGATTGTGTGTTCAGTCCAGTCAATGTCTGGAATTATGTAAAAAAAATAGCCTATTGCACTAACAATTATTAATGTCAATAAAAAGAATTCAAGTGTCCATAATCCCAGTTTTTTAATCAGAGCCTTTGTTTTTATAATCACTTTACTTCAGTTTCTGATACTACCCATGTTTTATCGACAAAAGATTCCGATACATCACATATTTTAGTTGTACCAGAGGCAATACTCAAATAACAGTTGTTTTCAACTTTCTTAGGAGTAGTTTGTAATTTAAAAGCAATTGGCACTTTAAATTGAAATACACAGTACTCTCTTGATTTATCTAATTCAAGTAAATTGACCATATAGTTTCTACAGCCAGTTAAACCAGCTGGCTTTTTCTCAAAGTAAAAACCAGCATAGCTGACAAGACTTGCACCAATTGCTATTGCTAAAGCCACAAGAAGCATTGTAGCAATAATAGGACTTACCCCCAACTTATTGAACATTTTAAATTATTTTTTATCCTTGATTTCAAAAGACTTTGTCATCCTATCAAGTTTGTTTACATTTTCTGTGAGATTTGGGAGTATTTTTTGAAATACCTTCTCCATGGCTTTTATCTCTACTCCAACATCTACAATATTCTGGTCATATGCAGAAATCTTACCAATTATACTCTTTGTCAATGAATCTATGCTTAGTTTAATATCGATAATCTGTTGTTCTATTCTGCTTATTCTTTCTTCACTTTTTTCCTTCCAACTAATGACTTTTGTTATATCACCAATGAGAGATTGCCATCTTTCCTCAATAATTGCTTCTGCTATTTCCTGTATTCTTTCATCATCTACTTTTCCTTGTACAGGTTGTTCATAAGATGGAGTACCATATTGAAATCCTTGAGGATAACTTTGTTGGTAAGGTTCGTACTCTTGCTGATCAGCATCGTTTGCAGGTGGATTTGTCTGTGAAGTTGGCATGGCAGTTTGGTTTATAGCTTCTAATATTTGAAATTGGTTGAATCCCTGGCTTTGAAGTGTTTGGACAATCTGGTTGTCATCATACCCTTGCTGTTTCATTAGAACAATACTACTAATTAAGTTTTGTGGTTGAATATTTATATGTCCCGATTGAGTTCCTGATTGAACTCCTGATTCCCTCTTTTTTTTATCTATTCCAAATACCATTGATTAACCTTTTTTGCAATAAATATATTTAAAACTTTCTACGTTAAAAGACTTTTCTTCAAAATATTTACTGTAGCTATGCTTCCTACCCCCCCAATATTTTGAGCAAGAGCATACTTAACATTGTCTACTTGTCTTTGACCAGACTGGTTCCTCATTTGCTTTACTAATTCATAAATCTGAGCAATTCCTGTTGTACTTATTGGGTGACCTCTTGCCTTTAAGCCCCCACTTGTATTTATAGGTAGAGGACCATTAATATTTGTTATGCCCTCTTTAATAAGCCCAGCACCTTTGCCAGGCTCACAAAATCCAAGATCTTCGTAAGAAATCAATTCTAATGGAGTGAATGCATCATGAACTTCGGCAATATCTATGTCACTTGGTGTGATGCCTGCTTCTTTGTATGCATTCTCTGCAGATATTTTTGTTACTTCGAATGAGCATACTTCATCTCTTTCAAAAGGAGATAAATAATTGTTTTCTTCTGCAGAGCCTGCTAACTCAATATCAGTTTTATCTTTTGATAAAATTAATGCAGCTGCTCCATTGCATGAGATACTACAATCATACACCCTTAATGGAGAAGCAACAATTCCTGAGTTTTTTATATCTTCAAGACTAACTTTCTTTTGATAAAACCTTGCTTTTGGATTTAGAAATGCATTCTGGTGATTCTTATATGCAACCAAAGCTAGATCATCAGTTGTTGCTCCATACCTTAGCATATACTGTTGAGCAACCAAAGCGTTTTGAGCAGGAAAGTTCAAGCCTTCTGTTTGCTCATAAATTCGCTCACCACCCATTAAAAGTTCATCTGTAACATGTTTTGGTGTATTTGAGATTACTTTTTCAAATCCAATAACAAGCACATTTTTGTAGTCAGTTGTTTTCAGTAGTTTGTTTGCAACCCATAAAGCAGTTCCACCACCAGCACAGCCAGCAGGCACAAATAGTATGGGAAGTTTTTTCTTAAAAATGCTACTCATCATAGCACTACTGTGTTTTTGCCTTTCTCCATTACTCATAATTTCAATAGTTGAAACAACGATTGCATCTACCTCATTAATAGAGAGTTTATCATCACAAGATTCTATGGCTTCTAATGATGCCTCATAAACCATTTGGCTGCTTAAATCTTGCTGAATCCCGAATTTGGTCATACCCACTCCTTTTATGAACATTTTATTTTTTAAATTGAAAGACCTCCATTCACGTTTACTACCTGTCCACTTATGTAGCCAGCCCTTTCTGATGCCAAAAATGCAACAGAATTTGCTATATCTTCTGGAGTCCCAAGCCTCTTTAAAGGAGTCATCCATTTGATTATTTTTTTTTTAAAAATAGACACGTTATTCGTCATTTCAGTTTCTATAAATCCTGGGGCAATTGCATTCACTGTGATTCCATACTTACCGAGTTCCTTTGCAAGTGATTTTGTAAAACCTATTATCCCTGCCTTTGATGCAGCATAATTGGTTTGACCATAGTTGCCAAAAATCCCAACAATTGAAGATATGTTAATTACTCTGGAATCTTTTTGTAATAAAGGCAATGCATTTTTTGTTACATTGTAAACACTATTTAAGTTTACTTCAATAACATTATTCCATTCATCAAGTGACATCTTTTTCAATGTTCTATCCCTATTAATACCTGCATTATTTACAAGTATATCAAGCCTGCTAAATTTCTCTTTTATTTCATTAAACATTTTGGAAACATCATCAAAATTGCCAACATCTGATTTTATGGCTATAGCATATCCCCCATTCTTATTTATTTCTTCAACTACTCTACCAGCTCCTTCTTGGTCTTTGCTGTAGTTAACAATTATACTAATGTTATCCCTTGCAAGCTCAATTGCTATAGCCCTGCCTATGCCTCTAGAAGCTCCTGTAACTAATGCTATTCTTTTATATGTCATTTCTTTATTTTTATAACTAATGTTTATAACTAATGTATTACTCCTGACAATAATTTTTTAATACTTGATCTGACTTTGTCTATTGGTGTAATTTTTGTTTCACCTTTAGTTGTGAGTAACTTCCTAAAAAAAACTAATTGTTCAATTATATCACTATTCTCGCTGATCTGTGCCATTGGCACTATTCCTAGCTCTTCAAGATCTATCATTTTTCTAATCTTTTTTATAGCACAATCTCCAAAAATAACAATTCTTTCCTCTTCTCTTAGTTTTTTAAGCATATTATTTGTAAGTACAGAGCCAGTAACAAGTATTATTTGTTCTCCCCTCAGTCCAACAAGACTTGATGTTATTTTATACATTGCATTAAAGCATGCAGGGCATGCCTTTCCATCAATTAATTTAATATCAGGATGGGGAGTTTGTTCTTGTACAGGGGATTTAATTGGATACTTTAAAGCATCCAGCATATTACCAACTACCTCAATATTTTTTGAGTCAATTAATTTTAAGTAAGAAGGTTTGTTGAGCATTGTGGCTTCACAAAAAACTATGTCCAGATTGGTTGGAGATTTACTTGCTAAGATAAGATTGAGGAAAGCAGGCTCTCCAGAGGTTAATGGACCCTGTAATTGCATTCCAATACTTGCATCGCCTATTGTGAATACATAAGGGAGAAGGGTAATCAGATTTGGAAACGTATTATCAATATCATCAAAAAACATACGTCTTTGAGTATCTTCATCCACCAGCCTTGTTAAATTTTCAACAGCCCCGCTTAATCCAAGCTGAGAGTTTGTTTTCATTACTGGAATGTTAATTATTTTTCTGTTTAGTGCTTCTTTAAACACATTAAATTTAAATCCATCAATTTCAATTTCTTCAAATGGGCCATTGGACACATCTACAAATTCTATTTTATGTTCTTTACAAACATCCAGTATACCACATTTTGATACAGCATCTTTTGTGTTGTTACCAATTAATGCCTGCTCAGCTATGATGATGTTTTCTTTTTTAATTCCGTTTTCTAATAAAAGATTGATAACCGCGTCTATAACCTTTGGATTTGTGGTAACTGCTTGATAGGAATATGCTGGAATCACTGCACTGGGCTTAATTAGGATTTTGTCATTTTGGGTTATTCCCAATTTATTGAAGCTATTCAGAAGTTCTATACATTCTACTATAGCTTCATATATATCATATTTTGTCTTAACAACAGCAACAGCACCTTCTGTTTTTGCCTTTTCTTCAAAATATTGCTCTCCTACCTTATAGTCTTTCATTGTTTTTTTTGGTTGTTTGTTGCCAAACTCATCCTGAAGAAGTAGAACATTGTATGGAATAATTGGGTGCATTGGAGATGGAATGCTGACTTTAGTTGCACCTATCACTTTTATATTTGTGCCTTTTTGTTTTATTATTTTAGTCTTACAATAGATACAACTCTTGACTGGATAAATCCATTTCCTATTGCAGTTTTCACAAATCCATCTTATTATCATTTTATTTTTTTTAAAATGTGCACAGCAACTGTGCTTCCTGCCCCTCCAATATTTTGAGCAAGTGTATGATTAACATTATCTAATTGTCTTTGACCAGCCTGGTTTCTCATCTGCTTTACCAATTCGTAAATTTGAGCAAGTCCTGTTGAACTTATTGGGTGACCTCTTGCCTTTAGACCACCTCCTGTGTTTACAGGTATGGCACCATTAAGATTGGTAATCCCTTTCCTTATCATATGCTTGGCTTCTCCCTTATTACAAAAACCAAGGTCTTCATAAGATATAAGCTCAACAGATGTAAAAGCATCATGAACTTCAGCAATATCCAAATCATTTACTCCAATTCCAGATTGTTTGTATGCATCATTTGCAGCAAGTCTTGATGCCTCCCAGGATGTCATATCCTCGCTTTCAAAAGAGGCTAACCTGTCTATAAACAAACTTGAACCTGCTATCTCTATGTCTGTTTTATCTTTTGTGATAATAGTAGCTGCAGAACCATTGACTGATAAACTACAATCAAAAAGCCTTAAAGGAGATGCAACTACTGGAGAATTTTTAATCTGCTTTAGAGTAACCTCTTTTTTGTAAAACCTTGCTTTTGGATTGAGGCATGCATTCTGGTGATTCTTATATGCAACCAAAGCAAGATCATCAGTTGTTGCTCCATACCTTAGCATATACTGTTGAGCAACCAAAGCATTTTGAGCAGGAAAGTTCAAGCCTTCTGATTGCTCATAAATTCGCTCTGCAGCCATCAAAATTTCATCAGTTGTTTGCATTGAATTGGTTGTTAACAGTCTCTCAACTCCAACAACTAAAACATTATTGTAATCCAGCCTATTAGCTGTCCACAATGCAGATCCACCACCACCACAGGCTGCTGATGATGTAATAATTGGAATCTTTTTTTGAAATATGCTACTTATAATTGATCCAAACCCTCTTTGGCGTTCTCCATTGCTCTCTGAGTCCACCATTGACGATACTACTGCATCTACCTTTTCTATTTTAAGGTCTGCATCCTCTAAAGCCTCTAAAGTTGCTTCGTAAACAAGTTCCTGGCTTGTTTCAGATTGCGCTCCAAAATTAGTCATACCTACACCTTTGATATACATAAAATCACCTTAACTCCTATATTTGTTTCTGAAATCTGATTTGTTTACAATTGCTAACATTAAAAGAGCCTCTGCTACCAAATCGTCCTTAACAAAGGCCTTTGATTTAAGAATAGCTAATTTTTCGTCCTGGCTTATTAGCTCTACCTCAAACTTGATCTGGGAATTTGGGAGTATTGGTCCGATAAATTTTACTTCTTTTAGCTTATAAGCTAATATATCCTTCTGTTCATGATTTGGTATATTGCTTCTAACCAATAATGTTGCAAGCTGGCCCATACCCTCTACAGTTAAAGCACCAGGCATGATTGGAAATCCAACAAAATGTCCTTTAAAAAAATCCTCTTCAGCTAAAACATTCTTTATAGCTATAACTTTATTATCACTTAAATTTATTACTTTATCTATGAACAGAAATGGTTTGTCATATGGGATAATTTTTTTTATTCCTTCAAGATTGATTTCTCCATTCTCGTTTTTAAGCTGGTTTATATTCATAATCTTTAGTTAATTGAATAATTTAAATAACTTTCTCCAAAATGTTTATATAAAGTAAGTTAAATTACAGTTATAATGATACCAATATATCGTAAAAATGGGAATAGTAAAAGTAAAAAGGATAGCGAAAATAAACTAATAAAGAGTTTGCTCTTTAAGAAGTTAGCTGTGGATACAGTTAACAATTTTCTTAGGCCATTAGAGGGGCACTTAAATCAGGTATATAGCTTTATAAAAAATTTATTGGATAATATAAGACTTAGATTCCCTCCAATCTATAAGTATTTTGAAAGAATTATAAAGCAACACATTATAACTCCTACTAATCCATTTAAGTCAAAAAGGATAGAGGGCATAGGTAACCTTATAACTGCTAATATAATTAGAAGGTTACCTCATGTGGATGAATCAAGTATTGGAGATATGCTTACTCAATCTAATTCTCTCTCAGATATTCTTACCAAAGGATTTGGGCTTAATAAAGAAGAAAAAACATACACTGTTTTATCCAATCCAGATAATGGCAAAGTTGGTTTTAAAAGAATATTGATAGCTAATCGTGGAGAAATTGCACTTAGAATTATAAGGGCATGTCGTGAGTTAAATATTGAAAGCTTTGTTATTTATTCTGATCAGGAGAAAGATTCTCTTGTTGTAAGGTTTGCTGATAAATCATATAATATAGGTGATCCAAAAAATTATCTAAATATAAAAAAAATAGTAAATATAGCTGAAAAGAATGAATGTGATGCTTTACATCCAGGCTATGGATTTTTGGCTGAAAATCCTAAGCTTGCTTTGATCTGTGAGAAAAAAGGAATAAAGTTTATAGGCCCTTCTTCTAAGATTATCAATAAGCTAGGTAACAAAACAGAGGCAAAAAAGACGATGTTTAAATTAAACATACCTGTGATTGAGGGGGCAAATTGTAATCTTAAAAACAAAGAAGATGCTTTAAGATCCGCACTTAAGATAGGTTTCCCTGTTATTATAAAAGCATCTGCTGGTGGTGGTGGCAAGGGAATGAGAATTGTTACCAAAGAAGAAGATATTTCAGATTCTTATGAAAGCGCTAAAAAAGAAGCATTAAATTCATTTGGTGATGATTCTGTTTACATTGAAAAGTACCTTGAAGAGCCAAGGCATATAGAATTTCAGATATTGACAGATAGATATGGAAATGCAGTATATTTGGGAGAAAGGGATTGTAGTATACAAAGAAGGTATCAAAAACTTATTGAAGAGACCCCAAGCCCTGCTTTGAATGATGAATTAAGGCAAATAATGGGAAATGCTGCTGTTAACGCTGTTAAGTCTCTAGGCTATGAAGGTGCAGGAACTGTTGAGTTTTTATTGGACAAAAACAAAAATTTCTATTTTATAGAGATGAACACAAGAATTCAGGTAGAACATGGTATAACAGAGGTAGTTACTAATGTAGATTTGGTTAAAGAACAAATTAAGCTTGCTGAAGGTGCTAAACTTGCCTATAAGCAAGAAGACATTAAAATAGAAGGTCACGCAATTGAATTTAGAATTAATGCAGAAGATCCATTAAATAACTTTACCCCTTCACCAGGTATAATCACAAATTATCTGCCACCAGGTGGACCTGGTATAAGGATAAGCAGTTCTTGTTATAGAGGATGTGAAATCCTACCTCAATTTGATTCTTTAATTGCATTACTTATATGTTATGGGAATACCAGACAAGAAGCAATTGCAAGAATGAAAAGATCCTTAAAGGAATTTATTATAGAGGGTGTCAAAACAACAATTCCATTTCATCAGCTGGTTTTAAACAAGAGGCAGTTTTTGCAAGGTAATCTAACAACATCTTTCATTGAAAACAATAGAATAATGGAACAACTTAAGAAGATAAATCCGAAAAAAGAAGAGATATCTAATGAAAAAAAAGTTCTAATTGTAACAACAGCTGTATCTAAATATATCAAAAATAAACAAAGTTATAACAACAGAGCCAACAATAAGATAAGTCCATGGTTAATGGCTTCACGCCAGGATGCCATGAGTGAAGGTAGTTTTGAGGAGTAAGATATTAGAATTTAGAATTTCTAATTTCGTGAAATTGCTTGTCTTTTATGAAATATGCAATATAAAATTTATCACTTTAAATCCTTAACATCTACCCAGGATAAAGCTAAAGAACTTATTAAAAAAGTAAAATTGGCAAGTAATCCTAATTTTGTAGTCATTGCAGATACTCAAACTAAGGGTAGAGGAAGACTAAAAAGAAAATGGTACTCTAGCAAAGGTGGCTTATGGATGTCAATGACAATTGGTTCTTTAATCCCAGAAAGCTTAGGGAATACTCAATACCTTACCTTTGCTGCTTCAGTAGCAGTTGTAAAATCCATAAAAAAACTCTCTGGAATCACTACAAAGATAAAGTGGCCCAATGATGTGCATTATAGGGGAAAGAAGCTATGTGGCATATTAACAGAGGGAATTTTTGGAAGATACAAAAAAGACAACTTTGTTATTGTAGGAATAGGTCTCAATTTAAACCAAAAAAGGTTTCCTGATGAAATCAAAAACACTGCAACCTCTTTAAGAGGTATAACCAAAAAGGTTTACAATAGCAATCTTTTTTTAAAGAATATACTTACTGAATTTTTCTATTTATATGCTCAGTATAATCAAGATAAATTAAAAAAAATCCTGGATCCCTGGAAGAGGTACTGTGATACAATAGGCAAAAATGTGATGATTACCACACAAGGAAGTACAATAAATGGAATGGTAGTTGATGTAGATAAAGAATGTAGGCTATTATTAAGATTAAAAAATGGTAAAGTAATTAAGGTTGTGGAGGGGGATGTCCTTCTCACAAAAATATTAACCATGTACAATAAAGAAAAAAGTTAAAATAATCCATAGAGTTTTAAAAACAAATAGTTTATATTTAATATACTATAACAAATCACTGTTTAGCAAGATTATAGCTTGCATTTAAATCAGCGTTAAGAGAGTATTTACAAT
>CAZIEE010000027.1:0-14901 GCA_964538135.1 uncultured Methanosarcinales archaeon
AAAAGAAATTGCTCACTACGTTCGCAATTTGTGGAATTTGATAATTCCACTGCGTATAATACTTGTTTCGTGGCAAAAACTCGTTCCTTGCGTCACGATGTTTTTGACCTAACTTTTTCTCAGCTCTGAAAAATCCTCCAGCTCTGAAGTTTGCGGGTTGCCTCAAACTTCGAGGGCAATTTTTCGAGGAGAAAAAGCTCACGAAACTTTGGGCATAGGGTGTAGTTTTAAATATAAGTTCTTTTAAAGTTATTGTAAAATGTTAGACAAACTCGAGACAGAGCTTAAAATCAGGGGATTTAGCAAGAGGACTGTTGAAAATTACCTTTTCCACAACAAGAAGTTTTTTGATTTTACAAAGAAAGAACCAAAAGATGTAAATGAAGATGATGCAAAACGCTACATCGCTTACTTAATGTCAGAACGAAAACTAAAGCCTAGCAGCGTTAATTTGGCTTTAAGCTCTCTCAAGTTCTTTTATAATGATATCGTTAAAAATTCAGCCCTTAATGAGATTAAAGCGCCAAAGCTTGAGAAAAAGCTTCCAACAGTTCTGACAAAAGAGGAGATAAGAAAACTTCTAAATGCAATTGAAAATAAAAAACATAAGCTTTTGGTCGAGTTCATGTACTCTTCTGGTTTGAGAGTTAGTGAATGCGTGAGTCTTAAAATAGATGATCTTGACCTTGATGAAAAAATCGGCAAAATAAAGCACGGCAAGGGCAATAAGGAAAGACATATCATACTTTCAGACAACCTTATACAGCATCTTAATGATTACCTCAAAAACAAAAAAGACAACAGTGCTTACATTTTCTCTGTTAATGGAAGATCGATAACAATAAGGCAGGCTCAAAGAGTTGTGAAAGAAGCTGCAAAAAAAGCTAGTATAAAAAAAAGAGTTTTTTGCCATGCATTAAGGAGCAGTTTTGCAACTCATTTACTTGAGGCGGGAACTGACATCAGGATTATACAAGAACTTCTTGGTCATTCTAACTTGGCTACAACACAAATATACACAAAAGTCTCAACACAGCAATTAAAGAAAGTAAAAAGTCCTCTTGATAGCTTATAGCTTGATTAGATTAAAAATACCATAAAAAAGTGACAAAAACATTTAATCAAATCCTAAAAGATACTATCAGGTTTTTTAGTAATAAAAAGTTTTAAAATCCAAATTCCTCAAGACTTAGTTGTAAAATGTTTTCCTTTGTTTGCAAGGTCTTGAACTCTGGATCTAGCTTCAAATAAGGCTTAGAGTTCATGTACCTTTTTATGATTGGAACTCCTTTCTCTATTAAAGAAGTAACATACTCACCAGCCAATTGTATTGAAATATTTAACTTTTTTGCGATATCACCATAGGTTAAACTACCTTTTTCTTCTTCAAGAGTATAGATAACTAAAAAAACGTCTTGCTCCCTTCTATTAAGCTTTTTAACACTAAATTTATCTCTTGTTGGGTTAGTTCTAGTTAGTAAAGTTGTTTTTGAACTACCTTGAAGAGAAAGTTGAAGCTGATCTACCCTCTCACTTACTTTTTCAAGTTTACTTTCCAGTTCAGAAATATACTCATAATTAGCTGAAATCTCATTTGTATTTTCATTTATAGCTTGTAAATGTTCTTCAGATTCCTGTCTTATTTTTGTAAGTTCAGCCTTTATAGCCTTCTTCAATCTACTTATCTCAGTAGAAATACCTCTAAAAAATATTCTTCCAAAAATGCTCATCACCCCCGTTAAAAGCATATAATGAATTAAATACGAAAATACTAAAATTTTCAAAAAAGAATATATTTTAGTAAAAACTTCTTGTTTAAAAAACTTTCTATTTTGTTTCTTAAACTCGTTTTATGAGCCTTGAAAGATAATATTTTTTCCTTCCTTGGTTTATAATTCCTATGTCTTCCAATTGTTCTACCTCTTTCAACAATCGATAAAAAGAGCTCTTAGAACAAAAATTTTGTTCATCAACTATTAAATCTTTAAGTTCCAAAGAAGATATCTTCTCATATTTTTTAATGTAAGAAACAATAATCCCTTTGATATACCCTTTGGAATTCCTTATGAATTTATTAGTAATCTTTTCTTTAATGGACTGTTTTTTTTGCTCTGTTAATTCAAGCCTTTTCTCTATAGAATAAATCTTCTTCTGTAATTCCTCATTTTGCGAATCTATTTGGATTGTATGGGGGATATGAGACCTTGCTTTAACATCAAACTTTTCTGCTTGTTCTGCCTGTATCAATCGAGACACCTTGGAATCCAATTCACTCAATTTTGCTAGAATACTCTCGAGGGGGTAATGATAATCAACTACTTTTTTGATTTCTTCTTTACTTGGGGTAAGATTAAAAATATTAGACTGTATCTGCTTAAGTTGCTGCTCATGCTCAATATTTTTGTGATATAAATAATTCAGCCATTGAAAAATCTTGACTGCATCTTTTTTAACATTAAAGAATGACCTTTTTAGAATCCCATCAATCTGTTCTAACTTTTGCTCTAATTTTTTTTCTGTTACACTTTTTCTCCACAACATGATTAATTATTATATTTTTCTCTATTTAAATCTTTTGATATTTGAAACAAATTTGGGACTGTACTGGGACTGGATTGGGACTGGATTGGGACTGTTTCTAGACGATAAAATTAAAAAACTGGGACTAATCTGGGACTGTACTGGGACTTCAAGTTTGTGAATCTACACAACAAATAAAAGACTAAAAAAAATTAGAAATTCTAATATCAAAATCAGAATCAGAATAATGAAATCCGAAACAATAAATTGTTGTTGTTTCGTATTTTAAATTTCGTATTTCAAATTTCGTGCTTAGTGCTTCGAATTTAGTTTTTGTTCTTTGTATTTCATCCTTTTAGGGTTATATCTATAAAAAGTGAGAGTTTGTTTATAGAATAAGTTCACTAGGTAGGGTTCTATTCAAATGAGTTAAGAGTAGTCAAAAACCACTCTCAAGAATACAAGTCAATCAGAAGAGTGGATTGATCAAAAGGTATGTAAATAACATCTTCAAAATTCTCGATGAGTTTATAGAAAGAAAAGTTTTTAAATGATTGTAGGTTACTTTTATACAACATGGAGATAAAGATTATTGACGATAAAAAAAATAGGATAGTGATGGAAATAAAAGGGATTGATCACACCTTGTGTAATCCAATAAAAACAGAGCTTTGGAATGACAATCATGTTAAAATCGCGACCTATAGTGTGAAGCACCCACAGATTAGTTCTCCTAATTTTATAGTTGAAACTGATGGAGAAGAAACTCCACGAAATGCATTAATTAATGCTATTCAGAGTTTGAAAAAAACAAATGATAAGTTTAGGAAGGGATTACTCAAAGAAGTGAGATAATTTTCTACAAGTTCAAAATCATGGAAATCTACGTCTTTTACAGCAGATTTTCAGGACACTTGGAAATGTAAGGTATTTCCGGTGTAGTATGCCCAAAAATATCGCCCTAAAGGATTTGTCCGAAACTCCGCTTCGCTGCGGGTTAGCGACTTCTCGCATTTTATTTTTTTCTTGATGAACAACATTCTCCGTAGGAGCCATCCCTCTTACGGTTGTCTGTAATCATTGAATATGCAAAGCGAGGGTTCAGCAGGTCACTCTGCTCCTAAAAAGTGAGGCTTTAAACCCCACACAAAAATGTTCGCAATTTTTGTGCATAATAATAGAAAAAGATATAAATTGATAGTGCCTAATTTCTTGAATGGGTTTCTTTCGCATTAAAAAGATAAATGGTAAAGACTATGCTTATGCTGTGAAAAATGAATGGAAAATGACCAAAGGGAGCAGGCAAAAGGTAAAAAATTACTTAGGCAGAGTCTTTAGGTTTGAATTAAAAAAGGATACCCCTTTTTTACAATTTATAAAATTACAAAATATTGAGAGTTATATAGATGAGAATGATAAAAATAAGATATTTAGTGAATTGGTTGAATGGGAATTGTTTAAATTTGGCATAAGCAAGCAAAATTTTAGCATAGACTTAAAAAATATAGCAATTAGGAAGAATAATAAGGGTATTGTTTTTTTTATTAACGATGGATTTATGTGCGATCTTACTCTAAAAAATCTTTTTGAGTTTAAGTTTAAGTCAGAAGGAGATGAAGATAGAGATGCATATCTTTTGGCAAAATCATTTGTTGATGCTGGAATAAAAGTTCCAAACGAAGTTTTTGTTAAAATATTTGAAAAATTATATAAAGAAATGGTAAGGTAACTGTGTTTTAAATGGCTTTGTCTGATATAAATATAAAAGAACTAAGGGTACATTTAGATAATTGTAAAAAGCCAATTTTTTTCTTTGATGATGACCAAGACGGCTTATGTTCTTTCCTTCAGTTTTACCGCTATAAAAAAGGGGGTAAGGGGTTTATAGTTAAAAATACTCCGAAAATTGGGATAGATTTTATAAAAAGAGTAGAAGAATACCAACCAGATAAGGTATTTATCCTAGATATTGCTATTGTTGAACAGGATTTTCTCGATGAGATGAGTAAGATTAACATACCAGTAGTATGGGTAGATCATCATGGACCTTTTAAAAGAGATGGGGTAGAATATTTTAATCCAAGAATCTCAAAAAAACATGATAACCAACCAACTTCTTTTATTTGCCATCAGGTTGTTCAGAATGATTTGTGGATAGCTGCAGTAGGGTGTTTGGCTGATTGGTTTCTGCCTCCTTTTATGGATGAATTGAAGAAGAAGTTTCCTGAATTGATAGATAAACCTTATAAGACGCCAGGAGATATAATTTATAATACAAAGATCGGTCAACTTACAAGAGTTTTTTCCTTTGTGTTCAAAGGAACTACTCAAGAAGTAAGAAAGTGTATTAATACATTAACAAAGGTGGATAGTCCTTATGAGATAATTAACCAAGAAAGTGCTCGTGGCAAGTTTATATACAAAAGGTATGAACAAATAAACAAAAAGTATGAACCTTTGTTGAGGGAGGTTCTCAAAACAATTGAGGCATCAAAAGAAAAGCTAGCCATATTTAAGTATAATGAAGACTCTACAAGTTTTACAAGTGATTTGTCAAATGAAGCTATTTTCAGGAATCCCGATAAGATAATTTTGATTGGGAGAAGAAGAGGTGATGAAATGAAATGTAGCCTAAGATCAAGTAAGATAATTTTGCCAGTTTTGGTTGAAAATGCCTTAAGTGGATTAGAGGGTTATGGTGGCGGCCATGAGCATGCATGCGGATTAAACATAAAAACACACAATTTTGATGAGTTTGTTGGGAGATTGAGAGAGTTGATTGGGAAAGAGGATAGTAAATAGCTTGTGCAATAACTTTAAATGATACAAACTGATACAAACAAAAGTAAAGCTTATGGAAGACGCTACTTCGATTAATAAATCAACACACATAAATAAGATGGTAATGCAAGGTTTTAAGTCCTTTGCAAAGCACACAGAAATACTATTTGGTGGTAACTTTAACTGCGTTCTTGGACCTAATGGGGCTGGTAAGAGTAATGTATTAGACGCACTATGCTTTGTTCTTGGAAAGGCTTCATCTAAGGACATGAGAGCTGAAAAATCAGCAAATTTAATCTATAATGGAGGCAAATCAAAAAAACCATCTAAACAAGGAGAGGTTAGTATATATTTTGATAATCCCAATAATATTTTTCCTGTTGAAGATAAAGAAGTAAAGATTACAAGGATAGTAAAAGAAAACGGCCAATCTATTTATAAGATTAATGATAAGGCTATGACAAGGCAGAATATAACAAATTTACTTTCTCTGGCAAAAATTGATCCTGATGGCTACAATATTATCTTACAAGGGGATATTATAAAATTTGTGGAAATGCATCCAAATGAAAGAAGAATATTGATAGAAGACATAGCAGGTATATCTGTTTATGAAGATAAAAAACACAAGGCTATGGTGGAGCTTGAGAAAGTAGAACAGCATTTAAGGGATACTGAGATCATTCTTATTGAAAGGAATGCATATCTAAAAGCGCTAAAGAAAGACAGAGATGAAGCCTTAAAGTATAAAGAGATGAATGACGCCATAAATCAAAACAAGGCGTCTTATCTAAAAATCCAGATAGATAAAAAAGAAGCTGATAAAAAAGAGATCCAGGAAAAAATAGATAATGGAAATAAAGAACTGGAGAATTTAAGGCAGAGAATAAGCAAAATTAAATCAGAAAATGAAGATAGAAAAAAACAACTTGAAGATATTTCTAAAGAGATAGAAGAAAAAGGAGAGATTGAGCAAATCAAGCTCAATAAAGAAGTAGAGATATTAAAAATAGAGTTGACTAAGTCAAACTCAAGAATGGAAACATGCAAAAACGAATTAAATAGGATAAGGCAAAGAAGATATGAATTAAAGAATGGGATTGAAGATATTGATAAAAGGGTTAAACAATTAATAGAAGAGAAAAAATCCTATGAAACCCAAATTGAATTGAAGAATAAAAACAAAGAGTTAATCTATTCTAAAATTATAAGTATAAAGGACAAGAATAATCTCGGTAATCTTGCTGATATTGAGAATAATGTAGAAGAACTTGACAAGAAAGCAGATGAACTTCAAAAATTAATAACAACATTAAAAGAGAGTCAGCATAATCTAATAAGGGAAAAAGACAAGGTATATCACGAAATTGGGATTATACAGGACAAGATCAAAAAGATAATTGATGTTGAAAATGAGCATAAGCAACAACTTCAGATCTTAAATAATAAAAAACAGGATTTTAAAAAAATAACACTTGAGCTCAATAAATTGCTTGATGAAGATTCTTATATGGCAGTACAAATTTCAGATTCAAGAAAAAGGTTGAATGTTGCCAATGAAGAACTTGCAAAACTCAGGGCGAAGGATATTACAATAAGGGAATTTACAAGAGGGGATCTGGCAGTAAGAAAAGTGCTTGAGATGAGGAGCAGAAAACCAGGAATTTATGGTACAGTTGCTGATTTAGGAAATGTTAATTCAAAATATGCAGTAGCTATGGAAGTGGCAGCAGGTGCCAGAATAAAGAGCATTGTTGTTGAAGATGATAGATTGGGAGCGGAATTAATAGGTTACCTTAAAGAGAACAGATTGGGAATAGCCACATTCCTGCCATTGAATATATTAAATAAAATAAATTCAAAAGAAAACAGTGAAGTCAAAAAACTTATAGGCTCGAAAGGGGTTCATGACTTAGCAATGAATCTTGTTACCTATGATCCAAAATTCAAAAAGGTGTTTTCCTATGTTTTTTCTGATAGTTTAATTGTAGATGATATACATGTTGCCACAAGACTTGGAATTGGAAAAGCAAAGTTTGTAACTTTAGATGGTGATGTTTCAGAGCTCAGTGGAGCAATGCACGGAGGCTACAGAGAAAGAAAAAAAGAGGCTTTTGGCTTTAAGGAGCAGGAGATTACTGAAAACATAGAGCAATATGAAAATAAAATGAAGGAGCTTACAATACTTATTGATGTACTTGAGAAGAACAGGAGGGGAAATGAAGCAAAGATAACCGATTTAAGGGAAAAAAAATCATTTATTGAAGTGGATATTATAAAGGCAGAAACTACCATGGATATTGAGTCGAGTGATGTTCTTTCAAAGCAGCACCTTAAGGATTTAGAGCTAAAAGGAGTGGGAATAGATACGGAAATTGAGAGTATAAACAAAAAAATTTCAGAACATAATAAAGAATTAACTGGATTTAAAATTGAAAAACAGAGTTTAAGAAATTTGATTACACAGTTAAATGATCCTACATTACTGGCAGAGTTAAACACATTCGAACAGAAATTCAGAGAACTTAATGAACAAACAATTAATCTTAACTCTGAAATAAAAAATTGTGATTCACAAATAACAAACATTTTTTCTCCTGAAAAGGAAAAGATAGAAAGCATATTCAAAAATCTTGACAAACAAGAAGAAGAGTTTAATAATGAACTTAATGAGATTGAGGTAATAATCAATCAGAAAAGCGCTATACTGAACGAAAAAGAGGATAATGCAAAGGAATTCTATAAAAGATTTAAGTCATTATTTTCTAAGCAAAGTAAAATAAAAGAAGATATCCAAAAGAACGATTTTGACGTAGAAAAGATAAGAGAAGATGACAGGCAAATTGAGATAAAGATTAATTTTAATTCGTTGAAAAATGCAGAGGTTATAGCAGCTTTAGCAGCTCTAAATTCAGAGTTTCTTCAATACGAAGGGATAAAGCTTGAAGTAAATAAAACTGAACAAGAGCTAAAAAATGATATCTTGAAATTTGAAAGGATGAGAGAAGAAATTGGAACTGTTAATATGAGGGCACTTGAAGTGTATGAGCAGGCTGAACAACAATACAAGGAATTCTTAGATAAAAAAGAAAAATTGGCTAAAGAAAAAGAAGATGTTGTAGTTATGATGACTGAAATTGAGTCAAGAAAAAAAGAATTATTTATCAAAACATTTGATGTTGTGGATAACAACTTCAAGAACTTTTTTAGTATGGTAACTACAAAAGGAGCAGAAGCAAACCTGGCAATCGAAAACCAGGAAAATCCATTTGATGGGGGAGTAAGAATCAATGTAAAGATAACTGGAAGCAAATTCATTGACATAAGGGGACTCTCTGGTGGAGAGAAAACATTAACAGCACTGGCTTTTATTTTTGCAATTCAAGAGCATGAACCTGCCTCATTTTATGTTCTTGATGAAATAGATGCTGCTTTGGATAAACAAAATAGCGAGAAGTTGGCAAAGCTGATAAAAAAATATTCTGATAGGGCACAATACATTTTGATAAGCCACAATGACTATCTTGTTTCAGGAGCAGATACAATATATGGAGTTTCAATGGACACTGATGGGATATCCCAGGTAGTGAGCTTGAAGATTTGAATATTTGTACTATAACATCTCAAAAATGTGACATTAGAATTATACATTTTTACACACCTTATCCCAGTAGCCTTTAATAATATCATAAGTGATTTTTTGTTTTCAATTAGGCGAGTAACTGAAGGCTTGCCATTCAATGCCTTCATTTTCAAACTTGTTAAGATTAACATAAAAAGCTCTTCGGCTGATATGGTATTTACTTTTATTGTCTCAAAAAAGAGATGTTATAGTACACTTTAAATAATCATTAATATTATTTTGTTTTGTAAAATTGCCGACGTGGCACAATCTGGCACTGCGCTAGCCTTGAGTGACTTAAGTATATTCAAGTCAAAAAAAGCTAGTTCCCGTAAGGGTATCCTGGTAACCTTTTTGAGTTGCTTTAGAACTAGGGTTGGGAAATTCAAATCCGGGCGTCGGCGTTATACTTTTTGTCTATTTCTTCCATCTTTTTATCAATCTTTTTTTCTGCCTCAAGCCTTTCCATGTCATATTCATTCATATCGACAAATCTTATATACTCAGTCAATAATGGATGAACCTCTTTTGCTTTAAGGTAAACCTTCTGTGCAATTGACCTATAATCAGGATGACCTTGCTGCATGCTTCTTAGTTCAGTTAGATGACAAAGCTCTCTTAAGTTCATTTTTATATACCATCTTATTTTATAGCCCAGTGCAACAATATACTGGGCCTCTTTTGGATAGTCTTTAGAAATTATCTGGAAAGAATTTTTAACTTCTGACATACAATCTCTATATTCTTTTTCAAATCCAGCATCAATTATTTCTTTTGGTATTGAGTATCCATGTTTCACACTTAGGTCTTGTGGTTCTTGAGTTAGTAGGCGATGCCTTTGCAGATCTCTATAAGCTCCATAATTAGCCAGTATATCAAAAGTATAATAAACGTGCTCCAGGGCCCTTCCTGGTTTGTGCCTCCTGTTGAGTCTTCTGGACAAGTACTCTTTGATCAGCTCTTTTTTTTGAGCCTCAGACATATACCTGACACTATTTTTTATTTGAATCAAAGGCATGGTAGAATGAGGGTAGATAATTGCTTGTAATACTTTTTCTTCGGCACAATCATCATATTCAACCAAGGTTACTTCTTCTGTTTGCTCTGATGATTGCTCTATACCTCTAACAAATTCTCTTGTTGCATTGTAAGTTTCAGAAATATATTGCTGAGTTGTTTTGCCATAACTATCATTTGATCTCTTAACAAAAGAAGGGACTACTTTGCTTAACTCTTGATTCATTGATTTTGAAAGTTGTTTGATTTCCATCAAAGGACTTGAGTACATCTTGAGTAACAAATACTCAAATGCCCTTCCATTACCATACAATCCAACATTTGTCATTGTGGATGCAGGGAGTAAGCCTCTTAAAACATCACATACTTTGGCCCTTATAGATGAATTGTAAGCTCTTTCTGTGATTCCATCTTCTCTTGGAAATTTCTCAGTTATGAACTTAGTCATAGGGGATATTAGATTAGAATAACTATCAAACAAAAAATCACATGTTTTTAGATATAAGTTTGCATGTTTTGAATTAATTAAGGTAGGTTCTCTTACATACTGGTACTGGCCATTTATTTTTTGATTAAACCAAACATATCTTGTTGATTTTTCCAAAGGGCTTATCCCTATTCTTGTTGCTTCAATGAATTTTGCAGCAATCTGGCTTACCTGCTCACATGCAATATTTGCTCCACCAAGTTCTGCAACACTATCATCTCCATAACCAACTAATACTCTATCATAGAATTCCTCTGCCTTTTTAATAGCAACAATCTGTTCTTCTTTAGATGATTTGATTGTTTGCCCTATTATGTCCTTAAATCCCATTTCTGGTTTCATAATAAACTCGTCCAGTAAAACCCTCCTGAGACTTTTTGTTGATCTACTATAACGAGAGAATAATGCACCCTTAACAACCTCAGGAAGATTGATAAGCACAAATATTGGTTGGTCTATGTTTGTAAAAAATGGCCTTAGAACTTCAATCTCTTCTTTAGTGAAATCTTCCATATAGAATTTAAATTTATCAATCATCACCAACAATCTTATCCAAAATCTTCTCCTTGCCTGTCCAGTCAAGTGCTACTTTCAGAACATCTTGAATTGTATCAACTGGAATTATGTTGATTTTCTTTACATCGTTTTTATCAATAACAATATCTTTTAGATTGGTCTTGGGTATGATTACATTTCTTATACCTGCTTCAATTGCAGCTTCTACCTTTGAGGTTACTCCGCCTACTGGCAGAACCTCACCTCTTACAGATAAAGAACCAGTCATTGCAGTATCTTGTTTAACTGGAACTTTTTTAAATGCAGAAATTATAGATGTTGCTACAGCAATACTTGCAGAATCTCCTTCAACCCCTTCATAGGTTTGTAAAAACTGAACATATATATCGTACGTTTCTTTGATATCTTCACCAAAATATTTTTTAATTATTGCAGTTACATTTTTTATTGCCTCTTTTGCTATATCCCCTAATTTTCCAGTTGCAGTTATCTCACTTTGTTTTCCACCTGGGGTCACCTCTGCTTCAATAGGTAAGATTATGCCAGAATAAGGAGGGGTAACACCAATAACTGCCAACCCATTAACCCTGCCAACCCTTTTTCCATTTATAACAATGACTTCATATTCTTTTTTCTGCTCAATAAACTTGTCAGCAATCTGCTGCTCTAATGTTTTTGCAATCTTTTTAGCTCCAATTATGTGTTTTTTCATAACTAACTTTGATTTTTCTTCTAATGCAAGATCACCAGCAGCTCTTATTAATCCACCCAGTTCTCGCAATCTTAATGTCAAATGCCCTTTTCTGTTAGCCCTTCTCTTTGCTTCTTCAATAATTGCATCAATAGCCTCTCTATTAAAATGGGGTATTTTTTTGTCCTTTGTAACCTCTTGAGCGATAAAAACTGCAAGTTTATTTCTGTTTTCTTCTGTATCTGGTATGGTTTCCCTCATATAAATTTCATAACCATAACCAGTTATCCTGCTTCTTAAGGCTGGGTGCATGTGCTTTATTGTTTCCAGATTGCCAGCAGCAACAAGAACAAAATCACAAGGTACAGCCTCTGTTCTTACCATTGCTCCTGCACTACGCTCACTTTGGCCAGTTATAGAAAATTTCCGTTCTTGCAATGCAGACAACAATTCTTGTTGAGTATTTGGCTCCAATATCCCAATCTCATCCAGGAATAAAACTCCTAAATTAGATTTATGAATCATGCCTGCAACAACTCTTTCATGGGCAGGTGTGCCTAATCCTCCTGAGTTTTTGCATAGTATTCCGTTGGCTATCAGATTACCTGAAGAAGTTGTTAAATTATAGACTTTCCCCTTGTAATGTATTTTTTCTATTTTTTTGATGGTTTGTTTTGTGAGGTTCATTTTTCTTATTACTCAAAGCTTGAGAGCACTTTTTTCAGCTTAGGTTTCTTTTTGGACTTTGATCAAAAAATGTTAGTATTAAGTAAAGGGAGTTAGGTGTTAATCTTAATTTGTTCATTGCACTTTCTGCACCCATACCATTTTGAATTAAGTCATCGTACATATTTTTCTTAATACTAGTCCATTGAGCTATTGCCTCGTAAAACCTCTTTACTTTATGATTACAATAATTAAGTTTTATTTCTATCATAAATTTCATGATGTTGTCATAAGTCTTTGATATTAACAAAAGAAATATACTTAAATTTTCATTTTTGGTATCTCCTTCATAAATTGAAGTAGTAGAAATATATTTCTTATTGAGATATTCAGCAACTTTATTTAGAAATTCAATTCTATTATCTTTTAATTCTTTACTCCCAGTGATACCAACCTCAACAGAAGATAAAGATCTTCTGCCTTTTTGAATAATTGGAGAAGCCATTTCACTTCCTAAAAAAGAACTATAAAAGTCGTCTTCAAATTTGCCATTTAATGATATCCAAGTCGGTATGTAGAGAGCAATCATTGTCTTATTACCTATAGGTGCACCAAGAGCCATAAAAGATCTTATGATGTTCCTATTTGTATTTTGATAGCACCAAGAATGTCCATAAATCCCTCCTTTAATTATTCTGGAATTTTTGTCTAACTCTAATTCAAAAATATTTTCTATGTCCCTGCCAAATTCCACAACAGCAGATTTTTCAGAACTTGACAAGAAAATCCCATTCAAATTTTCAAAAACCCCTCCATCCCCAAAAGTAGCTCCTAAAACCTTTGCTATTAAAGGTAGTTTTGGATTATCAATTTTTAATGGTAATAACCCTCTTTCCTTTAACCAATTAGCAGTTTGTATTGGTACTGGAATATGTTTATGTGTATGCCACCATCTTGTTTTTCCAATTGGTTGATTCATAGCCTTTGCTATTCTTTTAAAGCCCCATGTTGGATTTTGTGCTTTAATCTCCAAATATTGGTAATACAATCTGCATTGTTCTTGTTGTCGTTCATCGTAAGTATTAATAATATCTTTTTCATCAATTATAATATATTCAGATTTAGAAACAATTTCATCATTTTCCTTAATATCTTTAGCTTCCACATAAGCAATCTTATTGTTCTTCCAAACAGCTATTTTATGTTCTGGTGTAACTATAATTTCTTTATTTTCAGAAGTTGTAAATTTTATCATTTTACCATCATAATCATATCTATTTGTTGATAAAACTTCGACTGTAGAAATAGAACCATTATTTTCACCTAAAATTAATAGCTCGTTTTTTGGAAGAGGGATTGCTTCATAATTGTTTTTGTGTTCTTTTAGAATCTTATTTTTGTGTTTATCAAAAAGAGCATCAATTTCCCTATTTAATTGGACTTGTTTAATTCTATTATCTTTTATTTTATTTATATTCAATATGGAAGAAAAACTCTGAAAAGGATCATGAAGTACATCACCTAAAAGTGCTCCTGCATGTGTTCCAGTTGCATCATTAAATGGGGCTTGTTTTCTCTTGAAATTGTCTACTATTATCTTAGGTAGTTTAACCTTGTTTTCAAGCCTCTTACCCAGATTCAAAAAAATAATAAAAGACGCTAAAAAAATCATACCACCTAAAAAGAATGCTGCAAACATGATGTCAGACTTATAGTATGAACGAACCCACCATGGAGCTAACATTGATATTATAACAAGAATGAATATTATTATGTTCTGATTTTTGAACATTGCCATACTCTGTAATTTTGCCTTTGTAATTAACTCGCGTCCTTGGCCAGCTGGAACGGTCCTGATTAAAGGGGCATTTTCATCATTTGGGTTTGGAAATGAGATTATATCTACTAATTTTTCCATAGGAAGAAGCTCAGCCAATGCCAATCCGAGCATACTTTTACCAGTTCCAGGTTCTCCAATCAACAAAACATGCCTTCTTTGTTGAGCAGCTTTTTTTATTATCTTAACTGCATCATCCTGACCAATAACCTGATCTATGATCTTAATGGGGACTTTTATATTTGCTGTTGAATCAACATTTGTCTTTTGAGGATTTTTTTTAGATACCATTTAATGATTAAGCAGTATAACCACATTTTTAAATCTTGTGGATAAATGTAATCGTTTAACAAACTGACTTGTTTTTTCTTGAATTATATCCTGTAGTAGCGAAATTATTATATAGTAGTTAGCTATATTATAGCTAATATGCAAAAGGAAGTAAAACTTGTGCTTACTGGATTTGAAATGCTCGAAAAAGAAAATAAAGAACTCAAAAAAATTCTAACGATTTTTATAAATCCTCACACGCCTCCTTCAAAACAATTTTTTAAGAAAAAATTTTCTCGGGATTCGAAGAAGCTTGGTGCTCCTGTAGGTCATAAAGGAGCAACGAGAAAGTTACTGCAGCCTACAGAGACTGTTAAGCATTTTTTAACAAAGTGTCCAAAATGCGATAATGTTCTTGACAAACCATTTGATTTTGAAGAAAGAATTAACAGGAGGAATGTTTACCAGAATGTTTTATATGCAAGGCCAGGGGC
>CAZIEE010000028.1:0-14294 GCA_964538135.1 uncultured Methanosarcinales archaeon
GCTAAAACAAAATGTTATTTGCAAGAACGGACATGAAATGGTGCATAACGGTTATGATTATCTACGGAAGAAAGGATTAGGCAAAGTAAAAATTGGAGAGAAAGAATTATATCTGAAGTGCCGAAAACAACAAGGTTGCTATTGGAGAAATTTGGAATAACCATGGACATATTACTTAAAAAATGAAAAGTTAGGGCTTAATTTAACATTTTTTACTTCTATCCTATGCCTTTTCTTGAAGCCGTCTTTTTTAGGATTGAAGATTATAAAATCCGTTCTTTCTGCTTTTTTATTATAGTGGATTCCTAGTTTTAAACCAACTTTTATCAATTCTCTTTCAACGCACAATTCGGCTATATTTCCAGAAAGAACTTGAAAAGTTTGGCTTATCCTTCTTGAAGTTTCTTCCATAAAATTACTATATTCTATGTCACCAACTTTAATAGGTTTCAATAATTCTTTCTCAATTTTCATCCTTACCTCTTTAGGAATATCCACTAAATTTTCTCTTGAAAGTAAATCATCAACAATGCACTAAAGCTATCCAATAAAAAATTTTAAGAAGGATATTATAAAAACAGCTAAGCTAATTATAAATACCCAAATAAAAAGTTTCTCTAAAAACTTTTTTACTAAGAACATAATTACAGAATATACTAAAATCATAAATAAAATTGTTTGGAGTTCCATGTTACTTAACAAACTTTAACATCATTTCCTTATCAAAATTCCAACTCTCCTTCCAGTGTCCAGAGGTTGCAAGAAAATCTACGTATCTTGCCTTATTGGTCATTGCATTCTTTATATCCAAAATTGTGTTTAGCTTACCGATATTTGGGTAAAGATGATTGTTTGATCCTCCTGTTAGAATATCAAACCATTCACCAAACTTAATCCCCAAGTCAACAGATTCAACCTTTTTATTTATTTCTATACTAATCATTTGCAAAATTCCCATTCTATTGGCTAACTTGAATATTTTTAAGATACTATTCTTCATTATTGTTTGATTGAATATAGAATCTTCTTCATGAGCCTTGATATTCAACTCAACTAGCCTGTTAAAATCCTTTAGTCTGTTAAAGTGAACTTTATATTGGGGGATTTTTTTTAGTTCTGCCTTAATTTTTTTTTGTCTTTTTTTTTCAAAAGAAGTAAAATATTTTTCAAAACTATTGTCGTACTTGTGTAAATCCAGATAATATGTAGGTTCATCATCTAAAAAAGAAAAGTATTTCCCTTCCTGAGGATCTATTCCTTCCATAAAAGTGTTTTCCGGGCACTGCTGTAAAAATAGCGGAAGTTTAGATTTATCTTTTAAAAAAAATGAGTTTCTTTCAGGAAACCAACCTCCAAAGTAGTTATATTGATTTTTGCTTTTAAAAAAACATAATGGTATCAATCCGAGTATGTCCTTACCTTCATATCCTGTAATAAAATATGGTTCCATTTCCTGTTTATCATAAAAACAGAGTCTAAATTCCCATAGATCGAACAATCTATTATCAGGGCTAAGTTCATTCCAAATTTTTTTGCACTCGTCGATATTTTTGTAGATTTTATATTCCATATCCGTTAATCATGAAAATCCGCTTCTTTGACAGCGGATTTTCAGGACACTAGGAAATGCAAGGCATTTCCGGTGTAGTATGCTCAAAAATGTAGCCCTAAAGGGCTGGGTTTTAAACCCAACACAAAAATGTTTGCTACATTTTTGTGCATAAAAATACAGTAACAAAGAATAAAATACATCCTAAATCTGGTTTAAAACAAACTTTCTTGGGAAATCCATCCCCCTTTTTATTATATTTTCTGTGTAACTTTTTGCCTCAAACGCTTTTGTTAGATAGTTTATAGAGAGTTCTGCATCAAATTTTTTACAAGAAAATATATCAATAAACACATAATCTTGGTCTGGGAAGGTGTGTATGCTTATGTGGCTTTCTGCAATCATAACAAAACCAGAAATTCCTTCTGTTCCGAGGCTAAAATTATCAAGCCACTTGACAACATATGGCAATGTCATCTTAGTCATGCCAATCTTTTCTGGTATCTTATTTAGTATATCATAAACCAAGCTTATAGAAGATAGTTTTCTTTTGTTACAGCCTCTTGCATCAATTGTAACGTGCAATCCAAATTCATTCATTTTAATGTTTGAAAATTATATCTCTTTCAAAAATAAATGTTAAGAGAATATTTAAATTTATTCTTTTTGTTCTATTCAAATCAGTCCAATTACTTCTCCACCAGCCTCTTTCACTTTCTCAATAGATGTTTTTGATGCATAGGGTACCTTTATCTTAAACTTTTTTGAGATATTCCCATTTCCCAGTAATTTATTAAATCCAAGTTTCTCCAATTCAACCAAATAGAAATCTTTTTCTTTATTAATCAACCCAGTTGAAATATATTTTTCTATATTTTGTTCTATATTGCTTATATTTATAGCCTCAATCTTAACTTTTGGAGTTTTACTTATAAATCCATACTTTCCAAAATATCTTTCCTTCCATATACTTGGTTTTTTAGTATCTGCCCTTTTACCAGTGCCAGCCATACCTCTTCCACCACGATGGCCCTGGCCTCTGTGCTTTTTCTTAGAACCATATCCATGGGTTGTATAGCCACGTTGCCCTTCTGATTTTTTTCTTTTATGTACTGTCATTTTGTTCTCTAATGTTCTATTTTATAACATTTTTCTTAACAATTCATTTATTGCTTTCCCTCTGTAACCAAGCGCCCCTCCTTCATTAAAACCGTGCTTTACCCCTCTTGTTCCAAATCCCTTTCTTGGTGGGTTTAAGCGAAAAAATTTTTTAATTTTTTTATTATCAACAACTAAAAAATCATCGTACTTTATTTTTTTTTTTGAATCTGTTTCTCTGCCACTAAACTCCTCTGCTCTTTTTTTAATAAGCTCTTTGAAAGTATCATCGTCAATTTCTCCCCAGGTTATATAATCTTTTGCCTTTTTTAACATACCTAAATTAACAGGATTGCTTGTTAGTATGGAACAATAATTTGATTTGTACAACCTTAAAATCTCCAGTGTATATTTTGTTTTATCTCTAACTCCAGTTAATCCCCTTACTCTTATTACAGCTAATTTTTGTTCTATTTTGTTTTCCATTTTTATTTTAATGAACCTTCTACAATGCTTAAGCTCTGCTCATATTTTGGGCTTACTTTAACTTGAATTAATTTTTTTAGTGCATTAAAGCATGCTTTTAGCACATTAAGCTTGCTTCTGGTTTGGCCCTCTGTTCTTGATCTTACATCTTTAATGCCTGCTGCTCTTAAAATCTTTTGGCACTCTTTCTCTATACTCAACCCTGTTCCTTTGGGTGCAGGCATTAACGTCATCTCAACAGATCCTGCTTTTCCAGTAACCTTGAATGGAACTGTATGGACATCTCCACATCCACATCCCCAGGAACCACAGCCTCTTCTTATTTTTATTATATTAACTTTTGATTCTCTAGTTGCTTTCTCTCTTGCAGGAACAGTTTCTTTAGATTTTCCATAACCTGTACCAATATAACCATCACAATTACCACTTACAGCAAATGTTAAAAAATTTGGCTTATTCCCTTCTGCAGTTTTCTTTTGAGTTTGCTTAAATATCCTCTTTTGGCCCCCACCAAATTTACCTTTGGACTGACCTACCATTAATAACTCAGTTGTTAAATTTGGCAATAGCTTATCAACTATTTCCTGCTCGAGTATTCTTATTCTTTTATCAAGAATGTAATCAATACTTGTGATTTCCCCATTTTTTACTTTTAATCCAAGATCTGTTTTTGGCTTCCATGCAGTATTTTCAACAGATACAACTTCTCTTATAGGTTGTTCTTCTGGTTCTTTTACTTTTTCAAATTCTGCAATCAATTCCTTGGTTTTTTCTAATTCTATTTCTTTTAAATCATCATCAGCCATTTTTCTATAATCACCGCTATATTTTTCCTTTTATTTCTTCAAAATGTTTTACGATATCTTCTGGTTTCAAACCACTTTTTAAGTAAGAAGAAAATTGTTTTTCATATTTTAATTGGTCATCTTTTAGTATTTTTGCATATTTTAGAACATGTTCTCCAGTTACTCTATCCTTTTTTGGCAATACTTCATGGTTAAATGGAATCTTCAATCCAGCATCAATTGCTCCTGCAAGAGCAGCGTATAATCTAGATCCACTTACAGATTTATTAAATCCCAAATCCAGAATAGCGTCACTAATACCTATTCCAATGGCCTTTTTTCCAGCGATTAGTCCAATCAGATACGCACTTGGGATATTTCCTTTATTACCTTTCCAGCCTAGCTTAATGAGAGCTTTTGAATTAATTGTAAATAGGGTTTTATCACCCTTTGCTTCATACTTAATTATGGATGCATTCAGGTCTTTTGATGATTTTCTAATTACAAATCTTGGCTTATCTGACAATAATAATTTTAGTCTCTTCTTATAGTTAGTTTTGCCTTCCCTTTTTCTTCTGAAAGCTACTGTAAATATATTTCCTTTTTTCATTTTATCTAATTATAGTTATTGTTTTATGAGTTCCTTCTCTTTTATGTAGAGTTTCAAATGTCTTAAACTTCTAAAAAAGCCTCCTTTGCTTTTCTTATAAAGATCATGATAATCTGCTGTTGTTATCATATCTTTTTTTATCAATATTTGGATATGTTCTCTTTGAAGCCTTATCTTGTTTATCCATGCCCTTTTTGGATTTAATCTTGCTGTTTTTCTACCCTTTCTTGAGCCATGACCTTTTTGTAATCCTTTACTCTTTTGTTTTTTCCTCTTCCTCACCCAAAATTTTGAGGTACTCAACATCCTTTTTTTTGATATAATCCCTTTTTTTATTAATGATCTTATACTTCCTTTGGTTATTGCTTTTTTTATTTCTTTTAAGTTATCTGGATCAAATACTACCCTATTTTGACCACATTTCAACATTTGTGCTGCTAATCTTTTTTGAACTCTGAGCATATTATTTACCTTCTAACTTCTTTAAGTATTCATCTGTATTCATATCGATATTTGGATTCAAAATATGAATATTGAGTTCCTTTGCCTTTTTTAAAATTTCAATTTTCTTTTTAATTCCAAAAGTCTTTGGGATTATTATACCCTCACAATCACTTTTTACGTTTTTTAGATCACTAAGTGAGGATAATCTCAATACCTTTAACCCAGAATCATGTAATCCTTTAACCAGTTTTGGAGATCCAAATCCTGGAGATGGCATTCTCTTTCTTCCCTTAAATTTATGCCTGATTTTTGAGTGTATCCCTTTTGGCTTGTTCCACTTTAATTCAAGCTTCTTTCTTTTGCCGTAATCTTGCCTGCTAAATTCTGGTTTTTTAGTCTTAATCTTAGTTCTTAACTCAATTAATTCTTTTATATTTTTCATTTTAGTTCTTTTCCAGCCTTTGAGATGATCCAGATTCCATCCTGAAAAACCCGATTATCATACTTCGTCCTTCTCATAAGTTGTTCTATATCTGCACTTACTTGCCCGGCAATATCTTTATCTGGGCTTGTAACATGAATTAGACTGCCATCAATCTTTACATTTACACCATCTTTAATCTTCAGTATTCGTGGTGATTTCTCTCCAAGATAGTTTTTTACAATAAACTTGTTTCCACTTAAGCTAACATTCATAGGGAAATGACCAGAACATATTCTTGAGGTATAAACATAATTGTCTACTGAAACACCTGTTATCATATTCTTAATGTGAGCAAGCAATGAACCCATATTCTTTTTTTCTCTTTTTGTCTCTTTAATAGATTCAATAATTATCTTATTGGCATCTACATTTACAGATACGTTTTTTTGGTTTATTGCTCTCTTAACCTCTCCTTTTGGTCCTTTAACAATCAAATAATCATTACTAAAAGAGCCAACTACCTTGTTTGGTAACTCTATTATTTTTTTCATCTTTATCTTAATAACACTTAATAACAATAAGCTAAAAGCCTTCCCCCAATTTTCTTTGATTTTGCATCATTATGACTCATAATTCCTTTTGGAGTTGAAACAATCAATACTCCAAAGTCCTTTGCCGGTAAATATCTCTTTTCAAATTTTTCAAATTCATTATTTTTTACGCTATATCGTGGCATAATCACTCCACACTTGTTTACACTGCCAATTAAATTTAATTTTATATAGTTACCTCTGTTGTCCTCTACTTCTTTAAATTCATTTACATAACCGTTTTCTTTCATGACTTTTAAGACTTCTTTTATTAACTTCGAAGAGGGTTTTATTAAACACTCTGGTTTACCAATTAACTCATTATTTGATATCATTGACATCATATTCGCTAAAGGATTGTTTAACATTTTTGTATTCTCATAATTTTAATATTAACTATATTTTTTAAAACCTAAACCTGTTGCAGCTTCTCTAAAGCAAGTTCTGCATAGCCCAAGTCCATATTTACCTATATGGCTTCCTGATCTTAAGCATCTCCTGCATTTTTTAGTTGATTTTCCATATTTTCTAAGTTTTGGAGCATTATGCTTGATGTACTTTTTTAGTTTAACTGGCTTAACCCTTAATTGTTTGAATACCTTTCTATAGTCGCTGCATGTCATTTTATTGCTCTTTAATTACAATTTTAAAATTTTTAGTCATAAAATCTATTGCATCTTGTTTTGTTATTTTGTGCCTGGGTGAGATTTTCTTTTGAAGTAACCTTCTCCTTTTAATTCTAAAACCTGACCTTTCCAGTGTAATACAGACTTCAAGACCTATCACACCTATTTTTGGATCATACTTAACTCCTGGAATATCTATATATTCAGGAATCCCAAATGCCATATTCCCATTTAAATCAAATTGCCTTTCAATTAAATTATGCTTAACAGATTCAAGCAACCTTGGAATAATCTTATTTGCCTTTTCTTTTCTTAGAGTGACCTTACAACCAATTGGCAATCCTGGTCTTAACCCCCATTCTTGTATCCTTTCTTTTGTTACTGTCTTTACTGGTTTCTCATTTGTAATTGCATTAAGCAATACTAAACCCTTTTCCAATTTTGTTTGATCCTTACCTGCACCAAAGTTCAATGTTACTTTCTCAACTTTGATATCTATCATTTTGTTCATCTTATTTTTCAATAACAAATGCATATTCCTTTGATGTTTCTACTAAATTATTATTATCATCTTTGTATATTATTTTGTCTACCCCTATATCCTCTACACTTCCAATCTCTCCAACATGATTCCCACCTACTAAAAATATTGTTGATTTTTTATTGATTGCCAAATGTTTTTCTATCTTTTGTTCAGGGAGTTTTAAGATTACACTGTCACCTACCTTATAAGATCCTTTATCTACAAAAAGATTCTTTCCATCATAAAGGTTTAATTGCAGCTTACCCTTAACCATACTCTTTTTAACAATTTTACATGGTTTAATCAAAACTTCTTTTTCATTTATTTTAACCAAACTTAAATTACCCAGCCTATCCAAAATTACCCTAAAATATTCTTCTAAAGATGAAAACTCAATTGTATCAAAAATACCAACTGGGAACTTAGGCTCTTTTCTAACTATTCCATCAATTTTTATTTGTCCACTCATTAGTATTTTTTTAACTTCTCTGGTTGTGGTTGCATACTTCAAAATTTCTTTTATAAGTGTATTCAAAGAGATGCACTTGCTCAATGGGTGTGGGCCTGGGTTTGGCTTTGTAATAAATTTAAATTCCCTTTTCATTATTTTCCACGTATTTGGCACAGCCAATCTCTTTAAATGATTTTTTCCCATATTCCCTCAACTTAATGTTAATGTCTTTTTATCTAATGTATTTTTATCTAATGTTTTTCTATCCAATATCTTTTGCCTGAATTTGTCTTCAAGATTTAACTCAGTTATCATAAGGTTGGAAGGAGTCAATCCAATTAATTTTTTTGAACCATCCCTTTTAGTTATTCCTAAAGCATCGATAAAAACTATAGTTTTCTTTAGATCTACCCTCTCAACTTTTCCTTCATGTTTTTTGAATTTTCCTTTCATAATCTTTATTTTGTCGCCCTTTCTCAACCCAAGGCTTCTTTTTTTGTATTTTTCTCTTAATTCCTTTGACAAATGTGAATGCATCAGCTTCTGTTTAACATGCAATAATCCATTTCTAATTTGTCCGACTTTTATATTTCTAACCATCTTTGTAAATTATCAAATTTTGGCATCATGAAAATCCGCTGTCAAAGTGGATTTTTATACTACTATACTTGCTATTTTTGCAATAGCAGGCCATCTTTCACATGCCTCTTTTGCGATTGCACCCTTAAATATTGTACCTTTAGGGTTCCCTTTTTCATCCTTTAAAACAACTGCAGCATTATCTTCAAACTTTATTCTGGTTCCATCATGCCTTCTGTATTCTTTTTTTTGTCTTACTATTATAGCAAAAACAACCTGTTTTTTCATATCTGGCTTCCCTCTTACTACAGATCCCATAACTAAATCACTTACACCACAGGAAGCTATTCTTCCTTTTGAAGTTTTTAATCCAACTACTGAAAATACCTTTATCATTTTTGCACCTGAATTGTCACAAGTTTCGATTCTTGCATAAACTGGAATAGCCCTTGTAACACGAGATTTTAATGCTTGCATCTTTAACCACCTATTGAGATTTTTTGCTGTGGCTGTTCATCCTTTACTTTTGTTACAATTTTGGCAGTTTCTCTTGCTTCCATCTTTATCTTAAATCCTTTCTCTACACCATATCCTTCTATAATGACAAAGTTTTTAGTCTTACTCAATGGACGACATTCCATTACCTGGACAAGCCATCCCTCTTTTGCATCAATGCAGTCTGGATTATGAACCTTTAATCTGGTCCTTTTTTTCTCATACCTTTCATATTTTTTTAAAAAATTTAATCTTCCAAATTCTATAGTAGCTGTTCTTCTTGCCTTTATTGAAACAACAATTCCCTTAAAACTTCTTCCCCTTAGGCTTAACTTTCCATGGAATGGACACTTTATATCTTTACAATTTTGTTTTGGTATCTCCACAACAATTCCAATATTTCTTAAGTTTTTTTTCATTTTTATTTTAAATCCACCCTATTTGGTGGGAATCCATACTCGACCAGGATATTTTTTACTTTCTGCTTATGTGAACCTTGTAACTCAATTTTACCTTCTTTTATGGTACCTCCACAAGCTAGAACCATCTTTAGCTTCTTACAAAGGTCTTTAAGGTTTATCTCTTTTTCATCTATACCTTCGATAACAGTGTATTCTTTTTTCTTTGGCTTTTTAATCTCAACATAAACCAAAATCTTTTGTGTTTCTTTAGCTATTGTCTCGCAAACACATAGGTCTTTTACCAAGCCACATATAACACATATTGTATCACTCATACCTCTATTTTACCTCCTTTTTGCTTTTGTATTGTGTATATCTTTGCAATTGTTCTTTTAATTTGGCTTACTTTGCTAGGATTTTTTATAGCACCCATGGCAATTTGTGAATTTATTTTCATCAAATCATTTTTTAATTCTAAAATTTTATTCCCTAAATCCACATCATTTATCAGTCTCAGTTCTTTTGCTTTCATCTTTTTTCTTTCTTCTTACCTTCTTTATGGTTTTTTCTTTAGGTGGTTCTTCTAAACTTTCTGGCAACTTTTTTTCCTCAATTTCTTTTTTTGTTTCTTCTGGTTCTATTTTATCTTCTTTTTTGTCCAATAATTTAACTTGATCTGGCAATACTATATCTGGAGGAGTAATAGATACTCTAATCCCTACAATTCCTGTTTTTAGTTTAGATTGAATAGCAGCATGTTTAACTTGTAGAGAGACATCTCCACATTTTTTTAAATAGCCGGAATAAAAACGCCATGACTTGGCCCTTGCACTTGGTACTTTACCACTTATTACAATTTCGATTCCAATAGCCCCACTTTTTAGGCTATCTCCCATTGCCTTATGAGCTATAGCTTTAAATCTCTGGGAACCAAATCTCTCAAGTGCATATGCAATCTTCTCTGCAACTATTCTAGCATCTAAGTTTGGATTTTCAACTTCATTGATCTCTATTTGGGGGTTTTCTAAATTAAATCTTTTCTTTAGTACCCTTGTCAGTTGTTTTATATTTTGACCTTTTCTTCCTACTACTAAACCAGGTTTTGATACAAAAATCTTTACTTTCTCCCCTAAAGGAGTTTTAACCATATTGGTATGACTATGCCCTACCTTGTCAAGGTTTTGTGTAATATACTCCTCTATCTGAAGTTCCTTTATATTCTGTCCAATAAATTTTCTTTCAATCATTTTAATTTCTCTTTTACCACAATTTCAAGATTTGTTCTTTTAAATTTCCTTCTGGAGTGTCTTCCCTGATGAAGTGCCTTGGCAACCTGGTTTGCACATATATGGGCTATTACCAAATTTGATGTGTTTAAGCCTTTAAATTGTGCATTTGCTTCAACAGATTCAATCAACTTTATGAACTCCCCTGATGCCTTCATGGGATACCTTCCAGGACCAATGTTTTTTTTATGACAGAGATCAGCATTGTAAGTTTTAAAAGGGAGTGCTATTTTTTTCTTAATTACCTTTGTCAAAATTTCCTTTGCATCATTAATCTTTTTGTCTTTTAAAAACCTACAAATCTCTACGCTAAATTTGAGTGATATAGGCAAAGCTACTCCATTGGCTCTTGCCATACTTTCTTTGTTATATTCTTTAAATGTGTAACTCATTTTACTTTACAGACATACTTGCACTTGATCTTGTAGCTCCAATTCCAGGAGCACTATGAGCAACTCTTTTTCTGGTCAACACAAATTCTCCTAATCTATGACCTACCATTTCTGGTTCTATTATTATTGGAACAAACTCTCTGCCTTGATGGGTCTTTATCTTTAAGCCAATCATTTCTGGAAGTACTATAATATCTCTGCAATGTGTTTCTATATTTTTTTCATTGGATCTTACCTTTTCAAGCAAAATCTTTTGTTGTTCTGTAAACCCCCTCTTTATAGTTCTTCTTTGCCTTGATGGGAGTAATTGAGCTAATTCAGTTAAGCTTAATTTCTTCAATTCTTCAACTGTTTTTCCTTTAAAAGTGAAATCCTTTTTTACCATTTAATTATTTTAGTGCTTAGTATTTTTTGCTTGGTTTATTCCCTTTTATGCCTTCCTGTTCTTTTTGGTGCTATTTTTCCAACTTTTCTTCCAGGAGGACTGTTTCTTGCTGATTGTGTAGGGATTCCTTTTGCATGTGAGCTTCTACCACCAAATGGATGACTAACTGAATTCATTGACGTACCACTTACAATTGGCCAAAACTTATTTTTAGATTTCATTGCATACAATCTATTACCTGCCTTTAAAAATGGTTTTTCAGTTCTACCAGCACCTGCAATTATACCAATTATTGCTTTACAATTTGGTAAAAATGTCTTTCTTTTGCTTGAAGGTAACTCTACTATGATGCTGTTTTCCATCTTTGTTATTATTTTTGCAAATGAGCCACTCGCCCTTACAAACCTGCCCCCATCTCCTGGATTTGATTCTATGTTATAAATCGATGTTCCCTCTGGAATATTCTTAAGTGGAAGTACATTGCCAGTTTTTATTTCTACATTTTCACCAATTTCTATAGTTGAACCCACTCTTATTCCTTCAGGAGCCTGTAATAATGCCATTCCTCCACTGTATTTTAATTCCATTAATGGAGCGCTATGAGCCCTGCAATCTATTAAATCTTTAACATCAGCAGTTGTTGTCTTACCTTCTTCGTATAATCTTCCAAAAGATGCTTTTCCTTTATACTTAAAACTAGGTGCTCTATACCTTGAACTTCCTTTTCCTCTCTTCTGTTGTATCAGGCTTTTTCCCATTTTACATCAACCCCATCTTTGTAGCAATATCTATGGCAGGATTTTTTCTTGAAAATTTGACATATGCCATTTTTTCACCATGTACACTAACAAGAGTATTGACCTCTTCAACTTGTACTTTAAACATATCGCTTATAGCATCTTTTATGTCTTTCTTAGTTGCTTTTCTATCTACAACAAAAACCAATTTATTCTCCATCTCCATTAAACGCATTGATTTTTCTGTAGCAACTGGAAACTTTATTATTTGATATGGCTCCATTTTGTTTTAGTTTTCCTCATTTAGATAAATAGGTTTTCCTTTTCTAAGACATTTAGTGCACTGTTTGTCCACAAAGTAAGTCTTCCAGCCTTTGTACCTGGGGCCAGCAATTCTGCATTTAGGCTTTTTACATCAACAACATCAATTCCTAAAATATTTGACGCTGAATTACTTAATTTACCACTTTTTGATATAACTATTAATGGTCCTTTCTTTATTACATATCTTCTTCCTCTAGACTTACCCTTTCCAGCTCTTATTTTTACTTTACTTACCCTATATAATTCATCTTTAAGACCCAGATCTTCAAGTGCTTTAACAAAATCTTTGGTTTTTTCCATTGACTCAAATTTATCATCCAAAACAAAAGGATAAATTTCTGGAATTAAGTGACCTCTTGCAATGACTAAATCTTTAGAGATTGTAGCTGCAATTGCACTTCTTATTGCTTTTTTCCTCTCTTTTTCATTTATACTTAACCACCAGATTTTTTCTACTTTAGGTGGATGTGCTCTCCTTCCACCAACAGTTCCTGGTGCAACTGCTCCAACCCAGATCATCCTAGTACCCCTTCTAACCAATATTTTTCTTGGAACTCTGGAAATACCATGTCCATATGAAGCTTTATAATCTCTTCTTCTTCTTGATAATTTAGCAGAAGCTCTTTTTCCAGCATCAGGACTGGCACCATAAGGTTGTCTTTTATGACTCTGGATCGACAATACTGCTCTTTTTATTAAGTCTGGTCTGAATTCTTCTTTAAAATGAGAAGGTAAGTTAATCTCTCCCATTTTAGTTTTGGTTGAATCCAAAATATCTAGTTTCATTTTATTTTCTATCTTTTATATCCTATTTTTTACCTTCCTTGTTTTGATTCTGTGCTCATATATGTAATTTGAGGAGGCTCACGAATAGATTTTATTCTAGAGGTAGTTGTAAGTCTTATTAATCTTTTTTTTGAGCCACCAACTGAACCTTTGATTAGCATATAATTATTTTTTACATTACCATAGCGTATGAATCCACCCTTTACATTTATTTCATTTGCGTTGGTTCCAATCTTAACAATCCATTTGTTATACTCTGTTCTTAAATGGTATCCCATCTTACCAGCATGTGCTGTTCTCCAACTAATTTTACCTTGAGCCCTCCATGCTCCCAATGAACCAGGATTTCTTCTACTTTTCTCTGACTTGTGATGCCTTAACATTATACCAAATCTCTTTACTGGTCCCTGGAAACCTTTTCCCTTTGTTATTGAATGAACATCTAATAACTGACCTTCTTTAAATGCCTCATTTACACCTATTTCCTTACCAAGTTTTTCGTTTGCATAAGTTAACTGTTGCTCTTTATTACCACCTACTGCCACTTCAAAGAATTCCGGCTTTTTTTTAAATGAGGCTAAATTTGGTTGAGTGTAACAAAGTAATCTTAAGAAATCAAAATCCAGTTTATCATTTAGTAGTGTTTGCTTATTTTTTTGGTCAACAATCTTTGAGCCATTTGGTGTTTTTTTATAGAAAATAATAGAATCAGTTTTTAATGGAGGACATTCCAAAATTGTGACAGGACAGAAAATCTCACTTCCTTTTGTTAATGAATTTGGGGTATTATCGAGGATAAGTGAATGACTCATTCCAACTTTATAACCTGCAAATCCGATTATTTTTGGTTCTTTGCTTATCGGCCAATTTCTTATTCTTGGATAGCTATACCTAGATCTGACCCTTGGCCAAAATTGCATACTTCCTGCTCTGGGATTTCTTGTTCTTGGCATCTTACAATATTACTATATTATTATTATATTTTACTTTATTAGTAGATTATATAATCTAATTAGTAGATTGTATAATATATAATCTAATAAGATACAAAAAAAACCTTTTTTTGATAACCTTTTTGTAGAAAACAGTTTAAAAACTGTATTGAAAGGTAACCTTTTCAGGCTTTAATTGAGTATTTTTTATTGAAATAGTTGAATATTTATAAAGATTGTGTTTTCCTTGGAGTTTGAGCAACGAAGTTGCGACTCGAAGCTTTATGCTTCGCAAAGCGTCAACCGATTTTGTGGTTGTTAGTCTAGCTTTTTTGTGATACCCACATTCGACAGTTCAACCTTAATTCTTACTGAAGATTATTTTCTCGAT
>CAZIEE010000029.1:0-14275 GCA_964538135.1 uncultured Methanosarcinales archaeon
TATAGATATGGTAGTATATAAAGTTTACTAATTTATTTTGAGGTAAGCCCTTAGGTATAGTAAATTGAGGTAATTATATTAAAAATGCAAAATAAAAAACTTGGCATTACAATAGTAATCTTAAGTTTAGTTGCAGGTATTCTGGTTTTTAATTTAATTAGAGTTTTGGGTAGAGAAACTAATAATCTACAATGTTATCCAACAAATGAGTGTCAAAGAATGTCATCTTTGCTTGGATTAACACATGTAGCTATAGGATTGATATCTTTCATTCTAGCTTTAGGTTTTTATCTATTATTCTTTAGTACAAGTGAGGAGGCAATTCTAAAAAGGCTTGAAGAAGAAAAAAACATGAAAATTGGGGAAGACAGATTTGGATTGATACTCAAGGCAATGGACGATCATGAAAGAATGGTGATGAAAGTAATTAAGGAACAAGAAGGAGTATCCCAATCCACATTGAGATACAAAGCAAATCTTTCCAAGGCAAAGATAAGTCAAATACTTACTTCATTTGAAAAAAAGCACCTGATTAAAAGAGAAGCAAGAGGAAAAACATATTCTGTATATTTAGTGGATAACTTTTGATTATCTTTATTATTCAGGTGCCCAATCATCACAACCTTTATATATAAGTTAGGTTTCCCTAACTTTCTATGTTCACTGAGAATAGAGAAGATTACTTGAGGGGATTGTACATACTACATGAAGAAAAAGGGGAGATTAAATCCATTGACTTGGCCAATTACCTGAATGTTTCAAAGCCAAGTGTATCAGAGATGATAAAAGAGCTTAACAAAGAAGGTTTGGTCTCGTATAAAAAATATTCAAAACTTAAATTTACAGCAAAAGGCATAAAAATTGCTCAAAAGATTACATCGAAGCACCGTTTAATAGAACTTTTTTTAAAAAATATATTGAAATTAAAGTCAAAAAGCCTGCATAAAGAAGCACATCGTTTAGAGCATGCATTCAGCGATGAATCTATAGAAAGAATAAGAAAACTGCTTGGCAATCCAAAAAAAGATCCTCATGGAAAGCCAATACCCTATATTTATTCTCATTAAAAAAATGGATAATGAAAAACAAAAATTGATAAATGAAAAACTAATAAAAATATCATTATTTGTAGGCTTTTTAATAATCGGGTTAGTTTTATTCCTTTTATTAAAACCTTCAGCGCAAAAGAATAATGCACTTACTAATGCACTTAATCAAGAAAGCGAGCCAGAGTATCATAAGTTACAGAAAATTGCGCAAGAAAAGTTCGGTATGGTAGGGAAGGTAGGGAAGGTAGGCAAAGATGCAATAGGCATTGATCCTATGGAATTCTTAACAACATGGAATTTTAATAATTTGCCAGAGCAAGAGCGAAAAAAGTATTATAAGGAAAGTAAAAGGAAAGATGGAAGTTTGTTAAGGGAATACTGGTTTTACGCAGCAGATAAGAATATTGAGGTAGCCCCTGGCATATTTTTCCCTGCATGGACATATAATGGCCAGGTTCCTGGACCTACAATAAGAGCTACAGAAGGAGATCTAATAAAAATATATTTTGAAAACAGTGGGACAAAACCGCATAACATACACTCGCATGGGTTTCATAATGCATCTATGGATGGATCAATGGTAGAGGATCTTGTATTACCTGGAAAAAGATTCACTTATGAATTTACAGCAGATCCATTTGGAACCCATCTTTATCATTGCCATGGGCTGCCAATAAGTCAGCACATAAGCAAAGGGATGTATGGAGCTTACATAGTTGATCCAAAAAATGATACAAGGCTTAAACCAGATAAAGAACTGATTATGATTATGAACGGCTTTGATACAGATTTTGATGGAAGCAATGACATTTACGCAGTAAATTCCATTCCATTCTACTATATAAACAACCCAATAAAAGTAAAGCATAATGAGCTGGTAAGGGTTTATTTGACTAATCTGCTTGAGTTTGACCAAATAAATTCCTTTCATTTACATGCAAATTTCTTTGATGAATACCCGACAGGAACAAAACTTAATCCGGATTTTTTTACTGATGTAACAGTTATGGGTCAGGGTGAGAGGTCTATTTTAGACATACGCTTTAAGTACCCTGGCAGGTATATGTTCCATGCTCACAAAACAGAATTTGCAGATCTGGGATGGATGGGTTTCTTTGAAGTTGAAGAATAAAAATGGATCAGGAAAAAAATCATAGAATTAAATTTTTGGGAAGCGCATTATTGCCAATAGTTTTGTTACTTATTTTGCTTTTTGTATTCATTAAATTCGGTCCTTTGGGAGTTTTTAAAGCTACATTGCCGCCTATCGAAAAAATATTTATACAAAAAATTGTCCTAGAACCTGAACAGATAACTCTGAAGATTATAAACGATGGGCCAGAACCTGTTACTATTGCACAAGTAGCTGTAAATGAGGTTTTTTGGCAATTTTCAATGCATCCTGGCAACACTTTAATGCCTCTCGATAAAGGTGAGATTAAGCTTCATTACCCTTGGTTAGAGGGTGATCCTTACTCTATCACTTTATTTGCCAGTGATGGTGTGACTTTTGAAGGTGAAATAGAGGTAGCAACAGAAACACCAAAATTTAATTTTCTTTTTTTTAAATCATTTGTTTTGCTTGGAATTTATGTTGGAGTAGTCCCTGTTCTTTTAGGATTGTTATGGTTGCCTTTTCTGAAAAAACTGAGGGAGAGGTGGTATATGTTTTTATTATCATTAACAATAGGATTGCTTATCTTCCTTGGTTTTGATGCACTTTCTGAGTCAATAGAAATTATAAAAACTCTGCCAGAATCATTTAATGGAATAGGCATATTGATTATAGGATTTTTTATTGCAGTGCTTACTTTATCTGTAGTGAGCTACAAAACAGAAAACATAATAAAAGAAAAAGGAGAGCACTTCAAAGCACTTATATTTGGCTACTTAATTTCTCTTGGTATAGGGATACATAATTTAGGTGAGGGTCTTGCAATCGGAAGTGCTTATGCTATTGGAAAAATATCATTAGGAGGGCTACTTGTTATCGGATTTATGGTTCACAATGTTACTGAAGGAGTTGCAATTATTGCTCCACTGGCAAGGATTCATAAGCTTATTAAAAAATTTTATTTGCACCTGTTTTTAATGGGTATATTAGCAGGAGCACCAACAATCATAGGAACTTTAATAGGTGGTTTTTCTTATTCTGCAGTCATGGCAGTTTTCTTCCTCGCAATTGGAGCAGGCGCTATCTTTGATGTTGCTTTTGATATAACACACCAAATGTCAAAAGGCAGATGGATGTCATTGTTTACAATAACAAATGTTTTAGGATTTTTGAGTGGACTTCTTATTATATACTTTACAGGGTTTTTGGTATTAGGGTAGAATAATAAGATGAAATTCTTTCAAAAATTTCTTAATTATTTCAGAATTTTTTCTGACAAAAAGTTATGGCTTTTTATGGGCTCTGGCTTGATTGTCAGCGTTGCCTATATGGACCCTGGCAACTGGGGCACTGATATTGCTGGAGGCGCTTCTTTTAATTATGATTTGCTTTGGGTGGTATGGCTTGCTTCTGGAATGGCAATGCTTTTTCAGTACCTCTCTGGCAAGCTTGGAATTGCAGGCTATTCTTTGCCAGAACTAGTCAAGGAAAAGCTGAAGAAGAAATGGCTTATCCTATCTTATTGGATTTTGACAGAAATAGTAATTATTGCAACTGACTTGGCAGAATTTCTTGGAATTGTAATTGCATTAAATTTACTTTTTGGAATTCCATTGCTTTATGGAACCTACATAGCAGTTGCTGATGTTTTGTTTATCATATTGCTTACACAAAAAAGGTTCAGAACCCTGGAGCAGGCTTTTATCATTTTTGTTTCAATAATTGGCTTAGGTTATGTCTATGAATTATTTATCACAAAGCCTGATATGCAATCTATTCTTGTACATTCAGTCAAGCCAATTTTAACAGATGAAAGTGCTTTGATTGCGGTTGGAATTATTGGAGCAACTGTTATGCCTCATGCATTGTTTGTGCATTCATGGTTAATTAAAAACAAGATTATTGGCAACAATTTTGGTAGCAAATCCATGATTTTGAAATACCATTTGATAGACAATATTGTTTCGCTTACAATTGCTGGCTTCATCAATGCCGCAATAATAATAATGTCAGCAGCTGCTTTTTTCCAAGTGGCGAATGTAGCAACCCTTAATCAAGCGTATACTACTTTGATACCATTATTTGGAAAATTTGCAGCAATTGTTTTTGCATTGGCATTGCTTTCTGCAGGCATATCATCCTCAGTAACTGGTACTCTTGCAGGGCAGTCTGTAATGGATGGACTAACAGGATTTAGAATAAAACTTTGGGTTAGAAGGATTATAATAAGATTCATTAATCTAATTCCCATCACAATTGCAATTGTGCTTGGCATTGAGCCTTTGAGAATTCTGATATTAAGCCAAGTTGCACTAAGCTTGCTTATTCCTCTACCTTTAATACCATTAATTATTTACACATCTAATAGAACAATAATGAAAGAATTGGTTAATAAAAAGATTACAAATGTATTTGCAGTTATTTTTGCAATAGTAATTCTCGGTTTTAACGCTTATTTATTGTATCAGGTGTTTTTCAAGGGGGTTGGGATTTAGTTTTGGTGAAAGTATTTTCAAATCCAACTAGATTAGAAATTTTAAATTTTATATAACTCCCAGATTTTATTTCGGTTTCTTACAATCATTAAGCTAAACAAGTGGTTTGTACCCTTCATAGAACAATGGAATAATCATACCAGCTGATGCATGATGTACATGATGACAATGAAATAACCAAACACCTGGGTTATTTGCAACTAACTCAATATCATAGCGCTCACCAGGAAGTACAGGTAGATTGTCTCTAGTCAATTGTGCATCTTTTGGGATAGGATTGCCATCAACAGCAACTACACGAAATGAGTGGCCATGCGTGTGCATTGGATGTATTTCTTGAGTACCTGCATTAATAAGCCTAATCAAAATCTTTTCTCCTTCTTTTACCTTCAGTGGCTCTATATCAGGAAAAATTCTGCCATTAATAGTAAAAACATTATAGTTAAGTTGCTTATTAGTATTATGAATATGCTCACCTTGCTCTAAGGTTTCAAGTATCTGATTTGCACTATCTGAAGCAATAGCCCATTCATCGAGCATATAGATGTATTCCCTATCATATTTCATAGGATTTTTGGGCTCGATAATGAATGCTCCAGAAAGTCCCATATTCATTTGAACAACAGCATCTGTGTGAGAAGAACCATGTGCATGGTAAAAATGTGTTCCTGCATTTTTCGCTGTAAACTCATAAATAAAAGTTTCTTTTGGTTTAATTGCATTTTGTGTTAATCCTGGAACACCATCAGCTTTATTTTCTACATGCACACCATGCCAATGTATGCTAGTTGCAACAGGCAGATTATTTTTAACAATTATGCGAATTTTGTCTCCTTCTGTTACACGAATCTCTGGTCCAGAAATTTGTGAATTATATGACCATGCATGAACAAACTTTCCTTTGGCGTATTCCCATCGAATTTCATCAGTTGAAAGTTGGAATTCTTTTACACCCTCTTTCTCAACATAATTTAATCTTTCTATTCTATCTTTAGGGGTTTTAAGAGGCAGGCTCAACAAGTGTTCTTTACTAATTTTGTTCTCTGCTGAATGCTGATTATTTACTGTTTCTTTTGATGCAATCAAAAAATAGGTACCAAATAAAAATAAAAGAGTAACTAAAGTAATAACAATTAATGTTTTGAAAGAGTTTTCTGCCATTATCATACCTTAAAATAAATTTACTATTTTTTCTTGCTTAGCATTCTGAAGAGGGAATACAACGTATAAAAGAACGAAGCCCAGAATGATATAATCATTATTCCTGCAAATACATGCCCTTCAGCGAAGTGATGATATGGGAGAATCTCTTCGAACTGATTCCCTATACTTGTGCCCCCCTCATGATCTTCATTATGTGTACCATTTGCATAAACCAATGGCACCATTGACATTATAAAAAATATTAAAACTGAAATAAATTTGGTTCTCATTTTGCCTCTTTTAAGATAGAATTAAACCAAAATATATTAATATAGTAGTTTCCAAAAGGATAGTTATGAAAGAGTTGAGACAAACTGTCCACAGTTGCTGCCAATCTGATTTTCTTCTAATTCACCTATACTTAAAATAACATCATACCCATATAATTTGAACAAGTTTATTAAATTTTTAGTGAAGGTATATTTTTCTTGATCTATGACAGAAAAAAGCTTATTATCCTTAGTCTTTTTTGTTGGATTTAAGGGGGTTATCTTTATTAAAAATTTATCTGGGTTGAAGTATTTTTTTACAATTGATGGATTTACAGGATAACCTTCGATCAAAGCAAAATTAAGCGTTATTTTTCTATCCCCCTTTTTGAAAAATTTTTCGCCATAAACAGCAATTTTTTCAAAGTCCCATTTTTTAATTGGAATTAACTCGTCTCTTTTTTCAAAATCTGTTGTATGAATAGAAAATTGAAGTTGAAAATGTCCATTTGAATAATAGTTCTCTTTAATTTCCAAGAGGCGCTCAAAGAATCTATCTTTTCCAAAAGGTGCAATAGTTGAAACAGATGGAATCAAGCTATATGTATTGTATTCATTAGGTAATGTTTCAAGGACTTCATGAACAGCATTGTTAAAAGCAGGCTCACCCATACGAGTAAATTGTAACTTCCATTTTTCGCTAATTATCTTTTTATTTGGGAATCTTCTTTTAACAAGATACTCTATTTGCGCAAGTATCTCTTCCTTAGAAAGATTCCCTTTAAAATTATTGCCTGCATCGCACATCAAACAGCGAACAGGGCAACCATACATTATAGATACAATATTTACCCATTTCTTTTCTATAGGTAGAGGAGGCTGAAAAGATTCTACAAATTCTATTAGTTTTCCTCTAGAAGTTTTAGCTACGAAAACTGTTGCCAAGTCTTCTTTACCATAAGTAGTTATTATCTCTAGTGGCATGATAAAAACCTTTCAATTTTCATTGCCGCAATTATGCCATCTCCTATTGCAATTGACGCATGTCTGAAGTTTTGCAATTTTACATCGCCTGCCAAAAAAATACCTTCTTTTTCTATCACATTTGAATTCTTGCGTAATTGCCCCTGCCATTTTAAGGGTAGAAATGTTAAGCAAGGCTTTCTTCCAATTGCTATAAGAAGATAATTAACCAAAAGCATATTTTTGATACCGTTTTTCTTCAAAATAATTTTTACTTTATTGTCCTCTTCTATAAATCTTTCTAATACTACATTTTTGTGTATGTTTATCCGTGAATTTTCTTTGGCTTGTTGCCATAAGATTGGGATACATTTATGCTTTCTGTTTCTCATGATTACATTTACTTTGCATTTGCTTTTGGCAAGGTTAATGGCGTAATCAAATGCAATATCACCTGATCCAATCACTGCAATTATTTTTCTATTATTTGGCATAAAGACATTCTTAATCTCATAAAATACCTTTCTATCTTCAAGCTCTGCTTCACCTTCTATACCTAATTTTTTAGGGTTTGTGCCTGCAGCAATTAATACTGTATTAGAAAAAAAGCATTTATGATTAGTTTTAACTACAAAAAGTTTTTCTTTTCTTTGAATCTCTCTTGCATCATAAAATTTCACTTTTATTTTATGTTTTTCTAGCTGATTTTGAAATAGTGCTGCTAATTCCTCTCCTCTTATCCCATGTGGGAATCCTAAGTAATTCTGAACAAAATTGGCATTATGCAATAATCCCCCTATCTTATGTTTTTCCAAAAGTAAAATTTTCAATCCTAATCGCTTTAAATGAATAGCAGCTGATATACCTGCTGGACCGCCACCCACTATTATCGTGTCGTATATCATGCTTTTTCATTTAACATTTTTATTGCTTCTTGTGTAGTAATTGGATATACAAACCCATGAGACAAAGTTATTAAGCTTGCAATATGCAGTTCTTCATTGTAAGTTGCTGTGCCATCTATAACAAAGTAAACACAAAAGTTTTGAATAAATGCTTCACGTGCAGTAGTCTCACAACAAAGGTGCGTCATTACACCAGTTATAAACAGATTTTTAATCCCTTTTTCTACTAAAATATTTTTTAGATTTGTTTGATAGAATGCACTATATGTAGTTTTTCTTAATATTACATCTGAGGAAGATGGCTTTAACTCGTTTGACATCTTTGAGTCATTGCTACCTTCTTTTATAGTATTCCTCCACCACAAGCGCATTGCCTCTGAATCTTCACCTTTTTTTAAAGCATACTTTGTAAATATTACTGGAAGATTACGACTTCTAAAAATGTATATGAGGTTCTTGAGATTATTTACAATAGATTTAGCTGATGGCACGAATGCATGAGAATTCTTATTCAAAAAGAAATTTTGCATATCTATAACCAATAAAGCTGAATGAAAAATATTAGTTTTCTTAACTGGTTTTGTGTATGTTTCAATTTTTTCTTTCCATTGTTCATTCTTAATATCAAAGCTATTTCCAGCAAAGTAGTTTTCTTTTTTCATATACCACCATTTTTAACATAGAGTGAATAATTAATAGGAGTAATAAATGTCAATGCAAAAATAAGCTTTGATAAGAATGTTGCAAATGTTGACTCCCAAATTTCTTTATTTGTGTGCTTGTTTTCAGACTCCTCAGAAATATGGATTCCTAATGCATCAGAAAAGGCATCTGCTATTGCTATTACTAATCTTCCACCAAGAACAACCTTTGCTGAATGCATGCCAGAATGCATGCCAACTATCATCCCAAGAGTAGTGATTATCCCAGAAGTCAAACCAAAACTAAACCCTTTTCTTATTGAAAGTTTCATAAGCAATACCAAACATCGTCTATTCATATAGAAAATATTTAATCTTCTTCAATATCTTTAGCTTCTTCTTTCCCTCCTTTTTTGTTTGTGCTTTTATCAATACAACACCCATTAACAAATGTGCTGTATGCGGCAAGCCAAAACCTATGTCTAAGCTTATGTACAAAATATTTAAATACAGTAGTTTCCAAAAGGAAAGTTAATTATATGGAGGTAAAAAATTGAAAAAATGTCCGATTTTTCAGGTTGCGGATTTGATTGGCAAAAAATGGAGCATAGTGGTTTTACAAGAGGTTTCTCTTAATGGCAATAGAGGATTCAATGCAATATCCAAAAGAATGAAAATAATAAGCCCTAAGATATTGTCTAAAAGACTCAAAGAGTTAGAAGACAATGGCATTATAACAAAAGAAAGGATTGACAATGGAATTTCTATAAAGACTAGATATAAACTAACTGAAAAAGGACAAGAACTTTATAGCATTGTAAATAACATAAAATCTTGGAGTATGAAATATTCAAATCAAAAACTTGAATGCAACAAAAAAGAGTGTATCATGTGTCCTTTATATTAATTAACAGTGGTTAGTTAGAATTAAGCAGAAAAGGAAAGAATATGTACTACAAACTTACAAACCCAAAACTTATCAAGGCATTGGATATAATGAGTGAAGTTTTATCAGAGAAATTAAACAAAAATGGATTAATTGCACCTTAAAATAACTTCATTAAAATATTGCTCTACTTTATTTTTTAATACTTCCATTTCTGACTTACTATAACAACTTTTATTTTTAAAAGAATTATCTATAAGCTCTGTTGTATTTCTAAACTGCTGCAAGCAATATCTTTTTGCTCCTCTTAACCATCTCCCTATTGTTATAATATCTTCTTCCGTTAGCTCTCCCTTTATTAAAGTAGTCCTAAACTCATAATCTATATCTGAATTAAGTAATATTTTTATTGATTCATTGATAGAATTGATATCTACTTTTCTTCCAACAATTTTATAGTAATTATTCTCAGTGGCCTTAATGTCCATTGCAATATAATCAACTATCTTATTATAAATTAATTCTTTAAGCATTGAAGGATTTGTGCCATTTGTATCTAACTTTACAGAATATCCTAATTTCTTAATTTCTTTGATTAACAATGGAAGTTCATCATAAATAGTAGGTTCTCCACCAGTTATGCAGATTCCGTCTACATACTTCTTTCTAGCTTCTAACTCCGATAACACCTTCTGAATAGGAATTGTAGGAATGCATGGAAAAGTTAAAACTAAGCTTGGATTATAACAATAATGGCAAAGAAAATTACAACCTCCAATAAAAAGCACGCTACAAATTTTTGATGGATAATTTACTAGTGAGGTTTTCTGTAAATATTTTATTGGTATATCCATAAAATTACTGCTTTTTTTATTCTAGCTTTATATTATATTCTTTTCTTTCCTTAAATTCTTCTATTTTACCAACATTCCAGTTATCTAAAGGTCTAAAATAACCCACAATTCTGCTATATACCTCGCACCTAACTATTTTTTTCATTTATACCACCTCAATTGTTGAATTTTTTTCAATTTTATTTATTTTTTCAAACGTGCCATATTTATTCAGCTCTTCCTCGGTATGCTGATTAGGACAAGTATAATACTCACCTGAGATATATCCATGAGCAGGGCATATGCTAAAAGTAGGTGTTATAGTAAAGTATGGTAGCTTGAAATTATATGCAATTTTTTTAACAAGCTTAGCAACAACCTTCCAATCATTAATTTTTTCTCCGATAAAACCATGTAGCACGGTTCCTCCAGTATATTTGCTCTGTAACTCATCCTGATGCGCTAAAGCATCAAAAATATCATTTGTATGGTCAACTGGCAAGTGGGTTGAGTTAGTGTAATAAGGCACTAATTTTCCAGCTGTTATAATATTTGAGTAAAGCGTTTTATCTATTTTAGCTAGCCTATACGAAGTTCCTTCTGCAGGGGTTGCCTCAAGATTGAATATATTCTTTGTTTCCTCTTGGAAGCTCGCTAGCTTTTCTCTTATAAACTCTAATGTCTCTAATGCAAACAATTTTCCTTCGTTTGTTGATATACCTCCCTTAATAAAATTTAAACAACATTCATTCATTCCTACAATGCCAATAGTAGAGAAATGATTTTTTAAAGTGCCCAGGTACCTTTTAGAGTAAGGCAATAAACCCTGTTCCATATTTTTTTGAACCTCTTTCCTCTTTATAACTAATGATTGCTTTGCAAGCTCCATTAAATACCCAAGCTTTGCAAAAAATTCATCTTTTGTACTTGTCAAATAGCCAATTCTTGGCATATTAATTGTAACGACTCCTATGCTCCCTGTTTGTTCTCCAGAGCCAAACAATCCTCCAGTTTTGCTTCTTAGATCTTTTAAATTAAGCTGCAACCTACAGCACATGCTTCTTACATCACTAGGTTTTAATGAGCTGTTTATAAAATTCTGAAAATAAGGTATTCCATATTTTCCTGTCATCTCAAATAATAATTTTGCATTATCATTTTCCCAATCAAAATCTTTTGTTATATTATAAGTTGGTATTGGAAAAGTAAATATTCTTCCATTCATATCCCCTTCTAACATTATCTCTAAAAATGCTTTATTGATCATATCCATCTCTTTCTGAAAATTTGCATATGTTTCATCTAAAATTCTACCTCCAACAATAATTGGATTGTGTTTAATATCTTCAGGTACTGTCCAATCAAATGTGAGGTTTGTAAATGGAACCTGGTTACCCCATCTAGAAGTTTGGTTTATTCCGAAAATAAATTCTTGCATGCACTGTTTCACTTGTTTCTGGATTAAGGCATCTTTTCTTACAAAAGGTGCTAAATAAGTATCAAAACTGCTAAATGCCTGCGCTCCAGACCACTCATTTTGTAAGGTACCGAAAAAATTCATTATCTGACCAAGCGCAGCATTAAAGTGCTTTGCGGGCTTTGCGGCAACCTTTCCATCCACTCCATTAAAACCCTCCCTTAAAAGTTGAGCTAATGACCATCCAGCACAATAGCCGGCAAAAGTCCCAACACTTAAATCATGGATGTGAAAATCACCATTTCTATGTGCATTTGAAATTTCTTTTGGGTAGACATAATTCAATGTATATTCTGCAAGGACTACTCCGGAAATATGTGCTTGCAACCCTGAAATAGCGTAACTAGAGTTGCTGTTTTCTTTTACTCTCCAGTCTTTGTTTAATACATAACTATCAACAAAATCACGAATCCTGTATAAAAAATCCCTTGTATTTCTTATTTCGCTTCTCTTGTTTCTATAAATTATATAGGCTTTTGCTGTCTCAGAATGGCCTTGTTCAATAAGAATCCTTTCAACAACGTCCTGCACTTCTTCAACTGAAAATATGTTATTATTTTGCTTTTCATTTTTTGACAATTGCTCAACAACAATATTGCTTAACCTTTCTGCTTCTGTCTTATCAAAGCTGCCAACAGACTTTGCTGCGCTGAGTATGGCGTTTGTTATCTTTTGTTGATCAAAATTTACAATGTTACCCTCTCTTTTCATTATTTTTTTTAAATTATTTTTTAATTCCATTTTTCAGCCTTCTATTATTTTTATATGTAATAAATACCATAACCTATGCTATGCAATTAATACTACATATAGTATTTATATTATTCAATAACCACTATATGTTGTGTTTTTATGAAAATAATAAAACAACCAAATATTTATATATTTCCTACACTTTTGTGTAGTATGAATTGCATGATAAAAACTAAATCAAATGGAATCAAATGTGGAATGATAGACCTCTATAAATTATTTGGCAAAAAATGGAGTTATGCTTTGTTTTACAACATAGATGTGATTCCCATTAGCTTTAACGAGATAGACAGAATGTCAAAAAAGAAGATAAATCCCACATTGCTTTCTAAAAGACTAAAAGAGCTTGTTGGGTTTAAGCTGATAAAGAAAAAAATTCTGAATAATAGAACTTATTATAGCATAACAAAAGAAGGCAAAGAATTGAAAAGTTTGTTAAAGCAAATTAAAGATTTCTGCAGGCAAATAGGCTATGAGCTTCCACAGGAATGTAGAGATACTGATTGTGAAAATTGTGGGGTGTTTAGAGAAGTTTTCTATAAGATTTCTTGAAAATTGAAATTACTTAACAACATTAACTGGTTTTTTCTTCAAGAAAGAATTTATGTTCAAAATTGTTGTGTCCAAAATCCTATGCAGTGCTTCCCAGCTGTTAAAAGCATTATGTGGTGTTATTATGATGTTAGGTTGCCTTAGCAATAAATGGTCTTGAAGTACCGTCTTTAAATCACATTCCTTTAAGAAATTTCTTGACAATATCTGTTTTTCTTCTTTGATAAAACATTCTTCTTCTAACACATCAAGCCCAGCTCCTGCTATTTTGCCAGATTGCAAGCCCTCAAGCAAAGCAGATGTTTCTATAATTCCGCCTCTTGCAGTATTAATAATAAGAACACCTTTCTTCATCTTTAAAATTGCTTTTTTATCAATAAGATGATGTGTTGATTTGTTGTAAGTAACATGCAAGGTTATAATATCGGAATTCTTCAACAAATAATCAAAGCTTACATACTTAAAGTCAAGCCTATTTGCTAATTTTAAATTTTTAAACTTGTCAAATGCAATAATCTTCATCTCAAACCCTTTAGCAATCCTTATCACATGCTGTCCAATGCTTCCTACTCCTATAACACCGATTATCTTGCCTTGTAAATCTATTCCTCTCAAACCTTCAATAGTGAAATCTCCTCTAACAGTTCTTTCATAAGCCTTATGTATCTTTCTTGTTAGGTTAAGAATTAGTGCAAATGTATGTTCTGCAATAGTATTCTCACCATAATGAGGTACATTGCAAATGGTAATCTTTCTTCTTTTGCATTCTTTTAAATCAATATGGTCAAATCCAGTTGACAGAGTAACGATTAATCTCAAATTTGGCAGTTTTTCTAATACTTTTTTATTAACAATAGAGTAAATAAAAATTCCAATTGCATCAACATATTTAATTTGACTTACATTGTCTTTATTTAGATGGTCGTCAATAAACTGCATCTCACATTTTAAATTATTTGAAAAATACTCTTTTTCCCATGACTCAAGCTCAAATAAAGCGATTTTAAATGTTTTGGACATAAAGTTCTTATTTAATATATTAGTATATATAATTTTCTTTTTTTTGGCACAGTATAAAAAGTGAGTGATTTCTTTCTTTTCAATTCACATTTTTTAACCTTCGTTTCTAGTGGAAAAACTAAGTTTTATATATAAGCACACCTCTATTTATAGACGATGATAACAAATTTTATCG
>CAZIEE010000030.1:0-13224 GCA_964538135.1 uncultured Methanosarcinales archaeon
TGCTAAGATTAAGATGTTCTACTACTTCATATATCGCTTTAGCTAAATGGTCATCGGGAAGAAAATCTTCTGGTTTCTTTGCAAAAAGAAACTCCTGATTTTTATTTATGCCTTGTTTAAATTTCATAGAAAACACCTCCTTATTTTTTATATTTTACGACGAAGAACTAGTATTTATATCTTTCGTTTTAGAGTAATCGTTTAACAAACTGACTTGTTTTTTCTTGAATTATATTCTGTTTAAGATTATTTTGATTGAAAGATGACCAAAGACGCAAGCAGGGAAATAGAAAAATTAACAGAAAAGATTAAAGAACTTGAAGAACTATGCCCCCATCAACATGTTCTCATACTCTTCTTCTTCAGAAACCTCTTCTGCTAACAAATCTTCTACAAGCTCATGTGTTATGAGGTCCTTGTTGTGGGTCTTTTCAGCCAAATCATAGTATAAATCTATAGCATGTCTTTCCATTTTTAAGAATATATTAATGAAACCTTTAACATCACTTCTGTCTTTTGGAAAGTCTACATTCCCAAATCCCCCCAACTTTTCCATCTCACTTAGGTTTTTTGGTGGTTCTACGCCAAGTTCTGCCATTCTTTTTGCAATTTTGTTTGCATGTAAAAGCTCACCTTCAGACGCCCTTTTGAAAATTTCTGAATAAACAGGAGCTCTTAGTCCTGCAACAATATTAGAAGCTAAAGATGCATAATAATGGACTACCCATTCAAAGGAATATGCTTTTCCTAATTTTTCTATGAGCCATTTCTGGTCAATCTTGGAAATCTCTCTCCCTTTTTCTCCCATTTTACTTTATTACACTCAATTTACGATAGTTTGCTTAAAGATTCAATTAATTGACTGTTTTCTAATCTATCATTTAGGTGTAGGCATCAAATACTTAAATCTTACTTCTATCAAAAAATAATTTTTTATCTGCCTTTTTTAATTGCCTTTTCTATCTTTATCTCTTCCTTCATAACCTTTTCAACAACTTTTTCAATATGCATCTCTATTCTTGCAATTCTGCGCTCCATTAACACCAAAATCCTTAAAGAATAAACTATTGCTGCTAAAGTTCCTATAATTATTGCAAGTGTCGTCTCCTGAACACCAAGTGCCATAAAATCACCTCTTTTTGTTTAATTATTTTTTTAATATACTTTTAAAATTATATCTAAACATTTCTAAGCATTTCTAAGCATTATTTAAATATTTATTTAAATATCTTTCTAATCTTATACTGTAAAAAATACACCAGTATACTAATTTCTATACGATAAAACAAAACATTTTTATATAAAATTTACAAGAGAAAGATTTAGAATTTCGTATTTCAAATTTCGAATTTCGTACTTCATATTTAGTATTTAATTCAATTAACTGGGGGGGTGGTAATTTTGAAATACTTTAAAGATAAATCAATAGATGAAAAAATAGATTTTGTTACTTTAGATGATAATATACAATTTTATACTCATAAACAAGTTGAGATAAGAAATGGCATTACATTTATGCGAATGAAAAAAAGATTTTTAAATTTAAATTTAGAAAAAGCCTTCTAATTTAGTTTGATTTTTTTTCTCAATTAGATCCTCTTTATTGTAGTTAAGTACATTGAATATTCTCTCAACAGCTGGAATAATCTGGTTGTTAATATAATAATCAGCATCATACTCCCCTTCTTTTACCTCTTCTGGCAACCTTGATCTGTCTCTGATTACCCCTCCTCCTATGGTTACCACATATTTTATCATTGAACCAGCTCCTATCAATCTACCTTTGTCTTTTAGTCTTTGAGCAACTGCAACATGGGGGCCTTTGGCAGTGTAATCAGAAATATCTTTTTGCAACTGGGTACAAATTGTTACTTTATCTATTGAAATCTTCTTATCTCTTAAATCTCTTATAACCTTTTTGACATAATCGAGTGCCTTTTTAGTGTCCTTCTCTTTTAAAACAATCTCTAAAACATTTTCTTGTACCTCTTTTGCAATTAATGACCAGTTTCTCCTCACAGTCTCAAATCCTTTAATTTTAATAACTCCCTGTTCGGAGATTAATGCATACTTCTTTTTTGCTCCAAACTGCCCAATCTTTGCAGAAACAAATATCCCACTGGGATAGAATCCTTCATATTCAAGCTCCATCAAACCAGGAAGTTCTAAATTTATTGAGTCTGCAAAGACTTTTGCATCGTCCTTTGTTTTGCCATCAAGTGTAATAAAAACGCTGTCAGTATCACTGTAAAGAACAAAAAATCCCTGTTTTTGAGCATGATCAATAACTTTATGAATATAAGATCTTCCCCATGTTGTTATACTTCTTGCGCATTCCATAGAATACCATCTTGCTCCGAAAAAACCAAGATATCCATAAAATGAATTCGCCAATAGTTTAAGGCTGTTCTGTCTTGCCTCAAGGAATTTAAACTTTTCAGAAATTGTAGATCCTTCTTCCTTTATTATCCCCTTAATACGCATCCTCCTGGTTATCAGATCTTCAATTAGTACTGGGATGAACCCTTTTCTTACATTGCAAAACCAATGTCTTTCACTTTCCACTTTACCTAAATCAATCTTTTCAGTATTAGCTGGAACTAAATTTGGTTTATCCTTGCAACAACTGCAATCAATTGTATCAGGACTTATATTATGGGAGCTTATTATGGTTGGGTAAAGGCTTTTGAAATCAAAAACTGTAATATCATTATAAAATCCAGGTTTTGGTTCATAAACAAAACCCCCTTGATATGTGTTGATTTTTCTTTTTTGTATTTCATTGTAATTTGGCTTGTTAGGTGCAATCTCATTAAAGTTAGAAGTTTGTTTCATCATATACCATTCAACAAGTTGGGAAAACCCCATCCTATTAATGTCATAAATTGGGAGATTCACTATTTTAACAATCTCTATTATTGTAGGCAGCATCTTTACTGCTAAATTGTAGGTTAAAACTGAGTCATTTATATTATAATTGCAAAACTTTTCAAGATCCTCAGATTGAGTATCCCATACACGAGGAAGCTCTTCTAAATTAACTTCATGTTTTTTTTCATTAAGTAACTCACTTGCTACAGCATTTAAATCGTAAGAATAAGTTGTTAATGTACCTCCCATAACTTTTTTAATAAACTTAAAGATGTCTAAATGGGTTATTCCATTTATAGTTACATTGGTATTACCCTTCTCTCTTCCAGGTCTAATCCTGATATCAGAGTAGTCCAACCCAATATCAAGCTTAATTTTGTACTTATTCGCTCTTGTTTTTATGTAAGGCAAATCAAAGCCATCAGAAAAGTATCCAGTTAAAATATCCGGCTTGTAATTATTTATAGTTTCCTTAAATCTTTCAATAAGGTCTGCTTCACTATCTATAAATTCAATATAATTGAGATCAGTTTTGAATTTTTTCCATACAAAAACCTTTTTAATTCCTTCACCATAAAAAGAAAGCATGATAATTGGATTCATCTCGGCATCTATTTTAAAACTGAAATCACTATAAGTTTCAATATCGAATGCCAAAATTCTTGGATTATTTAGGGTATCCCCACTTATTTGTTCTACACTTTCTATTCTAAACATATTAACTTTTGATCTTTGGTTTGTGAATTCCCCAACTGCCTGATGTAATAACAAAGGAGTTACATTTTTGTCTATAAGGTATCTCCTGACAAAGGGTATGTCAAATTCGTACACTGAGTCAACAGCATCTAATTCTTTTACAACTTTTGCTATTGGAGGGATTCCGCTTGGCAGATTTGTATAAACCCTTATTGAAAAAACTTCTTTTCCAAGAATCTTTTTCACACATGATTCAGTTTTAGTTACAAAACATGTTTGCCCCTCATTCTCTACCTTTACTCTTATTAATATTTCACTTATATTGGCATTGTTTTTTGGAATTACATAGAAATAAGGTTCAAAGTTATCATCTAAAATGCATATCTGTTTACCATCCAATGTTTTGCCATACAGGTTTACAACTGCTTTGTTATCAATTATCTTATAAATTATTTCTAAAGGGAAAAACTGGATTTTTTCTGGCATAATTATTATAATAGTATAGGTTTAAAGTAAATAAGTCACTATCTTTTTAAATTTAATGCGTAAAATAAAAACATTTTAATAAACTAAGTGATAAACTGAAAATTATGGAGATGAATATTAACAATCTTAAGTTAAAAATTGGAGATAAAGCCATAGACTTCAGATTACCGGGTGTTGATGGAAGAACTTACTCTTTAAATGATTTTAAAAATAAGAGGATAACTGTTATTATTTTTATGTGCAATCATTGCCCTTATGTCCAGGCATATATGGAAAGAGTGAAGGCAATACAAACAGATTTTGGAATCAAAAGTGTCCAGATTGTTGGAATTAATTCCAATGATGAGATAAATTATCCTGATGACAGCTTTGAAAAAATGATAGAGATGAGTAAAGCAAAAAATCTGAGCTTCCCATATTTAAGGGACAAAAATCAAAAAGTTGCATCAGCTTATGGGGCACAATGTACACCAGAATGCTTTGTATTTGATATAGAAAAAAAGCTAAGGTACCATGGCAGAATAGATGACAACTATAAAGATGAAAAATCTGTTAAAACTTACGATCTAAGAAATGCAATTGACTCCATTTTACACAATAAAAAAGTACAAATTGAGTTGAGCCCTGCAATAGGATGCTCTATCAAGTGGGCATGATTATTTAGCGCATTAAATTTACGCCAAGGCTCGGATTTTCACGCATTCTGTCATTGTTCTCATGGTTTTTACAAAACGCTTCTTTGAACCGAGAAGTCCTTGCGGACAGCGGTTAGCTCTCGCTTTTTGCGAAGCAAAAAAGTTATTCGAGACCGCCGCAATTTACTGCTAGAGTAATGATATTATTTATTAAAATAATAATTATCACTAACCCAGTACCAGATTATGCCACCTTGGCAATTTGAGTTTAATCTTCATTTTATTAAAATGTTTTTATTTTTAGAAATCAACTACTCAACCCTACTCTATTAGAATTACTTATAGAAAATCTATGTCCGACCTTGCACCTACCAACTGCACTTGGAAGATTAAACTCTCCCAGGACAGAAAGTCCAAATCTAATTTTATAGGAGAGTACCCTCTCATCTCCTGCGTCTAAGTTTTCTATTATCCATTTTATTGTAACCCCTTTTTTTGGGTGCTTTAACAAGCTATCTGGTTGTATTGAACCTATTGTAACCTCTTTTTCAACATAAGCCATACCAGGTACAAAATCCAGGACTTCTATATTGTCTATTTTTTTTCCACTCCTGTTTTTAACCCTTACAACTGCTTTTACCTCTGAAACTCCTCCTTCCTTCAATACTAAATTTACTACACTTTTTTTCAGGACAATTGGGCTCCTAAGCAAGAAGTATAAAATAACTGATAGTATCACTAATACTGATACTACAACAATTGGCCTGTAATTCTCTGTGGTTTCAACTGTAAATATCTTATCACTACCCACCTTAAACTTCCAGTATAAATACTGTTTACCTCCTTCTTTAATTATTTCAGCTGATGGAGAAGAAGTTAAGAACATGTTTTTAATTCTGTTTGTATCAAGTTTTATTGTACCTTCATATTCAGCATCGTTAGATAAAATTCTAACACCTTTTTTTACCTTAAGAAAAGATCTTTGTTCTTGGAGATTTTCTTTTATTTCATAGCTTTTAATCTTAAACTCTCTAATAATTGGATTGACTATAATCTTCCCATCTCTCGATATTGCAACCACCAGCTTATCTTGTTGAGGCACAGTCATATGATCCATTTTTTTTGTAAATTCTAACACCTTATCTTCTTTTGGAGCCAAAGTTGTATGAATTTCGTCATTGAAAAGATTACTGACCATGGTAATTTTTAAATCTGGATAATCAAGTATGTTTTGATTATTGAGTACAATCTTTACCACAGTTTCTTTTCTAGGATCAATATCCTCAGGAGAGATACTTACACTTGCTAGAACAGTTGGTACGTAACCACTTATTAAGGAATCAATTGATTTTATTCCGATGCTTATGGGTACTTTTTGTTCTTCCCCAGTTCGTTCTAAACCAACACCTAAAGGTAGAGTATAAGTGTCTACCACTGTGATGTATAATGGGTCAACAAAAATATTTATTGATTCAGAACCATTAGCAGGTACTTTCAGAGTAATAGGATTTTGCAAAGGTTTAGTATACATATCCCAATATGGATACCCTACCTTTCTTATAATAAATTCTTCTTCTGAATCAATATTATTTTGGATAGTCAGTTTAAATTCTGCAACCTCTTCAACTGGTATTTTATCTTTAATAGGTGTAATTTTGAGATCAAAAGAAGAGGCATAAGCAAAATTAATGATTAGAACATACAAGATCATAGCAAGAATAATTGAAAGTAACCTCTTTAATCTATCCATCTTATGTTTTTTATGAAGATTACTTATATATAAATCTTTCTTTAGTGGGCATTCATAGCTTATGGAATTGTTCTTTACAAGATTCGCAAACTTTAGAATGCCCCGACAATATCTTCTTCCTTGAAATCAATAAAAGATTTATCTAAAAATATAACTTTTGAGTTGACAGAATCCCATAATAAAATGCCACTTAATATTTTTTCTCCATAAATAAGTATAAGTTCAGGTGAAGTGAAGTATGATGAATAGATATTTTTCTTTATTGTTTCTTTTGTTATCATTTCAGTATCTACCTTCCCCAACTGTACTTGTTTTGCTATTAATCTACAAGCATCAACTATCTCTTCCTGGCCATCATAATTTATGCAGAAGTTGACATAGAAACTATCATTATCTTTAGTCTGTTCTATGATATTTTTTAATGATTCAACCACTCTACCAGAGAGATTATACCACTTTCCAAATATTGAAATTTTTATCTTGTGTTTGATCACTATTTGATTAGCTGTTAGTTCATTAAAAAAACTTGCAAGCCAGTCTTGGAAGGCTATATAATCTGAAAATCCATCAATTCTATCGGATAACAGGTATATTGTTAAAACCTTAATGTTTGATTTTATTTGTAACTCTATCAATTTACCTAAGAAATTAAAGTATTTGGAACAAGTCTCATTAATATCCAAATGGTTCACTCTACACAATTTAGAAATATCATCCAAACTTATTGCTATATGCCCAGGCATTGTTATAGTTGACATAAATTCACAATTAGCTTTAACGAATGATATAAGTTTATAAATATTTTTATTTTTTAAGTTTTTTATGAACCAGATTGCTATGAACTATCTAATTGGTACAGAATTTATGCCATCCATTATAATCTACGTTATTTCTCTGGGAGCACTTCTAATTGGGAGTTTAAGTGATCTAAAAACCAGAGAAGTTCCAGATTGGTTGAATTATGGGCTTATTATATCTGGAGTTGGATTAAACTTGTTATTTTCGGTAATCTACTCAAATAGTACATTTATTATAAATAGTATTGCAGGATTGGCAATCTTATTCGTAATTGCTTATATAATGTTTTATGCAGGGCAGTGGGGTGGAGGAGACAGTAAAATGTTGATGGCCCTAGGCTCAATGATAGGAATTGATCTAAGTTTTAAGACACCCCAATTCTTATTTGGATTTTTTATTAATGCTTTAATTGTTGGTGCAATTTATGGTATATTATGGGGTATTTTTTTAGCTTACAGAAATAAAAAAAAGTTCATGAGAGAATTTGCGAGACAATTATCAAAAAAAAAAGTTATAATGATAAAAAAAATAATAGTAGTGCTCTTTGTTTTATCTTTTATAATTTTATTTTCAATCAGTTTTTATCATCTAAAAATGTTAATTTTGATTTTATTACTCATGACTTTAATGACTTTTTATCTATGGGTTTTTGGTAAGGCAGTTGAAAAATCATGTATGTATCACTCTTCAGAGCCTCATGAACTGACAGAAGGTGATTGGATAGTCAAAGATGTTTTTGTTAACGGGAAGTATATATGTGGTCCGAAAGATCTGGGGATCCAAAAAGAACAAATTAAGAAATTGATTGGTTTTTATAAGCAAGGAAAGATAAAAAAGATTCTTATCAAAACAGGAATCCCATTTGTACCAAGCTTTTTAATAGCTTTTATTATAACATTGATATTTGGACAGTGGGTAGTGTAGTGAATTAATGCTTACGTTCTACATTTATCAATCTCTTTAATGAGGCTATGGCTACCTCTATCTGTTTATTGTTTGGTTCTTTTGTGGTAATCTTTTGAAGCAACAATCCAGGTAAAGAAATAAATCTGAATAGCAGATTCTTTTGTAGATTCTTTTGGTGACCACTAGCTTTAAGCAATTCATAGGAGATCCCTACAATGATTGGGATCACCAAAATTCTCAAAGGAAATAATATTGATTTTCTTATCCAAATACTTAGACTGGAGAAACCATGATAAAAAAAGGAGATTGCTAAAGGAAGAAATGAAAAAATGAAAATACTCATTATAAAAACTATTAATAAAAAAGAGGTTCCGCATCTGGGGTGCAATGTTGTAAACTTTTTAACATTTTTTAAAGTAAGCTTTTCTCCTCTTTCATAACAATGGATTGACTTATGCTCTGCTCCATGGTATTGGAATAAAATCTTTACATCCTTAATAAAGGATATTGAAATTAGATAAATTAAAAAGAATAACAACCTTATAGCTCCGTCAACAAAGTTGAATAGGAAAGAATTTTTTTCTTCTGTAATCCCAATTAAACTTGTTAAAAAGTATGGCAACAATATGAAGAAAAGAATAACAGCTCCAATTGAAATTAAAAGGGTTAGGCTCAGCTCATTTTTTGTTATTTTTGTTTTCTCCCGAGTTTGCTGTTCAGCTGACCACATTAGTGACCTCATACCAATTTTAAGAGATTCAAGAAGATTGACCACTCCACGAATAAAAGGAAATTTAAGAAACTTGTGCTTCTGTATTTTACTCTTAATTTTTTTGATTGGTGCAGACATTGTTATGATTCTTTTGTTCTTTCTTACTGCAACCACATAATGATCAGGGCCCCTAATCATCACACCTTCAATAACAGCTTGCCCACCCAGACTTATTTTTTTCATTTTAATAGAAAAATTTTTATTTAAATAAAAACTTGTCTATTTTTATGAAATGCCCATATTGTTCCAATGAACAAACTCAGGTTATTGATACAAGGGAAACTGAGAATCTTGAAGCTACAAGAAGGAGAAGAGAATGCTTAAAATGCAGTAAGAGGTTTACAACTTACGAAAGAGTTGAAGAAATAAGTATTGTTGTAGTAAAAAAAGATGGCAGAAGGGAAAGTTTTGAAAGGCAGAAATTGCTGAATGGAATTCTAAAATCATGTGAAAAAAGACCAATCAGCATTGATAAAATTGAGAAGATTGTTGATGAGGTGGAATCTGAGTTAAGGAATAGAGATTCTGTTGAGACTGAAAGTAAAATAATCGGGGAGATCGCAATGAAAAAACTCAAAATGCTTGATAAAGTTGCCTATATAAGATTTGCTTCTGTCTATAGGGAATTTAAAGATCTTGAAAGATTCGAAGAAGAACTGGAAAAGTTACATCAGTAATTTTTATGATAATCGGCATAACAGGAAAAAATGGAGCTGGAAAAACAAAAGTGGCAGAGTATCTATCTAAAAAGGGATTTTTTAATTATTCCCTCTCAGATAGGATAAGAGAAGAAGCTACAAAAAGAAGATTGGAACATTCCAGATCTAACTTAACTAAGTTAGGCAATGATTTAAGAAAGAAATTCGGTTTTGGTTATTTAGCAAGACAGATAAACAAAAAGATTGATTACACAAAGGCTTCATCCAAAAAATTGGTTAGAATAAAAAATGAAAATTTTTTTGTTATTGACAGTGTAAGGAGCCCTTATGAAGTAAGGGAATTAAGAAAAAATGATGATTTTTTTTTAGTAGGAATATCTGCTCCTACAGAGACAAGATTTAAGAGATTACTTAAAAGAAACAGGCTTGGAGATGCAAAAACCCTGGAGGAATTTGAAAAACAGGAGCAAATAGAAAATTTAAATAAGGGGTACAACCAACAACTTGATTTAACAATTAGTTTAGCAAATAAAATTATTACTAATGATTCCACATTAGAAAAGTTGTATAGTGAAGTAAAAAAGTTGGTAAAGGAATTGAATAATAATTTAGCTTCATCCAAAAAAGGGTTAGCAGCCTAAAGTCAAAGTTCAATCTATTAACAGAGATTAGCTGACAAGGGGGACGTCCCTTACGGGGAATGTCAGCAATAAACTTAAACATAAGGAACTTTGAAGCTGCTAACCTGAGTGTAGCGAATTTTTGGATGAAGTCTTAATACATCCAAAAAATGACAAGAATAAGCTGGGAGCAGTATTTTATGAACATTGCAAAGGAGGCAGCAACAAGAAGTACATGTGACAGAAAGCATGTAGGCTCTGTGATTGTTAGAGATAAGACGATACTTTCTACAGGTTATAATGGAAGCATAAGAGGAATGCCTCATTGTGATGAAGTAGGTCATGTAATGGAAGGAAGTCATTGTGTTGCAACAATTCATGCAGAAGCAAATGCAATCCTACAAGCTGCTAAAAATGGGGTTAGAATAGAAGGATCTGAGATTTACATAACAGCATCTCCATGTTGGAACTGTTTTAAGATGCTGGTAAATTGCGGAACAAAAAAGATTTACTATGGTGAGTTTTACAGAGATGAAATGATTTTTGAAGTTGCAAAAAAACTTGGAATTCAGTTAATACATCTGCCTGTTGATCAGAAAGAACTTTGACCAATTTACTTTAAACTGTTTTGGAGTTTTAAAAAATTTTATAAATACAGTTATTAATCTTTTTCTTATGCCCTCAAATGCATCCTACCAGAAACGTGAATCAGGAGCTGTTGATGCTATTAAAAAAGCAATTCCTTTTTCTTTAAAGGCAAATATGCTGAAGCAAAGCAAAGGAATGTTCGCTGAGCTTTATGAAAATAATGAGCTCTTTCCAAAGCACTATATTGCAACTGCCATAGACGGTATTGGTACTAAAATACTCATTGCTGAAGCAATGGAAAAATATGATACAATAGGTATCGATTGTGTAGCTATGTCAGCCAACGATTTATCCACATTGGGGGCAGTTAACCCTTTTTTGTTTATGGATTGTATATTATGCCAATCAGAAATTCAGGAAAAGAGAATAACTGGAACTATAGTGGAAGGAATGTCCAAAGCTTTACAGCAATGTAATGCATCAGGTGTTCTAAAAAATTCCATAGTTATGAACTTTGGAAAAGGAGAAACTGCTTCTGTAGACGAGTTATTGAGCTCTCCAAAAAGTGGGTATGCTTTTGATATAGTAGGATGCATGATTGGTTTCATAGAAAAACAAAAATTTAAAAATAAAAAAGTAGAAGCAGGACAAAAAATAATTGCATTTCAAAGCTCAGGCCCTCATTCCAATGGTTATACAGATTTAAGGCATCATCTATTAAATGGAGATTTTGAAACCAGAGCAGAATTTAAGAAATTGTACACTGGAAAATTTTCATTGAATGATGAGTTTCAAGGTTCTACAATAGGTAAAATTTTGTTGGAGCCAACCAAAATTTATATCCAAACAATGGCGAAGATATCAAAAAACTTTGATGTAGTTGGTGTTAATAACACAGGATACGGCTTAAAGAACTTAAATAGGATTATAGGAGCAAAAGAAAAATTTGAATTTAGAATTAATGCTCCTCTAAAGAGCCAACCAATTTTTGATTTAATGCAGCAGGAATCTGGTTTTAGTTATGAACAGATGTATACAACATTTAACATGGGTATGGGATTTTTTGTGATTTGTAAAAAAGAGAATGTTGAAGAGATTTTGAGTATTGCAAAAGACGCAAATGTTGTTGGAGAAGTAAGAAAAAGTGATAAGACCATTACAGTATTGGAAAAAGATAAAAAGAAAATTGTTTTTGAGGGGTATTGATCAAATCCTTTCAATATTTAACTTTCCTTTTTCTACCTTTAAAACAACCTCATCCTTTTGGGTGAATTGAGCAATGTCTGTAATAATCTTTGGCAACAATATTCTGTCTGCCCTGAAGTCTAAGTTGGTTATGATTTGTTGTGCTATCTCGTTGCTTAAGCCTAAATCCTCAAATATTTTTAAAGTTGCCTCATCTCTATCTCTTGCAGAGAATATCTCTGATTTTTGGTAGAGGTACTTTGCAATCTTATCAGCAACATTTATGTTTGTTGCCTGGGTTATGCCCTGTAACCCTGGAGATAAATTTGCCTCTATAACTAAAGGCCCTTTTGAACTTTCAAGTATATCTACAGCACATATTTCTGCACCAATGGAAGAAGCTGTATCAATTGCTATTCTCTTTGTTGTTTGATTTAGGTCACATGATTGTCCTGTGCCTCCTGCATGAATATTTGCCCTCATCTCTCCCCTAACTGCTGTTCTTTTCATTGAAGCAATAACACTGTCTCCAATAACAAAAGCTCTTATATCAACACCGCCTGTTTCAATATATTCTTGTATTAAGAATGGCTGTTTTAAAGCTATCAGAGCATCGAGCATTGAAGATGCTGCTGCAAAGCTCTCAGCAAACATTACACCTTTGCCTTGGGTACCATGTGGAAACTTTAGAACAATAGGATAGTTAACCTCATTCAAAATTTTTTTTGCAGCCCTTGTTGAAGAAGCAAGATAGGTGGTGGGCATGGGTATTCTAAAATGTTGTAATGCCAAATGTGTTAAGAGCTTATCATGGCCCAGGGTAAATGTTTCAGGTTTTATTGGCATGTAAGATGAACTATATAATGCTCTTGTTACTGACCTCAGTAATGGAGCATATCTAAATGAACCTCTTGCGTATATACAACTGTACTTCGAAATTCTTTTGCCTTCGTATAAAACATCTAATGTTCCAGCTCCTAAATTTACCTCTACATCTCTTAAGTCTACATTGTTAACTTCATCAAAATAGGCTTGCATAGCTTCAATTATCATTAACGAACTTTTACTTCCCAAAGACATGACAGCTGCTTTCATTTTAAGTCAACCTTTTTTGCTAATGCAAAAAAGGTTGTATAGGGCTTGAGCGAAGTGAAACCCTCGATTTTTGGTCAAGCTTTTTGCTCAAAGCAAAAAGGTTGGAAGAGGGCTTGAGCGAAGTGAAACCCTCGATTTTTGGTCAAGCTTTTTGCTCAAAGCA
>CAZIEE010000030.1:13324-14253 GCA_964538135.1 uncultured Methanosarcinales archaeon
AAAAGGTTGGTTGGGATCTATTAAAAACCCCTCCTTTAAAATATTCTGACCTATGAGTATCCTATATTTCATGTGTGCTCTGTCTGCTAAAGTGAATTCAGACTTTATTTTCTTTCCAGCTAACTCAATAACTGCCTCAATTACCGGCCTTAGTTTAGAGCCATGAGCAGATTTTACAAGATTCGACTTTATAACTGGACCCAGCTTTAGCTTAGCTGCAAGATTTGTATCAATAGAACTTTTTGTTGCTCCTGTATCTATCTTTGCATTGACGTTTTTACTACCCTCATTATAGTGTATTTTAATTTTTTCTGCTAATCCAATAACTATTTTATCTAAATATTTGTCCATCTATGTTAAATTAACCACTAGGTTTAATCATGAAATCATATGTATTATTTAGAATACAGCTAATATATAAATCTTAGGCTAAATTGGCACAGAATAAAAAATACGTGATTCCTTAAATTCAAGAGAATATGGGGCAATAATGTCGTTCATCAAAAATGTCTTCTACATCTCAATAAGCTGGTAGTTTATGATTTCGGAAAAAACACTACTTTTATAAACCTCTAAAAAAATCATAGTTTGTGCGTTGGTTGCGTTGGTGGTCTAAACATAACAATGGGACTATGGCTATGACTCGAGCCTTCCAAGCTCGCTATCCGGGTTCGACAATGAATCCCAATTTCATCAAAATTCCCGGCCGACGCACTTCTATAATGCGAATTTCGTGCTTCGTATTTCATATTTCTTAATAAGTATACGCTCAGCAGTTACTTCCGCATTTCATTGCTTTGGCTCAAAGGGTGTTCATTCATTCATCGCGTACAAATTTATGTTAATCTACTGTTGTTTTTAAGATTTTGCATAATCTGGCACTTTCTGATTTATGAGTGATTTCCTTATTTTTGAAATCATTTCCTATG
>CAZIEE010000031.1:0-14127 GCA_964538135.1 uncultured Methanosarcinales archaeon
ATTAACATTTTTGATTGAAAACATCATTTTCTGATTCCAACTGTCGAATGTGGGCATATATCCTACAGAAGCGAAAAGTTTATATATAAGTGTTATTATCATAGAGTAGTGATAAGGAATAAGATAAATAAAAACTAAGTAAAAACTTAAAAAAACAAAAATATAAAAGTTTATGAATAATAAAAATATAACAACAAAAAATGGGGTAAGGTAAAATGACAAAAACAAATAGTTTAGAACAAATAGTTGATTTTGACAGTTTAACACAAGAAGTAAGAGGGGTTCAAGATAATTTTACTTTTAGACTTTTAAAGACAAGTTTGTATAAAGTTGCAACTAATTACTACCATTCTGAAAATGGCAGTGAAGCAAAGGAGTTAGTATTAGATGAAAGTAAAGCTAAAAAATTAGCTAAAACATTATGGGATGTTGCAGCTGAACATATTGCTATAAATTACCTTAAATTAAATAAAGATAAAATTGAACTTCTAAAGGATCAAAAAGATCCAGCAAGTGGAAAGCCTCAATGGGAAGCTTTCATAAGAGAGCATTTGGGTATTGATGAAAATGGAATTTATGATGCTATAAAGAATAGAGGTGTTGTAAGGCCTGAGGAGATAGATGCTTTGATAAACCCAATTTACGGAGCACATGCAAATACAGCAACTACAAAAATGATAACCTCAAAAATTGATAGCTTGGAAAAAGCACAGGCACTATTAGCGTATTTAAAAGATTTGAAAAAAGAAAATCCTAAAACATATGAAGGGGTAACGGTTCCTTCAGTAATAAAAAGTGTACAGGAAGCACAAGGAATTTATGCAAGTTTAATACCTCTATTATCAAAGGACTATAAACCAAAAATGGAAGGTACTTACAAAAAAGCAGCCTAAAACTGCTTAATGTACTTTCTTTTAATCTTTTTATTTTTTAATTTTATCTTAATCTTAAAAGGGGAACTATAAAACTTTTAAAATGGTAAACAAGATATTAAAAAATCTGGGGACAATATTACTTGGAGCAGCACTTTCTTATGTCCCTATCAGTCCTGTCCATGCAAAAGAAGTAAAACCAACATTTAACATATCAAATGGGAGGTTGGTACATTACAGGATATACGAAAAATCTGAAGTAGAAATATTTTATATTAAGGATATTCATCACCTTATTGATGAGGAAGACAAAAAAATAGCTGAAATAGGCAAAAATGTCCAGGCTGATAGTTTCTTACTCTTAGAAAGCTTAATTAAGAACTACAATTTTAAGTTTTTAGGCATGGAAGGTTCAACTGACGAACAAGGTTTGATGGATAAAGCTGGCAAAACTCAGGAATGCAAGATTTTACGTGATATGTATAAAAAGTACACTCAAGAAAAAGGAATGCCTAAAGAAGATATGTTAGATTTAGAAACTCTTTTTAACGGTAGAATATACAGGTTTAGTAGATCAGCTCCAATAAACATAGAATGTATTTATAATGATAAAATCTACACAAAACTGGTAGATGATCCTAAAGTTTATGAGGAGTACGGAAAAATTCATGAAAAACAAGGGGTTGCTGGAATCCCATTCAGTTTTGAGTTAGAAAGAGTAAGTAAAGCACTATTTAATCTTCTTGAAACAATGGAAAAAAAAGATGAAACAAAGTCAATTTTATTTTATGGGGGAGGCCATGATGAAACTATAAGATATCTTCTAAAAACTTTAAAGATTACCCATTATATTTTTGAGCCAAAAAGTTACGTACCTCCTAACCAAATTTTGCCCAGGAAATGAAATGTTTAGAAATTAGATAAAATGACCTATCCAATACTAAGCCCACATTATGTATTTACACCTTGTTCTACTTGTGATAGTACTGAGCTTAATCCTAATCCTAAGCCTAAGATTACACCTCAAGATATCCAATCAATGAATTCTAACTTTGTGATGTCCCCAACAAGTTATGGTTATGGTCCTGCTCATTTAACAATTGAAAATGGCTTTGCATATTTAAAAACTTCAGGCAGGCTTGAGAGATATCCAGCAAATGATCCATGGGGTACTCCTGCTGTTCAAGCTTTTGAAGAAAGTTCTGGTAACATGTACTCATGGTACAGTGCCGCTAACAATGAGCCTCCAAGTAAACACAATCATATACCGATAATGCCAGATATTGCATATATATATGGAGGTGAAAGTAGATTACACCTTCCAGACAGAAGAGATACAGATGTTGATTTGAATATAAATAAAAGAATCATAGGGGCAGTACACCCAAATAAGATTGGAAATTACGTCTCAAAGATTGCAAATCTTGAGCAATTAATTAGAAATGGGTTATGGGATGATGCAAATAGATACAAAGCAAAGGAACTTTTATGGATAAAATTACTGGAACAATATGGCTTTTCAATTGATAAATCAAAAGATAAATCAAAAAAGGATATAACTGCTTTAGGTGTTGAGGTTGATGTAGGAAATGAAGGTTATGTTGCAGCTTATTATCAAAGAAAAGGCATTTTAATAGTAGAGGAAGATTTCCATAATAAAGTAGTAGCCCTTACGTCAAGATATGGGTTAACTGATAGAGAGGCAATAGAAGCAATGAAAATTGCAGATATAGAGCATGAGTTTGGACATCATCTGGGTATTAAAGGGGATGCAAGTTCTGAAAAGTTACAAGGATTACTCAGAGCAAAGTTTTACTCAAAATTGGCTGAGAACTACAAAGGTACAAACAAAGAAAGTGATAGAAGATTAGCAAGGATTTATAAAGCATTAGCTAGAGAAGGAATGGACTACGCAGAGCGATTTTCAAGCTTGAAAGGAAAAATTAGGGATATAACCTCTAATCCATACTCAAATAAAATAACTCCACTAGAGCTTCTTGTTGATAAATTTAGAGTAGAAGCAGAGGAACTTGGCTTGGAAGGCTCAAAAGCAGAAAGATATGTAAAAAATAGACTTGAAGAAACTTATGAAGGAATGGCTGGGGAAGAACCATCTTATAAATCATCAGGAAAAAAAAGTGGGGGTAACGAGAAATCTAAATTAGATGGTGAGGAAACAAATTCAAATAAAACAGATAAAGGAGATTAATAAAATCACCAAATCCGTATGTGCATAGCATCTTTATTGCTGGTTCAAAAATATCAGAATTTTCTAATTCACAGGGGAAACCATATATACCTTTATTTTATCAAGACAATGTTTAGCAACTTGCTCATAATATTGATTAAAAAACTTTTTCTGATGTAATGAAGAGAAAATGAGAATCGGTTTAGATTCGTTGGAATTCACAATAGTTTTCTTTTTGATTTGGTTAACTTATTAATAACTACCATAAGGAATATCCTTCCAAATATAAAACTAAAAGTCAATAATGCTATTGAAAATAGCAATATTAGCAGGCTTTTTTCTATAAAAAAATATAATAAAATCAGTGATAGAGCAATCAAAAGGATATTAACTAGATAAACTGTTAAGATATAATGTATTTTTCTGACTCCAAAAATTAATGTTCTTTGGACAATGTTGCCTAATCCTGTACTAAATGATAATGGAATAGAGATAAAAATAAAATAGGCAAAAATTACTAAAAAAATCATAAATGGGATGAATCTTGTTAGTATCTTTGTGCTCTGTTCTGCAATTCCTGTTAAAGAGATGTCAAAAAGTAATAAGAAAAAAGTGAAGATCAGCCCTAAAAAAAAGATTAAAACAACTAAATTTTTCAAAAAAATTCCTGTAAACTTTTTAAGATTGATATTATGAATCAACCTCTGGGTTATAGACCATACCAAAGACATGAAGATTGCCAATAACAAAAAAATATTAATCAGATAAATCTTAAAATTTTTTTTCATCTCGTTGAAATTTCTGCTGATACTTAATGGCTCATCTCCTAAAATATTTTTTTGATTTAATATATTTGAAGCAACTGAAGCCTCATCAAGTTTTTGCTGGCTAACATAATCTGTAATTCCCTTTGCATTAGTTAAAATCTTAGTTATATAATTGTAGCTTATGGAGCTCAAAACAGCAAAGAAAATGATTTGAAGTATGAACAACCCAATGAACAGTAATTTATTCTTCCAGATTGACATAAATGATTCTTTCAGGGAATTGAGGATGAATTTTGGGTAGGGCATATTATAATCTTGGCTCATTTTTGAGTATGTTATTTAAGATAAAATAAAAATGTTTTCGTTCCCTTAGTTTCTGCTTCTTTATAGCCTTCTGTTCCGCAACATTCAAAATGCCATGGTTCAACAATATACCTTCTATAGCCTGCTTCATACATTATGTCTTCTAAAATATTCTTGTCCTCTGGTGTCATTTTATCTTTTTTTCCCTTAATTCTGATATCAACTGCATTTCCTGTTAAATGCGGACATCTTTCTCCGTATAAGTCTGGATTACAAACATATTTTTCTCTTTCTTTTTCATCACTATATTGTGTAGCATACTCATTCCAAAGATCTTTTTGTTCTTGAGAAGTTCTATAACCAGAATAAACCTCTAAATGAACATTCTTTTTGTTAGCTATTTCTTGCGCCTTTAATAATAATGTATATGCCTCGTTGGTTAATTTGCAGGTCTTGCCTTTTTCACACAAATTTTCTCCTGTAAAATCTGTTAGGGTTCCTTCACCATCCTTTACCTCCTTTGTTTTTTGTTCTTTTGCTTTTTCTTCTTCCTCTTTTAATTTATTCTTTAGTTCTTCCAGTATCTTTTTTTCTTGCTTCTTTAATTTATAATAGTTCTCCATTACTCTCTCTGAAAATTTTTCTGAAGTGTCGATTACTTCTCCATTTTCAGATGTTTGACATTGACCTTCCTTTTTCCAATTATCATATAATATTCCTTTTTCTCCACAATTATAGCCAGCAGCAGTATTCTCATTTTTTTTAGTTATACCCTTCTTTATTTGATAGTCTTCTAGATATTTAATATATTTAAGACCACAATCTATATTTGCTTTTATTTCATCTATCGAAGGTGAATATATTTTATTCCACCCTATTTCACATTCTACCTGGTCAGCAGCTATTTTTGTTACCTGCATTAAACCAAATGCATCTTTGCTACTTTTAATTTTTGGATTCCACCCTGACTCTTCTTGTATTATAGATTTTACAAACAGCCAATCTTCATAGTTATTTTCTTTCGCAACCTGAAAAACAAGTGGACTGTATTTTATTTCCATTTTTCTTATTCTCATTTTGTCAAGATCATCACTTAGATCATTAATCAAAATATCTTTAAACAGCTCATACTCCTCTCTAAATACTTCTGGTAATTCTATTGGTTCCTCTTCTTCTCTTGGCTTAGGTATTTCCCCAATAGTCCTTGCCTTTGCCTGTACAATTATCTTTATCTCCTTTTTCTGTTCTTTTTCTCCTACAAAAACAGGCTCATTGAGACTACAATCATTTATATCTACATTGAAGAACTCTGATTCAGGATCTGTTTTATCTTTCTTAATAGACTCTGAATCTTGTTTTAGATTGTACAACCCAAGTATTAAAGTCCTTTCTTGTGATTCTAATCTTTCAGTTGTTTCAGGTGGTCTTATGACTATGTCACCGCTGATTACAGGAACTTCTTTAGTAACCATTTTACCTCCTTCATCTACTTCAATTTCCTCTTTTCTTTGCTGTCCATCTCGGAGCAGTTCAACGCTGGTAATTTGTATTTTAGCTCCACCTTGTAGTATCAGAGGTATCACCAAGGTTTTAGTTTCTTTTATATAATAATCTAATTCTGTTATTTTCTTTCTATGTACATCTCCTCCCCCTGTAAGTGACATATCTATATCTACCATATCTTCACTATTAGGAGAAAAAGAGATACCAGTTTCACCAATATCATAGAACTTTACAAAAACCCTTACCTCTTTATTTACAGACTCAGAACCTATAACATTAACATTCATACCCTCAGGTTTTTCAATAATCAGCTTACTCCCTTTAAAAGATATTTGACCTAAATCAATATTATATAGACCTACGCCTTTTTTTGTGATATCATGCAGGGATGGAACATCATTGCGCAAAATTGCTTTTAAACATTTACCCTGTCCAATTAGTTTAATGGTTGGTTCAATTATTATTGTATCACCAACAGTAACTAAAATTGGTTCTATATTTGGATCCTTGCCATTAATTTTGATATCTAAAAACTGGGCAAGCCCTTTTCTTTCTACAAATGTGTTTCCTCCTGCACAGGTGAATACTCCTGAAAGAGGACTTAACGTACAACCAAATATATCTTTTGGTGATTTGTCCAGTAATGGGAAGTAGAATACTCCGTCTTCAAATCCTTCTGGGAAACAATTTTGCCTTATGTTTGCATCTATCTTCCTGTCAGGCTTTAATACAAATTTCAAATGGTCATATCTTACATCTGATTCTATGACCTTATTTATTACCTGCTTGTCATCTAAAACATTTTGCTTTAATTTTCCTGAAAAAACCAATGGACCAAGTTTTTCATTTCCATCTAGTATTTGGATACAATCACATTGGGAGTAACCAACAGATGTTCCTAATGATACACTAGAGCCAATAGAAGGAGCACCTATTGCCCCACAATTAACAGAATTTGGATACTGATCAAGCTGGTTTCTACCAACACAACTTAAGTAGATATCATACTTATCAAAATCACAGCCTGGATTGATAAGCCATGATGACCTGTATTCGTACTTTGGCTTAAAATTAGTTGGCTCAACTGTTATGAATTCTCTTGATCTGGTAATAGGTTGGACTAAAGTAGCAAATGGCGTTGAATATGCTGCATCAACCACATTTCTTAAGTTAAAGTCCCAGTCATAACCAAATGCTCCCAAGCAAATCTTTCTTGCTATGCTTTCTTCTCCTGTACCTAGCAATTCATTGAGCTTGGCATTCCCATATTCATCTCTAACTGTTGTTTGTAGATCATTAGCACTTTCGTATACCCCCTTAAATCCAGCTTTAACATAATCTATAATTTCAAGATCCTTATTGGTATTTATTCCTGTTCCAACAGGAGCGCATCCATCAACAAACCACCTTATTACCTGCCATATTGAATTGCATAAATACTGAGTGAATAGTTCTTTGCATGCACCTGCATCCCCTCTTCCAGTTGTCCTTACTGTGATTAAACAAGTAGACATTGATGTCATTAAATTTTTAATAAATTGCAGTCTATTGCTGACTCCTGCAATATGTGCACATTGGAAAGCTGCCTCGTGTTGTTTAAATGGGTCAACTGTCAAAACCCTTTCTGGATCTTGGAATACATATTTTGCCAATAGATTGTCTTGACCAAAGCATGCTGGTAAATCTCTTCCTTCAATATATCTGTTTGGATTGTATTCTTTGTGAGTCTCTCCACGCTCTCCTTTTGCCTCAAATTTTTCTTTCCAATAACGATAGCTCCATTTAATGTCAGAGTAACCTTCTTCATCACCTTCTTTTGACTTAGGGGGATTTGGTTCTCCATTTAATCCATCAGTTTCTATTTTTGACTCGTGAACAGGTTTCTTTCTTATTGGATCCATGTCTTTTGGGTGATAATATTCAGAAGGTGGTCCTTTTTTTGCATTTATACAACAGCATTCTTCTCTTGTTGCAGGTGAGTCACTTACCACACTAATAGAATCATCAGCACCAGAATTATAAAAGCAATTAAAAGCAAAACCTCGTGGCTCTGCTGATGTTATATCATGTATGCCACCTTTATCGTCATAAAATTTTTTATTTGAATCTTTTGCATTTAAAGATCTACAAGTATCAACTTTTGTGCAGGAAGCTACTACTTCATTTCCTTTTTTGTCTTCTGTTATGGTTGATTCTTCACCAACTAATTTTAACCTCTTCTTTTCAGCATCTGACTTTATTCCGCAAATTTCATCACAAGTTTTTGTTGGAGCTGTTAAATAATTGGTTTCATCTTTTTTTATGGCGTATTTGTTTTCTCCACTTAATCCTCCTATGGAATTTATATGCTTTATTTTGTATAATCTTTCAGATTCTGAAACCAATTCTCCTACAGTATACACCTTTTCACTTTCAACTCCATTATCTTTTTCCTTTAGTAAAATACATTTAGCATCTCCAAATTCAGCAGCTGCTTTATAAGTTGTTTTCTCTGCAAATTTTCTACAGTTTTCAGCCTTCAAAGGTTGCCCTGTTACACTTTGATCAATCGCACATCCTTCCCCACTTCTTATTTTTTCATTTAATTCAGTATCACTTTTTGTTTCAGTCCATTTTGCTGGTGATGCATGTCCAAATACTCTGTCACAGCTCCATCTAAAAAACTGGTAAGTCTGAGCTTCTGTTTTCCATGCTGAAGCAACTAGAGGGAAACATGCTCTTAAATCAGAATCTGTTACATATTTTAGTTTAAAACTGCCTTTCTCTTTCTTAATATTATTTATTAATTCTTGACGAGTTTCTTCATTACATAAATCATTTATTGATGTTGATGTTGATAATTCCCCAAGTACACTTGTAACTTCATTCAATAAATATTTCTTCTCTTCGAAAAAAGTAACCCACCTTCTATGGAACTGGAAAATAAGGTTTAATCCAAATGATACAAAACACCCAATAGCCACATACTCAAGTACCTGGTCTATCTGCTTCTGAGCCTTATCCATTGAATCAATCGAACTCTGAAGAAAATCAACAAAATCAAACAAAAGCCAGTCTGGCAAAACTTTTCTTGGATCAATTATGGAATTGTCTACAACATAACTAACTTGTTCACAAGATGTCTGAGTTTCAGTTTCCAGTTTACCATCCTCATCTGTATCGTGAGTGTAGGTTATTCTCACTTTAAATGGAAATGTTAATTCATTGTTTATTGACTTAAAGAAATTTTTCCAGTCATCTTCCAAAAAGTTATCCATGTTTGGAAATCTGGTAAGTGGAACAGCAGAATATGAAATTGTTTTTTCTGGAGGATTAAGAGATTTTGTTGGAGCACCACTTTGCAATAGCTTACAACTTATGTTGAATCTATTGTCTATTATTTCAGATCTGCCACAGGCATTTGTCATTGTAACACTTGTTATTCTGGGAGATTTGCCTCTTCCTATATAGGAATAGTTGAAGTAAAAGTATATTGTCTCTGTTCCTTCAACAAGCCTTTCTGTACTTAATAAAACCGGGCTCTGGTATTGAATTAATGGAATTATATCCCAACTTTGATTACCACTCCAGCAAGTTCCTATTTGTATATCTTGTTTTGCAAACCCCCTTAATCCAACATTATCTGTTGCAACAACAAGAATTGTCTTCTTTTTAGATTCTTTAACATCTTTAGAAAATTGTTCATCTCTCAAATCTGATGGAGGAGTTTCTCTTAAAGATATTGCTCCCCCAATAATAGAAGTTAAATCTACTTTCTTAAATACAAAATTTCCTTGAGCATCTGCTGTTGTGGAGAAATCAGCTCCAGTAGGACAGGATAAAGATGAGAAAGAAGAACGGCATTTTGCATCAAGCTTGGCTTCTGGGATACCAGATATCTCATTTGGCAGTCCGCTTATATCGAACGTAACTTCTTTATTGGACTCTTTGGATTTTGTCCCAATTTTATCAGATAACCTGAATGGGATTCTATCAATAAATAGATGCACTCTGGAATTAGGCTCTGTTGTACCAGTAATATCTATTTCATTTGCAAGATTTTCAAATATAAACGCACCTGAAGGAGGACTTGTTATTTTAACTTCTGGCTTTTTTGTATCAAGCACAATACTTTTTTCAATTAAAAAACTATTTTCAGCCCTGTCTTTTACTATTAACTTTACACTGTATAGTCCATCTCCTTTGTTTAGTTTAATTCCAAATTCAAAATTGTTTGTTGTATTAAAAGTGATTAAAGGCTTTCCAATACCTTCAAAAATATCAATTGCAGGATAGCTCAAGCCCAATCTTGATCCTCCTGTTAATGTAGTAACTGTCAGAAGTTCTGATCTTGGGCCTTCTTTGCCAAATTTGTTTAATGCACTTACCTGATATGTGTAGGTTCTTCCACTATCAGCTAATGCATCAATGAAAAGATTAAAATCAGCTGGTTGTGTAATTGCAATAGGCGAAATAACTGATCCAGTTCGATAGATGACATAATGGCTAAAATCCTTATCTTTGGATTTATCCCATTCGAGCTTGACAGAATTTTTTTGTATATCCACTGCCTTTAATCCTGTAATTGGTGAAGGAGTAGCAGAAGCAGACTCATTAGCTCCACTAAAAATCTCAAGAAAAACATCTATTACAACAGGTTCATTCACAACCCCACTTATTGTTAGATTTGTTGTTGAGTTCAGCAATGAAAAATTTTTTAATTGAATTATAGGGGCTACTGTATCAATTACAGTTTCAAATGATTGTTCATTTTTATTTCCAGATTTGTCAGTCATCACAATTTTAAGAATGTTAGTTATACCCTCTTCCAGTTTAACCCCACTAAAACTAAATTTTCCAGAACTTCCAACTTCGTCTTTGAGCAATATCCTTTTTGGAAAAGTCATATCATTTACAAATAATTCCACTTTTGTAAATGGCTCTGTTGTACCAATTACCTCAATAGATCTTCTTTTAACAAATTTTGGAATTGAAAGATTAATGAATGGTAATATCAAATCTAATCCTGGCAAAACATCAACTGAGCTTGTAATTGGTTCTTTCAAACCAACCTCAGGTGTTGAAACCAATAAAGTGCCTGACAATTGCCCTTTATTATTGCTTTTGTCAACAGCTGATATTTTGTACCTGAACTCAGTAGCAGGGCTTAAACCAGTATCATTGAATTCATTTGTTGTACTATTTGCTATTGGCACACCTCCTTTGTGTACAATATAATAATCCAAATCCTGAACATCACTCAACTTATTTATGTCATCCCAACTTAAAAATATTGAATCAGAGGTTTTTGAAATTACCTTTAATCCAGTAACTTGTTTAGGTGGAGTTATATCCAATGTTGTGAATGTGTAGAAATTTTCTGTGTTATCATCTGTTATAGTGTTCCCATTTTTATCAGTTGAATCAACAACAAAAAAGTATTTTATTTGGTTTTTAACATTATCAGAAACAACTACATTATGTTTTGAAGAGAAAAATTCTTCTCTCTCAGTAAATCCCAGTTCCTTTGATTCACCGTATCTGATTTTTCCTTTTGATTCTACATCTGTATCCCAGTTTACTTTTACAGAACCTGACTTTACATCTGTAACCCTGACATTGGAAATTGTAATTGCATTTGCATCTATTGTATAAAAAGGCAGGGTTATAATTAATTGTAACAAAAATAAAGTTATGAACTCCTTAATTTTTTCTTTACTCATTGCTTTAATCATTTTACTCATTAATTTAATCATTTTAGTTCTGGAGATGGAATATTTTTTGAATATGAACTTAAACCAGATATAAATAAAAATCTTTCATCCTCTGATTCGGATTCATGCTCCACAACATGAAATATTATCTGATTGGAATTTTCTAACTCACTTTGAGATAAACTCCAGTTTCCAATATACCCCCCATTAATATTTTTATCATCAGAAAGATAAATGCTAACTTCATATATTGAGTCTTTTTTTGGAATATTAATTGGGAAATTTATTTCTTCTTTTTCATTTGTTTCCCTTGGGTAAAATGAGAAACTCTCAAATCCTGTATCTATTCCCTTTATGGATATTGATGCCCTATCATTACTGTCTAATTCCTGGACAACCTGAGGATTGGATAAAGAATGTTTTACAACCTTGTAATTTTTGAACTCTTTGATTGGATTTAAAACAAGAATATAAGATCTACCATCAACATCAGTTTGGATAAATGATTTTGAATCTGCAAATCCATTTTTTGTGCCTTTTATTATTCCATAAACACAATAAGGCAATCTTTTTTTTATTCCAGCTGATGCACCAAAGCCAATCCAATCACTTTGACCTACATCACAATAATACCTTCCACATACAAAAGTTAAGTTTACACCTCTTAGATCTTCACTTGGTGTTCCATTAGACAAAGTAAATATGTTTATTTCATTTTGTACAGTACTACAAAATTCTTCTGAAGTCAAATCAGGCTCTCTCTCGAACAATTTTGTGCCTGTGATGCCTGTGCTTACTCTATTAGGGTAGTTATGATCAACATTAATCCTAAATGCAAACCTAAAGTTATATTCATTATTTGTTGGGGTTTCCTTATCAAATATTGTAACCATAACAGGATAGTTTACATCATATGTAAAGTGGGATATCTGTAAGCATAAGAATGAAAGAGCATCAGTGCCTTTTTGAGAATTTGAACTCAAAACACCATTTTCACTTGGTCTTGCATAAATATACAAAGGCCAGTTATCATAGGTAAAGGCAACCTTCATATTTTTGTATTTTTTAGGATTAGTATCTACTTCAGTATCAATTTCCCAAACATAATTTTTTTGGAAATATGTTCCAGCATAGGTATTTTTTTCTTCTGGATTATTTGTACTTTCTGGATTTGGCACATATATGTTTTCATTGTAATCTGTTCCTTTAATCCTTATATAAGGCAGGTTCACCCTTAACAATTTCTTTAGATCATCCCTTATTTCACTCACCTTCCATGTTTTTCTATTGCAACTGACTTTAACTTCTGTTGTTGGAATACCTTTATTTATAGAATAAATATCAATAGTTCTCCTCTCAATGAAATAATCCTTGTTTTCCCTTTCCATAATTAGTTTAGCAAGCTCATACACTTTTTTAAATCTTATAGGCATGGTATATCTAAAATTCTCAATTGTAGCCTTGAAGTTTCCTCCTTTACTAACAATTTCAAGCATGTATTTCAAGCTGACAGAAACATCATTCTCATTAAATTGTGCATCAACAACTGGTTCTTTTAATTTGTTAATTTGAAATCTTTTGGCAAAAGGTTTGAAATCATCAACACAAGCCTTTAGCTCATTTTGGACATGGTTAATTAATTCCTGCCTTACAAACTCCTCTAGAGGAATTGAGTTTATAGAGTCATACCACCAATAAGGTACCTTTAACCCAGCTACAGGAAAATCAGTCAGGTATGCCCTTGGATTGACTTTTACTTTATCTGGAACTTTTATATAGCCACCTGTGAGCCCGATTGTTTCCAATCCATCTTGTGTAATCTTCTTTATACAATCTTCAACATACAACTTTACAGGAGCTATCTCTGGCTGTACAACATCAATTTCTTGTTCAGTAGATTCCTTTTGATAATAGAAATAAAGCACACCAATTAATAGGATAAGTATAGATAATAAAGTAAATATGGATACCTGTGATTTTGAACTTTCAAATAAAGCTACTACATACCTCCTTTTATACCCTCTTTTTTTCATTTGTTTTTTAATTTTTTTTATCTGTTGTTTTTTTAGTTGACAATGCCTTGATATCAATTTTGGTTAGATCTATTTCTACATAATCTTTTTCTGTTAAATTGAGAAGGTTGACTATATCAAAAGGGACTCTAACAACTAAGCCTCCACTTGTCTTAATGAGTTTTTTGGTATATTTCATTATATATAAAACATATCTATTTAATATATAAAAACTATCTGAAAAATGTTGAAAAGTATATATTAATATATGAATTATATATGCAGTTTATAAAGGTTTGTATGAATTGTATGTATTACCCACATTCAACAGTAATTAACTAATCAAGAAATCTATTCAAGAAACCCAACATAAAATTTATATAAATGTCAATTAACCAGTGTACTAATTAAAATATTTTTAGTCAATATGTCAAACTTTGTTAAGATTGGTAATACTTCTGAGCTAAAACCAGGAGAGAATAAGGTAGTAAATGTTAATGATACAGAGATAGCTTTATTTAATATAGATGGAGAATTTTTTGCAATAGACAATATTTGCCCTCATAAGGGTGGACCACTTGGAGAAGGATCAATAGAAGGGGATGTAGTAGTATGTCCTTGGCATGGTTGGCGTTTTAATGTAAAAACAGGAGTTTCTCCAGTTGTGCCTACTGTAAAAGTACCAAAATATAATGTTAAAGTTGAAAACAACGAGATTTTTGTGGAATTAGAATAACAACAAAATAAAAATTGAATAAGCTTTTCAATCTAAATCTTTTTCTTCTTTAT
>CAZIEE010000032.1:0-12670 GCA_964538135.1 uncultured Methanosarcinales archaeon
CCGTCGTCAAAGCAGGGCTTTGACAAGCCGCAGGCGCAAGGTCTTACTGTAGGAACGTATTATGAGACAAACACGTGAATTACTTTTTGGCACTGATTCTACTTATAATATTTACAATTTGTTTTTTCAAAATATGCATGGTACAAGCAAAGACCAGTTTATCAAGAAGAATTTTGAAGAGATGAAAATAGATGAAGGCACTAATTTTGCTATATTCGGCAAAGATGACACTCTAATCTTAAAGAAAATTGAAGTGCCAAAAGCTAATGAGGTATTTGAAAAGGTACATAAATGGGGAACAGAATTAGCTAAGAAGAAAGGCTGGAAAGAAGAAGACTTCATTAAAAGAATCAATAAAGCTTGAGGCACATAAAGTGATCAAAACAATCGTTGTTAGACACAAACATCTTTATTTCTGCTGTATTTTGGGAAGGGAAACCTTACCTTATTGTAAAGAAAGCAATAAACCAAGAGATTATCGTCTTTATTTCAAATTACATAATCGATGAGATTCAGAAGGTGTTAGTTCGAGATTTTAACCTCGAAAAACAGGAAATTGAGGATATTGTTAATGCTGTGCTTTATTTTACACATTTAATTGAACCAAAAGAATCCGTTACAGTCATTAAAGACGATCCAAAAGATGATAAAATTCTTGATTGTGCTATAACTTGTAGCGCAGATTTTATTGTGAGCCAAGATAATCATTTACTGAATCTGAAAACATTTAAAGGTATCCAGATAGTTTCGCCAGAGGAATTTCTGAAAACTCTCAATTGAATACCTATCACTCTGTTTTTCGTTAATCCGTACGCCCCAGACTGTTATGAGCAAAATTGAGGCAACCCACAATTTTGCGAACCGCCTTGCGAGTATTATGCGACCGATAGGAAAAACGAAGTTTTGACTTTTCAAGTTGCCGTTTTTTAGTTCTGATAACTTTATCAGCTTGTGCCTGTACTTTTGGAACAAAAGTTTGTATAACGCCAAGCTTTATGCGAAAGGCAAACGTTAAGAAAAAGCGGTTTCCTTACTGAAAACCCACTAAAAACCCTAAACTCTTGACTGATAACCAGCTTTAACCTAAAGATAGCTAAAGTAGCAAGTTTTGAGTTTTTAGTTCTCAGTAAGGCAACTTGAAAAGTTCGTATAATGCCCAAAGTTATGCGAGGTTTTTTCCCTCGAAAATTTTGTCGAGGAAAATTCGGCAACCCATGAATTTTCACTCCTGACAAAATTTTCAGAGCTGGAAAAAACTTAGGCTGAGCGACATTATGAAATAAGGAGCGAACCGCATAACGAGTATTAGATGCCCGAAGGGTTCAACTTTTTTGCCACCCAATATCGTTCTCAGCGTACATTTTTCTAACTGCGTCTTTCAAGTAGTTTAATAATTTCTTTTGTATTTAAAACACTTATTTTTGTTTTTTCCTTTAATCTTCTATCATTAGACCAGATAATGCTATTAGGATAAGCTAGTGCACAAGCAACAAAAACTACATCATCTGGATCTATATCCTTGACTATTTCAAAAGCTTCTTTTTTATAAGGAAATAGAACTTCATTTGGAACAATAACAACTTTCTTGAGAATTAATTGAAGTAGCTTGTTAAAATCTTCTTCTGACATTCTAGATTTTTTGAGTAGCTCTGCCTTGTGCTTTTGCATCTCTTCAAAAATAAAGGAGGGAAATAAGAAAAAGTCATCATATTCTAGAATTATCCTTCTCGTGCTAGAATCTTTTATTAGTGCAGAAAATAAAGGATTAGAGTCAATAATTATATTCATGCAAGAAACCTCTTTGTGGCTTCTGATTTTATTTTCTTGCTAAATGCTCTGACATCTTCTTCTGTAAGCTTACTCTTTCTAGCCAAACTTTCTGCTAATCTTAAAGCTTCTATTTTTTCAATAATAGCTTTTCTAGCTACTTCTGACCACTTTATCTCTGAAAATTGCCTCATTTCCTTATGTATATTTTCTGGTACCGATAGAGTTATATTTCCCATTTTAAATCACCATAAATAAATATGTGACAACACATATATAAATGTTTTGAATTCATGCAGTTAGAAAAAAGTTTGTATAAAATCTTATTTTATGCTAATATAAGAAGATAAACATGTAATTAGGTTAAGTCTTGGTGGATTAATAATTTCTGAAGATGTTGCGACCATGTTTTATTCTAGTGATGTTAGAAGAAAGCTACATGAGGCACAAAACAAGATATTATAGAATTGAACTTGAATAAAAAAAACTATAATAAAAAAGGCAATTATAAAAATGAAGGGATTAACTTAACAATTTTAGTTTAGTAATTAACCTAAATCATAACAACCCTAACCTATTATCAATATTATGTGCAATCTCCTTTAAGTCTTCACATGCCCTCTTAATATCTCTTTCAACCTCTTCAATAAGGCTTGTAAGATTTTCAACTCTTAGAATGTAATTATTGCCTTCATGAATTACAATACCAGATTCCATAAGCTTATTAAGATGATGTACAATTGTACCCCTGGTCAAAGATAGCTTTGAAGCCAGATCATCGCTTGTCAGGCTATGCCTTCTTTTTGCAGATTTTAAAAGCTCTATGAAAACTCTAAAGCAGCTTTTATCTTTGTCTCTAAGATTAAACAATCCTAATGAGTTCCCAAACCATTGCAGGTCTTTATTTATATTGTGTTCCCTTGGCTTTCTAGTGTTTATTATAGTTATTCTTTGAATAATGTATGCCATAGCTGAGTCTTAAGATAGGGTTATTTATAAACCTTTGCCGAAAAGTTTATATATTAGTTGGCATTACCAATATTTTGTTGACTTTAAGTCAACAGAAATTATTTGAATATGGATACGAAAGAAGATAAAAAAGTGGAAATAGTAGAAGAAAAAGTGGATGAAAAAAGCCAAAAAATAGAAGAACTTACTGATACATTAAAGAGGATACAGGCTGAATTTGAAAATTTCAAAAAAAGGGTTGAAAAAGAAAAATTAGAATTTATGGATTATGCTTATGCAAACATTGTTGAAAAGATGTTACCAGTACTTGATAGCTTTGAGCTTGCATTAAAGAATACAAATGACAAAGAGAAATTTGTTGAAGGAGTAAAGATGATTTATGCACAGTTTTATTCAATACTTGAAGCACAAGGGCTCAGACCAATAAAGTTAACTGGAGATAAATTTGACCATCATCAGCACGAAGTCTTGATGAAAGAACAATCAGAAAAACCAGAAGACACAATTTTGGAAGAATTTCAAAAAGGCTACATGCTAAACGATAGGGTGATAAGATATAGTAAAGTAAAGGTAAGTGGAAAATAAAATATGGAGGGAAAATTTATGGCAAAAGAAAAAATTATAGGTATCGATCTAGGCACATCAAATTCTGCAGCAGCTGTTTTGATAGCTGGAAAACCGACAATAATACCCAGTGCAGAGGGAACAACAGCATATGGAAAGGCTTTCCCTAGTTTTGTAGCATTCACAAAAGATAATCAAATTTTAATTGGAGAATCTGCAAGAAGACAGGCTATAAGTAATCCTGAAAATACAATAATCGCTGCAAAACGTAAGATGGGGACTACTTATAAGTATACTATCCAGATTAATGATGATAAAAAAGAGTACACTCCCCAACAAATATCTGCTTTTATTCTTCAAAAAATAAAAAAAGATTCAGAGGAATTTCTTGGGGAAAAAATAAACAAGGCAGTTGTTACTGTACCTGCTTATTTTGACGACAACCAAAGACAGGCTACAAAAGATGCTGGAGAAATTGCAGGCTTAGAGGTTGTAAGAATTGTAAATGAACCAACTGCTGCTTCAATGGCATATGGCCTTGATAAGCATGATAAGCAAATGAAGATTCTTGTTTTTGACTTAGGTGGAGGTACCTTAGATGTAACAATAATGGAATTTGGCGATGGTGTTTTTCAAGTTCTATCTACATCAGGAGATACTCAACTTGGTGGAACAGATATGGACCAGAACCTAATCAACTATTTAATATCTGAATTTAAAAAAACAGAGGGAATTGATTTAACACAAGATAAGACAGCAGTACAACGTCTAAGAGAAGCTGCTGAAAAGGCTAAAATTGAATTGTCTACAGTTTTTGAAACTGACATAAACCTGCCATTCATAACAGCAACAAATGATGGCCCAAAACATTTGTCAATGAAACTTACAAGATCAAAGCTTGAGCATTTAGTAGAGCCAATAATAAAAAGATGCAAACACCCATTAGAACAAGCAATTAAAGATACAAAATTAAACATAAAAGAAATCAACAAAATTATACTTGTTGGTGGTCCTACAAGGATGCCAATTGTAAGAAAATTTGTTGAAGACTTTATAGGTAAACAGGCTGAAAGAGGAGTAGACCCAATGGAATGTGTTGCAATGGGGGCAGCTATTCAAGCAGGTGTACTTGCAGGAGAAGTCAAAGACATATTGTTGTTGGATGTTACTCCATTAAGTCTTGGAATTGAAACCTTGGGAGGTGTGTTTACTAAGTTGATAGAAAGGAACACCACAATTCCCACTAAAAAAAGTCAACCATTTAGCACTGCAGTAGATAACCAGACTGCTGTAACTATAAGGGTTTCCCAGGGTGAAAGACCCATGGCAGCTGACAACAAACTTCTTGGCCAGTTTGACTTAATAGGAATACCTCCTGCTCCAAGAGGGATTCCTCAAATTGAAGTTAGCTTTGATATTGATGCAAATGGTATATTGCATGTAAATGCAAAAGACATGGGTACAGGAAAAGAGCAAAGCATTAAGATTACAGCCTCGCAAAAATTGAACGATGACGAGATAACAAGAATGAAAAAAGATGCAGAACAATTTGCAGAATCTGACAAAAAAAGAAAAGAAGAAATTGAAACAATTAATCAAGCAGACAATCTTGTGTATACCACAGAAAAACTGTTCAAGGATTTTGAAGGCAAGGTTTCAGGAAAAGAACTTGAAGAGGTTAAGGGAAAGATTATGGAATTAAAGGAATTATTAAAGCCAGAACAAAAGGATGTAGACACAATTAAGAAAAAGATGGAAGAAATTAATGAACTTGTACAAAAACTTTCAATTGAGCTTTATCAGAAAGCAGGTCAACAACATCAACAAAATCAAGGATCTGCAGAAGAATCCCAAGAAGGAGATGGAACATTTCAAGAAGAAGCTGGAACAGATGAAAAAGTAAATAAAAATGAAGCTAAGAGTGGAAAGGTAGTTGATGCAGATTATGAAGTAAAGGATGATGAGAAAAAAAAGAAGAAATAAAAGTCAAATTATTGGTTAGTTAATAAAAATTCTTCATTAAATAAATTTTTTGATGTTTTATAAAATTACCCCTACTTTTTGTGAAAAATAGATAAATTTATAAGAAAGTAAGTATAAACAAATGTTATGGCAACGATAAAGAAGCGGAAAGTTGGAAAACAGGCATATTACTATGTAGAGCACAGCTTTAAGGCAGACAAAAAAGTGAAAGTGCTGAGCAAGTATATTGGCAAAAAGATTCCTTATAACATAGATGAGATAAAAGATGATTTGGAATATGAAGCTATGAAATTAACAGTATTAAGCAAGATAAAAAGCATCAAAACCAATTATCAAAGAGAACAGATCAAACTTCCAAAGGCTGAAAAAGAAAAAGTAATTGAGGATTTTCTTGTTCATTTTATTTATGATTCAAGCAAAATTGAGGGCAGCAGTTTGTCGCTAAATGACACAAAATGGCTTTTCCTCCATAACATAACCCCAAAAAACAAGCCAATAAAAGATTTAAAAGAGGCAGAAGGGTATAGGGAGGCATTTTATTCAATGCTTAATTTTAAGGGGCAATTAAGCCTTGAAATTGTCAAAAAATGGCATGCAATGATGTTCAAAAGTACCATGGGCTACATTGTAGGGAAAATAAGAGCGCATAAAATTATGGTTACTGGAAGCAAGGTAGTTTTTCCGCATCCCGAATACGTTCAGAAATTGCTCAAGGATTTTTTTAATTGGTATAAGAAAGAAGAGAAAAAACTGAATCCAGCGGAACTGGCTGCATTGGTGCATCTGAAATTTGTGTCAATACATCCATTTTCTGATGGGAATGGCAGAATAAGCAGGCTTCTGGCAAATTATATCTTAAATAAGAAAGGTTATCCATTAATTAATATAAAGTTTAGTGACAGATTGGCATATTACAAAAACCTTGAAGCTAGCCAGCTTAATGACAGGCAGAAATATTTTGTAAGATACTTTTTGAAAAGGTACCTTAATTCAAATTATCGATATTTGTAAGAAAAAACTTAAATTTTGAATAAAATGATAATCCCCACCAAAGATGAATGTTTAAAAATATTGAAAGACAACAATGTTCCTGAAAATATCATAGCTCATTCTAAAGCAGTTTTTTATTTTGCCATGAAAGTTGTAGATGTTCTAGAGAAGAAAAAAGTTAAGATTGATAGAGATCTGGTTGCTGCAGGCGCTTTATTGCATGATGTAAAAAAACTAACTAAAGATCATGAGGTGGCGGGCTTTGAACTTCTGAAATCTCTTGGATATGAGAATGTTGGATTGCTTATTAAACGGCATGGCTTGTTCCGTCTGGGTATAGAGGATTATATTCCAAAAACATGGGAAGAAAAAGTAGTGTTTTATTCTGATAAAAGGGTTAAAGACGACAAAATTGTAAGCCTTGAGGAAAGATTTGAATACATAATGCAGAGATATAATAAGGAAGATATTTATAAAGAGATTCATTTCACCAAGAAGATTGAAAATGAGTTATTGGGAAATCAAAAATTAGAATAAGGTGAAATAATGGACATTACAATAAAATTAAAGAAAATTTTGAATTGTGAAATTTTAAAATAAAATGCCAAAAGAAAAAAACTATTACAAAATTCTTGGAGTTTCAGAGAAGGCCACAAAAGAAGAAATAAAAGAGGCATATAAAAAATTGGCTAAACAATATCATCCTGATCTAAATAAAAGTCATGATGCAACTGAAAAATTTAAGGAGATAAATGAGGCTGCATCTGTTCTAGCTGATGATCAAAAAAAAGCCCAATATGACCAGTATGGTACAACCAGTGAGAGACCTCAAGGATTTGAAGGATCTGATTTCACTGACTTTATGTCAGATATACATGGCTTTGGATTTAACTTTGATAATATATTTGAAAGTTTTTTTGGAGGGCATGGTTCTAATCAGCAAGGTAGAAGCAGAAGAAGGCAAAGGGGTAGTGACTTAAGATATGATCTCGAGATAGAATTAGAAGACGCTGCTTTTGGTAGAACTAAAACAATAACTGTCCCAAGGCTTGAGGCATGTGAAAAATGTGAGGGTACAGGAGCAGAAAGCTCAAGAGATGTTGTAGATTGTCCTGAATGTAATGGTAAGGGTATGAAAACAAGAACCCAAAGAACATCGTTTGGGTTGTTTTCTACAACAAATCCATGCAATTTATGCAGAGGAGCAGGTAAATATGTAAAAAATAAGTGTCAGGAATGTCATGGCAAAGGGGTTATCAGAAAAACAAGAAGTTTAGATGTCAAAATCCCTCCAGGTGTTGGTGATGGCACTGGACTTAGATTACAAGGGGAAGGCGAAGCTGGGCCAAGTGGGATTTCTCCAGGTGATCTTTACATGGCTATCCATATTAAGCCTCATAGTATATTTGAAAGAAACGACAATGATCTTTATGTTAAAATTCCTATTTCTTTTGTATTGGCTACCTTAGGTGGTGAAATAAACGTACCTACGATTAAAGGAAAAGCAATATTAAAAATACCTCCTGGAACACAAAGTAACACTATTTTCAGGATGAAAGGCCAAGGCATGCCTGGTCTTAATACTCGTACTATTGGAGATGAGAATATAGAGATAATTATTTCTGTACCAGAAAAATTAAGCAAAAAACAGAGGCAGCTATTTGAGCAATTGCAAGAAGAATTTAAAAGTGATAAAGATAATAGTAAAACGGGTTTGTTTAAAGGAATGTTTTGAATATTTGCTTCGCAAATATTCCCATCAAAGATTCACTAAGAACTAAAGATGCTATGCACATACTTGTTGTCAAGCTTTTTGATACACCATTAAAGCATCCTCAACATTCTTACCTTCAAGTGTAATTGCTGAGATTGCATTTACAATATTTATTGATTCATTCAAAGGTTTTTGATGAATATTTCTGCCAGTTGCACTTCCATAACATCCACTAATATTTATTTGCTCCCAAATTTCTTGTAAGAAATCTTTAACATTTTTAGAACCACCGCCTGCTGTTATAATTTTAGTACGCTTGCCTGCTGCTAATACTGCCTCCTTAAATGCTTCTGATGCTTTTCCTTCTTTTGGTTTTGGATAATTAACCTTAACAAAATCAGCGCCTAAGCAAGCACCAACTCCTGCTGCTCCTGCAATTAGGTGTGGGTCTTTTTCGTCAGGAACTGCCTTTCCTCTTGGGTACATCCATAATACTGCTAATAGTCCATTTTGATGAGCTTGAAATATTATTTGTGCAGCTTCTTTTAGCATTTCACTCTCAAATTCGCTTCCAACGTAAACTGTATAGCCTACCCCCATTATGTTTAAAGTAGAATTTTTCTTGAATGCAACAACCTGCTCAACTGTCCACATAGCTTGGCTCAATGGATCCTTTTGAGTAGTCTTTACAAGATGAGATTTAGAATTAAGTTTTACAAGATAGGGTATGTCTCTATAGCTTTGCCCATATTTTGCTATTAATCCAAGCTGGGTTGCAAAAACTCCGATTTTTGCTTTGCTTGCTATCCTAAACAAATGTTCAGGATCAGCGTCATCAAGCGAAATAGGGATTTCCTGTTGATCACCAACTTTTATTTTTCCATAGAAGTCATCATTCAAATGCTCAATCTTTTGATCTCCAGCAAATAGCATTAACCTACCAGTATTATGTGTTATTTCCAGATAATTTTTTTTATAAGAATCTATAAATTTATTTGGAACATCTAATGGTACAATTATATCTTTTTCTGTAATGTGTATATGATGACTCATGGTGTTTACCTTCTATTGTTAGGATTGCCAGTCAAAGCAGCAGTATCATAATGTATATCATAAAACTTCAATAATCAGGAAAATGTTCAAAATAATGGTGAGCTTCAATAAACCTTATAGTTTTTGTTTTTGCTCGCATAACAATTGAGTGTGTTTTTGCACCATGACCTAAAAAAACAACTCCTTTAAGTATTGATCCATCTGTAACTCCAGTTGCAGCAAACATTGCCTCATTATTTTTTACTAAATCATGCATGGTTAATTTTTTTTCAAAATCAGTTATTCCCATTTTTACTGCCCTTGTTTTTTCTTCTCCATTCCTAAATTTTAATCTTGCTTCCATTTCCCCGTCTAAACACTTAAGTGCAACTGCTGCAATTACTCCTTCAGGAGCACCACCTATACCCATCAAAATGTCTATTCCGGAATCTTCAAGTGCAGGGGCTAATGCACCTGAAATATCACCATCCCTTATTAATCTTATCCTTGCTCCACACTTTCTCACATTTTGAATTAGTTCTTTGTGCCTATCCCTTTCTAATATCACTACAGTTACCTCCTCAATTTTTTTATCAAGCTTCTGAGCAATAGCATTCAAATTATCTTCAACAGGTGCATCAAGGTCAATGACTCCCCTACATTTAGCTCCAACAGCAATTTTGTCCATGTAAACATCAGGAGCATTTAACAAACATCCAGAAGGTGCTGCTGCAAGAACTGACATTGCATTTTGGTCGCCTCGTGAAGTTATTGTTGTGCCTTCTAATGGGTCAACTGCTATATCCAGTTTTAATCCCTTGCCAGAACCAACCTTCTCACCAATATAAAGCATTGGTGCTTCATCTCTCTCCCCTTCACCAATCACTATCGTGCCATCCATATCTATAACTTTAAATGCCCTTCTCATAGCATCAACAGCTGCCTGGTCAGCTGACTTTTCATTTCCTTTACCAACCCAGTATGCAGAACTTAGAGCAGCTGCCTCTGTGGCTCTTACAAAGTCAAGTGCAAGGTTCCTATCCATATTTTTGGGTTGTCACAATGATATTTAAATTTTTCCCCTTTATCATACTTTATCATACAAAAAACAAAAGTTTTTAAACTTCATAATATTGTATTTGCCTGATGAAAGAAAGAATTACTATAACTTTGGATAAGGATATTGTTTCTCAAATAGATAAAAGAATTGATAATACCAACATAAAGAACAGGTCACAAAAGATAGAGTTACTGCTTTCTGAGGCATTAGGGGCAAATATTCCAAAAAAAGCAGTGATTTTGGTCGGAGGAAAAGGAACAAGATTAAGGCCATTGACAGATAAAACTCCAAAGGCTCTTCTCGAAGTGCAAGGTAAGGCAATAGTAGAGCATTTATTTGATTTGTTTAATAAATATGGAATAAAGGAAGCTATTCTATGCGTTGGTTATTTGAAGGATAAAATTAAAGAACATTTCGGAGATGGAACTGATTTTGGAATCAAAGTTACCTATATCGAGGAAGACGAACCACTGGGAACAGCAGGTCCTTTAAAATTAGCTAAAAAATATTTAGATGATAGCTTCATTGTCTCAAATGGGGATGAGCTAAAGAATATTCATATACCAAGAATGTTTAGGCTGCATAAAAGAAAAAATGCACTTGCAACAATTGCCCTGACTACTGTTGACGAGCCTTCGCATTATGGCGTGGCAAGGCTTGACGGCTCGCGTATCATAGAGTTTATTGAAAAGCCATCACATCCACCATCTAATTTAATCAATGCTGGCTTTTACATACTTGAGCCTGAAGTGATTGACATGATCCCAGATGGTTTTTCAATGCTCGAGAAAGATGTTTTTCCTAAACTTGCTGAACTTGGAAAGTTAAGAGGATTTCCATTTGCAGGGCAGTGGTTTGATATAGGAACTATTGAAAGATACAAAATAGCTGAAAAAAATTGGAAAGGTATATCCAAGTTTGAGGAAGAAGAGTATGAGTGATGAGGTAGAACTTTATACTATTTGATGTTTTCAATTTGCAACAAAGTTTATACTAAAATATATGTTATCGGAAATTTTTAAGGCCTATGATGTCAGGGGAGTTTATGGAAAAAATATAACTGAGAAAATTGTTTATAATATAGGGAGGGCTTTTGTTTATTTTCTAAAATTTAAAAATTTAGATTTCAAAGAGATCAAAGAGATAGTTGTTGGAACTGACATGAGGCTATCCAGTCCTAAATTAAGCAAGGCCTTTATGAATGGGATTACAGAACAGGGTTATGATGTAATCTTTATAGGCAAAGTTTGCACTGATGCAGTATATTTTGCATCTGGTTTTTTACATAAGCCTGCTGTTATGTTTACAGCATCTCATAATCCAAAGCAGTATAATGGGATAAAATTCTGCAAGGCTGATGCTATACCTATTAATGAGGACACTGGATTGAAAGAAATAAAGTCAATAATAGAAAATAAAGCATATGATAAAGCATATGACAAATCAAAAATAAATATAAAAGGGAAGGTTATCAGAAAAAATATACTGGCAAAGTATGTTGAACATGTTAGAAACTTTATCAATACAAAAAATCTGATAAAACTTAAGATAGCTGTTGATGCTGGTAATGGAATGGCTGGAAAGATAGTTCCATTGGTTTATAAGGGACTACCCATAAAAATCTTTGGGCTTTACTTTAAATTGGATGGAAATTTCCCTAATCATAACCCAGACCCATCAAAATATGAGAACTTAGTTGATTTACAAAAAATAGTAAAGGAAAAAAATTGTGATTTTGGGATAGAATTTGATGGAGACGCTGACAGGGTTTTTTTTATTGACGAAAATGGCAGTGTGGTAAACAGCTCTTTGATTTCTGCATTGATAATAAAAAATCTGCTAACATCCAAAAAATCATATAAACAATTATCTAAAACAAAAGAAGGAGTGATATATAATGTTGTATGCAGCCATATTGTGCCTGAAACAATTGAGGAGTATGGAGGAACCCCAATAATAGAAAGGGTAGGACATTCATTCATTAAAGACACAATGAGAAAAACAAATGCAATTTTTGCATGCGAACATTCCGCTCATTATTATTATAAGGATAACTATAGAGCAGATTCTGCAATTATAACAAGCTTAATTGTATCAGAAATTATATCAAAAGCATGCATGCCTCTATCTAAGATCCTTGAAGAATTTAGAAAATACCATACCCTAGAAGAAAATAGTATTGAAGTTAGTGATAAATCTGTTAAATTAAAGGAGATTGAACTGATTTATAAAAAGCAAAATCCAAAAAAGATATCAAAGCTTGATGGAATAACAGTTGAGTTTAAAGACTGGTGGTTTAACCTGAGACCAAGCAATACTGAGCCATTATTAAGATTAAATTTAGAAGCCAGTGATGAGCAATTGATGAAAGAAAAAAAGGATGAAGTTATAAAGTTTATAAAGAAGGAGTAGGTTGTATGTGCATAACATCGATACTGTTACCTTATTGAATGATTAATAAAAAAAATAAAATAACCCCTTTAGTCTTTGTGTTATTTATTGTTATTGCCTAAGTTATTTATAAAGTTATCTAAATAATGGCACTTTCTGATTTATGAGTGATTTCCTTATTTTTGAAATCATTTCCTATG
>CAZIEE010000033.1:0-12452 GCA_964538135.1 uncultured Methanosarcinales archaeon
TAATTATTGAGAAATGCTTCACATTTTTAGTTATAATTGTATCACAATTGTTAACCAAACATATACTGGCTATTAAAATGTCTAAATCTTCTATTATTTTACCTCCTCTGCTTAATTCTCCAAAAATCTTTGCAGCTCGATCTACAGAATAAGTATCTAATTGGAGAAGGCTTATCTTTGATAAGAATTTATTCAAATTATCTAAACGCATCACATAATTTGCATTTTTCATAGCCCATATTCCTGATTCCAGCTCGTAAACATTTATAACGGTTGTTGCAATATCTTCACTTCTTAAATTGCTGATAAAATCTATTGCTTTCTCATTATTTCTGAGGAAGTCAACCATTACGCTGGAATCTAAACATATCATGATAAAAAATGCTTCATTAGTTCCTTTCTTCTTTGTTTCCCAACCCTTTTTCTCATATCTTCTATGTGCTTTTTAAGCTTATTTGCCTCTTCATCACTCATACCGCTCCAAATACCAGCAAATTTCATAATATCCTCTATATTCCCCTTACGCTTATGAGTTCTGAGAATTACCTCAGAAAAGCTTTCATTAGGCTTTTTATCACTAGCCAAAACTTCATACGCTAATTTTGTTATAGTTATTGTTTTTACTACCATGAACATATGTTTATGTTTAAACATATATAAATCTTTCTATTTTATTAGAGTATGGCGTAAATTATTTTTTTCTACAACTTCAAATAACTCACTTAAGTTCAATTCTAAGGCTGCTACAGGCATTTCAAGCCCCCAGTTTGATAAAACAATTGGAGATATTTCTCCTAAATAAGCTATTTTTTTGTCTTTTAGGATAACCCTTCCACATCTGCCATCTATGAATGAATTATGTTCTGCTTCTTCAATGTAATAATTCAATCCAAAGCACCCTAATAAGTAATCTAGTACTTGCCTTATTTCTGTATAGTTAGCCTTATCGTTTGATGTGGCAATTGCAATTCTATTATATTCAATTACATCCTCGTCTTTTCTTATGTTTACCAAGCCTTCCTCAAAAATTCTTTGCGGAAATTCAACATGTTTGTTTCTGGAAAATACCTCCATTAGATTAGGTAAAACCCAGCTTCTAACCACAGAGTATGTTTCTGACATAAAATCTTCTATCTCAATAGTTTCCAGATGCTCAATATTCATTTTTTCGTAGAGGAAATTCTTATTTGTCAATATTGGGCTCATAATCTCCTGATAACCCAAACCAATAATAATCTCCCTTACTTTATCAATAAATACATTAAATTCCAATTTTGAGCCAATTGTAAATGTTTTTAGATTTGATTCTTTTATTTTGTTAAAACCGTACATTATCCCAACATCTTCTATTGCATCATAAGGATGTAGCATGTCTGATCTATAAGGGGGTACAGCAACTTTATTATTGCTAAAATCAAATTGTGCCATTTCAAAAAGATTTTTTATCTCAGTATTTGTTAAATCCAGTCCAAATAATTGTATGAACTGTTCTTTATTTATTAGAATAATTTCCTTAACTAAATTTGGAGTTATAATTTTTTTATTAGGATTTTTATTAGGATGATCAGGATAATCCATCTGTGCTGAGTAAATTTCAAATCCTCTTTCATAAAGTGCATAAGCAAATATATTGGCAGCTAAATTGACAGATTGTTCGTCTGTACCAGTTGCTTCAAAGAACAGATTTTCATCACCTATCTCCAGTTTTCCTGTTAAATTAGAATTTGTAATTGGAACAAAACTAAGAATCTCACCTTTTTCATCAAAAAGAATTGGATATTTATCGAATCCTTCCAAAATCCAACTGTATTCTTTTCCTTTTGGATGCTCTGCCAAAATTTCTTTTAGATTCATTTTAGCTTTGAAATCCAGAGGTACAAACTGTATTGATAAAGGATCAACTGCTTTGTAATGAACAGGAAAAGTAATTTTTTGATATGAGTATAAACCAATAGAAACCTTTTGGCGCCTTCTTCCATAAGTTTCACAAAACTTTTCTTGTAACTGAATAATCTGCTTTAGCAGATAGTCATCAATCTTATGAGACTTTGCTGCAAAACAGGCTATGTATTGTCTATATTTGATAATTGATTTATCAACAATGACTTTGTATGTGGATTTATGCACTTCTATTTTTGGAATTCCTTTTTGTATGCCCAGTACCCCTTTTATGAGCCTTGCAAATCCCTCGACACTCCATAAATAAGGCAGATTTGTATCTCCAAAATCAATTCTTACTATATCTGTTTCTTGGTCATAGTCTTCAAATTCTCCTTTTCCGTAATGTGCAAGTTCTTGTATATTTTCAATTGTTAGTTTTTTGCCTACTAACTTCTGTAAATCCTTTAATGAAAAGTTTATTGTTGGCATTTTTTTAAAGTTCTCTATATAAATTTAGCATTCCTTAACAAACCTAAATCATGGCTGAATAATTGCCTTATATCCTTAATTCCAAGTTTGAACATTGCAATTCTATCAATTCCAATACCCCAGGCCAAAACGGGAATTTCTCTTCCTACAAGTGGTTTAACTAATTCTGGCCTGAATATTCCAGCTCCTGCTAGTTCAACCCAGCCCAGTTCATCATGTTTTGCATGTAGCTCTGCACTGGGCTCTGTGAATGGAAAATAAGCAGGAGTAATTTTTATTTGATCAGTCTGTAAAAATTCTTTTGCAAACATCTTAAGCAGTCCTTTAAGATGTTGAAAATTTAATCCTTCTTCAATAACAATGCCTTCTGTTTGATAAAAATCAACTAAGTGGGTTGCATCTATTACATCATACCTAAAACATCTTGCAATTGAAAAATATTTTCCAGGTATTTTCAGATCTTTTGATGCAAGCATTCTTGCAGAGCATGCTGTTCCCTGAGTCCTCAGCATATTCCTGTGTGTCCTTTTAACATTAAATTCATAGCCCCAGCCTTTTGATCCAGTACCATAACCATTTTCGTGTGATTGCTTGACTTTATTAACAAGTGCTTCATCAAGCTTGCCATATTTAGGAGATTTAATGTAGTATGCTTGGTGTATATCTCTTGCTGCATGGAATTGTGGCATAAACAAGGCATCCATATCCCAGAAATCTGTCTCTACAATAGGCCCAGTCATTTCCTTAAATCCAATTGAAACAAATTTATCCCTTACTTCATCAAGAAATCTCCTATAGTGATGTTTTCTACCAGAAAATATTTTTGGAACATTAATCTTAACATCAAACCTTCTAAATTTTTTATCTTTCCATATCTTGGATTTTATTAAAGCTGGTGTTACACTTTCTATAAGAGATAATTCAATATTCTGTTTCAAAAGGGTTTTTCCAATATCCGTAAGATCTGTACTTATTACGTTTAATACATCAACCTTGATTATTTTTTTTCTTTTCCTTAAATTTTCAAGAGCAAATTGTTCTTCTTTTTTAAGCGAATAAATCTCAATAGGGAATTCCTTATTCAAGAATTGTTCTTCTATAAAACCATGCCTTAGCAGATGCTTCCCCCTTTCATTTATGGATATGATTATCTGTCCAGTTCCTTCATTTTTAACTACTTCTATTGCTGCTTTTGATTTTAAAATACCGAGAGAGACCCCTACTTCTTCTTTTGTTAATCCTGTTTTCTTCTCAATCTCATTAAGAAGGGTAGATTTTTCTAATGCATTAAGGAATATCCTCTCCGGTAAACCCTCCTTTAAGTATTTTTCACCGTTTTGATCAAGAAAAACAATTTCCTTTTTTTCTTCTTTTATTTTTATTATATTTTTATTTTGAAGCCATTGAAAAGACCTCATTACCTCAACATCTTTTAAATTAGTAACTTTAACAATTTCTTGAAGAGAATTGAAATTATCCAAAACCTTTAAAACTGCCCTTTCAGTAGGATTTAAACTTTCTAATAATTTTTTGATATCTTTTATATCCATTTTCAGAATAAATAAAAAATTTTCTTAATCTTAATATTTTCTTGGATAACTCCCCAATACTTTAACAACTGCTGTTTCTTCCAATTTTTTCAATATCTCTGCAATATTCCTCTCTAATTTATGACCTTCGAAATCTATATAAAAAATATACTCTCCTAATCTACCCTTTGAAGGCCTGGATTCTATCTTTGTAAGATTTATTTTCATTTTTGCAAAACCACTTAATATATCATAAAGCAATCCAGGTCTATCAATGCGAGGATAAATTGCTATGCCTGTCCTATCATGCCCACTTTGTTTATTTTCTTCCCTTCCTACAATAAAAAATCGCGTTGTATTAAATTTATTGTCTTGTACATTCTTTCTTAAAATATTTAGTTTATAGATTGTAGCCGCAGTTTTTGGTATTATAGCTGCTACAACATTTTCATCCCCCTTCCTTTTTGTCTTGATTTTTAATTTTGAAACAATCTCAGCAGATTTTCCATTACTTGATGTTAATATTATTTCTGCATCAGGTATGTTTTTTTTAATAAATAATTCACATTGTTCATAAGTTTGTTGGTGTAGATAAATTAGTTTTATATCTTTAATATCCTTGATTTTTTTTGTACAAACAAGATTGTGGCTTATTGGAATAATCTCTTCTGCTTTTATTTTAAGCCCATATTCAAACAAACAATCCTGGGTTTGACCTACAGTTCCAGCTATAGAATTTTCTATTGGAACTATTCCAAAATCAGCTTTTTCATTTAAAACCGATTCAAAAACATTTCTTATAGTATCCATTAATAATATAATGGCTTTATTATTGTACTTAATTACAGCTTCTTGGCTAAAAGTGCCTTCAGGACCTAGGGTTGCTATTTTCATTTAAAAAATTCTGAACACTCACTAAAATACCTGAAAAATTCCTTTTTATTCTTATCTTTAACTATGCCATAAAATTTTTTAGTTGATTCTAAATAGCATTTGAGTACCTTGTCATTTTTTACATTCATCATCTCCATATCTGCATATAATTCAGGATCATTATCCAAAATTGTTTTCATAATTCTCATTTTTAATTTAAATCCTGGACTCGCATAATCTAAAAGTTCTTTGATATCTGCTCCCAGGTTATTCATTGTATAAATCATATTAAGTGTATCAAAATGGTTGAGTCCCTGTATTATTGACATCATTTCGTCATGCTTATCTGGAGTTGTCACTTTTATCTCTACCTTATTTTTCTTGAATAATCTCACTAACCATTTTAACCATTTCTTTGTTCTTGCAGGACATAAAACTATTGTCTTGTTTTTCAAGGATTTGATATCAGGACTAAAAACAGGATGCATACCTATAACCTCGCTTTTTGAGTAGCGAACCATTGCATCAACAGGTTCTTTTTTAATTGATGTTGTATCGATTAATAAAGAATCTTTATGGATATAGGGGGCTACCTCTTTGATAACTTTTAGAGTAACAGATATTGGTACAGATATCAAAACTACATCACTTAGTTCAGCACACCTCTTTGGACTTAATCTATTTCCCCTTGATGAGATTAATACTTTACACTCATTAAGCTCGAAAAACCTTTTAAAGAACTGACCAATTTTACCTGTTCCACCTATTATTCCTACAATTATCTTTTTTCTATCACTTTTTGATTTCATTGAAAAAATTCTTAATTAATCAAATCTTAATTAATCAAAGTATCTGGATTCATTCTTCCTGCTAACATCATATGATCTACTAAAACAATTGCTGTCATTGCCTCTGCAATTGGTGGAAACCTCACAATGGTTGCTGGATCATGTCTTCCTTCTACAGATATTGTTTCATACTTTAATGTTTTATAATTCACTGTATTTTGTTTTTTTAATATACTTGATGCAGGCTTTACAACTGCCCTCATCACAATAGGCATGCCAGTCGATATTCCTCCTAAAATTCCACCATGATTATTTGTTTTTGTAACAATCTTCTTGTTTTTTATGATAAATTCATCGTTTGAATCACTTCCTCGCATCCTTGCTAACTCAAAGCCTTTGCCAAATTCAATACCCTTAACTGCATTAATCCCAAGAATAGCTGAACCAAGATCAGATTCGAGTTTATTATAGATTGGTTTTCCAAGTCCTGTTGGTACGTTTAATGCTACAATTTCGCATATGCCCCCAACTGAATCCCCTTCTTCTTTTACAGTTATAATATATTTTTCCATTTTCCTAGCAGCATATTTATCAGGGCATCTTACATTGTTTTTGTATATCTCATCATAATCAATTTTTTTATCCTTTGCCTTTATCCCTCCGATTTCTTTCACATATGCTATGACCTTAATACCTTTCCTGTCCAAAAGTTTCTTTGCAATGGCCCCTGCTGCAACCCTGGCAGCAGTCTCTCTGGCAGAACTCCTTCCCCCACCCCTATAATCCCTAAAATTATATTTAACTTGATATGTAAAATCTGCATGACCTGGTCTCATCAGGTTTTTTATTTTTTCATATTTAGAAGAATCAACATCTTTATTATGTATAATCATTAAAATTGGAGCTCCTGTTGTTTTTCCTTCAAAAATACCTGAGATAATTTCAACTTTATCAGGTTCTTTTCTTGGACTTACAACTTCGCTTTGACCAGGTGTCCTTTTATCAAGCTCTTTTTGAATATCATCATTGCTTAGGATTAACCCAGCTGGACATCCATCTACTACGGTGCCTATTGCTCTTCCATGACTTTCACCAAAAGTAGTTAACCTAAACAAAGTTCCAAATGTGTTTGACATTTTATTGGTTTTTTTGGATGAAGCCTAGTTTTTCATCATTCATTCGACTCAGTCTGTGCATAATGCATTATTAAATTACTGACCTCTTGTGGAGACAAATTTGATGTGTCGATTATGTAATCAGCAGCATTTTTGTACATTGATTCCCTTTCTTTCAAGACCTCTTTTATCTCGCTAATTATATTATCTTTTGTTAAAGGAGGCCTTTCTCTGCCTTTTTTTATTCTACTGGTAATTGTTTTAATATCAGTAGTTAATAATATAACCAGGGAACTTTTTTTTAATGTGGAAACATTACCATCTTTCATCACAACCCCCCCTCCAGTATCAATAATACATTCATCAAAATCAATTATGTTTGAGATTACATCAGATTCAATTTTCCTAAATTCATTCCATCCATATTTTTTTACAAATTTGCTTATGCTCAAATTTGTTCTTTTTATTATCTCATCATCTGTTGAAATAAGCCTTTTATCCATATCCTTTGCTAACAATCTTGCTATAGTTGTTTTGCCTGTTCCTCTAAAACCAATAAGTGCTATATTCATTTGTTTTGTATGTTCATTGCCTTAATTGTATAACTGATTGAACTTATCCCAAAAATCAGGAAATGATTTCTTAACGCATGATGGGTTTTTTATCTTGATCCCATTTATAACTAATCCAGCTACAGCAAAGCTCATTGCAATTCTATGATCGTTATAAGTTTCAATTACAGCCTTTTTTATTCTTCTTCTCTTTATTATTAATCCATCTTGTATTTCTTCAACATTGGCACCTATCTTCCTTAATTCAGTGGCAATGGCCTTTAATCTATCACTCTCCTTAAACCTTAAATTGGACACGTTACTTATTGTAGTTTTTGAATCAGCAAATAAGCTGGTTACAGCTAAAGTTGGAACAGTATCGGGCATATCACTGGCATCAACTTCTATGCTTTTGATGCTCCTATCTACTGGTGCTTCAATCTTAATAAAATCATTTCCTTTGATTACATTGCAGCCCATATTTTTTAGCAGGCTTACAAATTTCAAATCTCCTTGTTTTGATTTTGGATTGATATTGGTTACTTTGACTTTTCCTTTTGTAACAGCAGCAGCTGCAAAGAAATAACTTGCACTGGACAAATCCCCTTCAATTCTATATGTATTTGAATTATATTTTTTTATATTTTTAACTATGAATTTTTTGTAATCAATATTTTTAACCACTACTCCAAATTGTTTCATAACATCCAAGGTTATATCTACATATGGTTTAGAGTTAAGATTCCCATTTATGGTTATAGATACATCATTTTTTGCATAAGGTGCACACATTAAGATTGATGATAGGTACTGGCTGCTTACATTTCCTTTTATGTCAATGCTACCCCCATTAAATTCTCCACCATATTCTCCACCATATATTCTTACAGGAGGATACCCATTATTACTATCACTTTTGATTCCTAACTGCTTTAAAGCCTCCAGTAAGTCTTTAATTGGGCGCTCATGCATTCTTTTGGTTCCAGTTATTATTGATTCTCCTTTACAAAGCGCTGCAAAAGTTGTAATAAAACGCATGGATGTTCCTGCATCTCCTACAAATATGCCCCTCTTTTTTTTGTTTATATCCCCATTTGTACCGTGAACAATAACATCTTTCCCTTTTTTATATATGTTAACTCCAAAATTTTTTAATGCAGATATCATATAAGATGTGTCATCACAAAACAATGGATTTTGTATGATTGATTTCCCATCAGCCAGGGCAGCTACTATAAATGACCTTTGTGTATAGCTCTTAGAGGCAGGAGCTTCAATTGTAGCATCTATAAATTTTTTAGTTTTTATTTGTAACATCTTTGTATCCTAATATTTCTTCTAATTTTTTTCTGATCAATTCCTCTGGGCAATCTTTATTGCTCCATAATTTAAATTGTAAAACAGCACCATTAATAAGCATTTCAAATCCAGGGATTGTTGTACACCCTCTTTTCTCAGCATCTATTATGAGTCTGGTTTTGTATGGATTGTATATTGCATCAAAAACAAATGTATTTTTTTTTATTTTACCTGATTTGATTGGTGTATCACTAATATATGGGAACATACCTATGGGTGTTGTATTAACCAATATGTCATAATCAATATCTTTTGATTTACTTAATGTTCCAAAATCACAACCAAAATCAACAGCAATTGATTTGGCTTTATTTACTGTTCTATTTAAAATTGTGATATTGGCACCTTCTTTCATTAGTCCATATGTTAAAGCTCTTGCAGTCCCACCTGCTCCAAGAACAACAACATTGGTGCCTTTTATTTCTGTTTTTGATTTTATTGCCTTAATAGCCCCATCACAATCTGTATTGTATCCGATTAACTTTCTTTTAGGCTCTTTATCTTTATCTTTCTCTTTTTCTTTAACTACAATAGTATTCACAGCACCTATTGCCCTGGACTTATCATCTATCCAATCTAGATACTTGATTACCTCGACCTTATGTGGGATAGTTACACTAAAGCCAGCTATATTAAGTTTTCTGAAATATGTTATAAACTCTTTTAATTTATCGACTCTAAATTTCAGATACACCGAGTTCATATTTAAACTATCGAATGCAGCATTATGGATGATATGAGACCATGAATGCTCGATTGGATCTCCAATTAATCCAAAAATGCTTGTATGCTTATTTAAAGTTTTAATTCTATAAATATCATTCATCTCATTTAGTGTCATTTGAGATGGTGCAGACTCTTTGTCAGGAGCTATTGATGAATATGTTATTTGTGAACCCATTGTAATGCTAAGTACCCTGCTAAATTGTCCATAGGGACCCATGCAGAATGCAATTAACTTTCTTCCCTCTTTATTAGAAGCCTTTATTAAATCAAAAATCTTAAAATTGTCTGTAACAGAAGCAGCATTAGTTACAATTTTAATTAAATCAGGATTTAATTTTTTTATATTATTGTAGATTTCTGTAATATTATCTGGAGTTTCTTCAAAATTGTGATAGGATATAATAACATTTATTTTGTTTTTGGATCTTTTCAATTCTATAATATCTGTAATTTTTTTTATATCCTCACCAAGTATGGGATACTCAAAATCCAAATACTTGATATTATGTCTAATTCCAGAATTCTTTAGTTCTTTAAAAAAATCCAAAAAACCAGGCTCATTGAAGTTTTTTTGCCTATCTGTTAATATTATTGGAGTTTTGCATTTTTTAATTATTTTTTCAACAATGTTTAAATTTTTTATATAGTCTAATCTTAATTCTACTAAATCTGCATCCTCTGTTTCTGCTATTTTGATATCTTCCAGTGCCCTTCTAAATGAGGTAGAGGTTATGACAGCTGCCAGCATTTGTTAGTTCTCTTCAAGAATCGATTTTATGTCATCCAATGTTACTTCATCAGAAATAAATACATCACCAAGTGATTTTAGTAATATAAAGTTTATTTTTGCATTGATAATTTTTTTATCATATTGTATAAATTTTAGCACATCCCTGGGCTTTAATTTGTGATGGCTTAATCTATGTGGAAGTCCAATGTACTCCAATAAGTTATTTTGCCTTATTACAGAACCTTCATGCAAATAACCCATTTTTGCAGATAGCTTGGCAGCATAACTCATTCCAATCGAGATTGCCTGGCCATGGCTGATCTTGTATCCAAGTGCAGATTCTATTGCATGACCTATTGTATGTCCATAATTAAGAAATTTTCTTATGCCTTTTTCTTTTTCATCTTGAGATACTATGGATGCTTTTATCTCACAACTTGTTTTTATTATCTTTTTCAATACCTTAAGATCATAAGAGAGAATTGAATTTATATTCTTCTCAATAAAGTTGAAAAAATTCCTGTCCTTGATTACTGCATGTTTTATTACTTCTGCCAACCCATTTATCAATTCATTTTTAGGCAGGCTCTTGAGCAAATTAGGATCTATTATGATTTTTTTTGGCTGGTGGAAAGCCCCAATTGAATTTTTTGCGTATTCTGTGTTAACTGCAACTTTTCCCCCAATTGAACTATCTGCCTGGGCAACCAAAGTTGTTGGAATGTGAATGTAAGAAATCCCCCTCATATAGGTAGCTGCAACAAAACCAGCTAAATCTCCGACAACACCTCCCCCAAGTGCAATAATACATGTATCTCTTCTAAGAGCAAGACTAATCATCCTGTTTTCTATTCTTTCTTTTGTTTTTCTATTCTTGCTAGCCTCTCCTGCTGGAAATAAAATTAAGTTGGATTTTATATTTTTAGTCTGGAAATCCTTCAAAAGCTGTTTTCCATAAAGTTTTCCAACATTAGTATCACTTATAATGACATAATTATTGGCTATTGGATTACTCTTTAGCTCTAAAGGAAGCTTATTCAATAATCCACCCTCTATCAATATTTCATAAGAATAATCATGCTCTTTTTTCAAGTCAACATAGCATCTTTCCATCAAATTTACAATTCTCTTCCAATTGCATTTGCTATTGGCTTTAGCTCCTTTGTTAACTTTGCAAAACTTGCTGTACTTATTGTTTGATCTGCATCACTAACTGATTTCTCAGGATGTGTATGGGTTTCTATTAATAAACCATCTGCTCCTGCTGCTACAGCAGCTTTACTCATAGTTGCAACTAAACTAGACTTCCCAGTTCCATGACTTGGGTCAACAAATACTGGCAGATGACTTAATTCCTTAGCAACTGGAACAGCACTCAAATCCAGAGTATTCCTTGTTTGTGTTTCAAATGTTCTTATTCCACGTTCGCATAATATAACATTTATATTTCCATTCTTCATAATATATTCTGCACTTAAAAGCCATTCATGTATCGTTGCTGAGAGTCCCCTCTTCAACAAAACAGGTCGATTGGATTTCCCAACCTCTTTCAATAACTCATAATTCTGCATGTTTCTTGCCCCAATCTGTAATATATCGACGTAATTAGATACTAAAGAAACATTTCTTGTGTCCATAACCTCAGTAATTGTTGAAAGACCTGTTTCTTCTTTAGCCATCCTTAATAATTTTAATCCTTCAATACCCATGCCCTGGAAGGAATAAGGGGATGTTCTTGGCTTAAATGCCCCTCCTCTTAATATTTTTGCTCCAGAATTTTTAATGGATTTTGCTATATTGATTATCTGTTCTTTGCTTTCAATGGAACAGGGCCCAGCAATTACAATTATTTCTTTTCCACCAATCTTAACATTATCTACCTCTATTATTGTATTTGCTGGATGAAAGTCCTTACTTGCCAACTTAAATGGAACCATAATCGGAATTAAATTTTTCACTCCTTTCATTGAGATTATCTGTGAAGCTGAAACTTTTCTTGTATCTCCAATGATCCCCACTACTGTATATGTTTCTCCTTTCGATAATTGCGTTTTCAGTCCACTTCTCTTTATTTTATTAATTACTTTTTCTATTTGATTTTCTGAAGCATTTTTTTCCATTACAACTATCATATATATTTCACCTCATAAAATTAAAATTTAAAATTTTTAAAAAATTTGCCATTATAGGCTGATTTTTTATATTTTTTAATATCTAAAATGATAAAATAAATATCTAAAACTAGAGAAAAGCCTATAGAATGAAAATCCAATTTTAACCATCAAGTTCTCTAACTTTGTTATAATTATCATAAGTTCAATTATAGACTAGGGGTTATATATAAATCTATCTTAACTTAGTATGTATTAGGCTACTAACGATTTCTTGATTTTGCTTCCTCAATAAAAAAC
>CAZIEE010000034.1:0-12216 GCA_964538135.1 uncultured Methanosarcinales archaeon
ACTATATAATAATTTCGCTACTACAGAATATAATTCAAGAAAAAACAAGTCAGTTCGTTAAACGATTACAAAGTATAGAAAATTATATAAATCGATTCTTAATCCAAATAATCAATGAGCAAGAAAAAAGAAGAACAAGAAATACAAGAAAAAATACAGCAGGAGATTTCTAAAATTTATTTGCCAAGAGGAAGACAAACTTTTGGTATTGTAGAACAAAGGCTTGGGGCATCAAGAATGCGCGTTAGATGTGTAGATGGTAAAAGCAGGGTATGCAGAATACCTGGAAGATTGACCAGATCCTTATGGGTAAGAGAAGGTAATATCATAGTTGTTGAACCATGGGAGTATAGTGGTGATGAAAAAGGAGACATAGTCTATAAGTATAGCCCAACACAACTTTCTTTTATTAAGAAAAAGGGTTACTTGAGCAAACTTGAAAACTTTGAGGAGTTTTAGATTTTTAATACGCTTTCCATCACTTTACTTAAAATTCCCTCTTAATCTTTCAGCTTCAAGAATTTTAGTAACAGCATTAATATAAAGAGAGGTTTTCATATCCTCACTCAGCCAGCTTCTTAAAATAATTCTTAACCAGCTCTTGCTGTTCCTGAGGGATATTTTCCTCGTATGCAGTTGTTTCCTTTACAACAAACTCATTTGGGAAAGTAATCTCAAACTTTCTTGTCTGCAAATCTCCCTCTTCTCTGACATTAGCCTTAAAATCAACTGGCTTTATCCTTATGTTAAGCTCTTTATCTCCAAGTTTTGCAACATCTGTCTTACCATAAATATCTTCGCTTGTATTGAGCTTTGTTGCAACCAGGTTCCCTACTCCCTTTAAACTTTTTGTATCAAATATATCTGGAACTTTATATTTTGAAAACTCTAAAAATTTCATATTTGTGGTAGCAGTAAAGATTATAGTAAAGGATATTAAGATAACCACTAATAGCTTATAAGATAAAATTTTTGGGTTTATGAACATTGATAAGCCAACATTTTTCATCTCTCTTGCTACTTCTTCCTCAAGCTCTTCAATAACAGGGTTGGTTAATCCAATATTATCAGTTGCAGTTCTCAATTTTTCTTTTAAAGGGGAATATTTGTTTTCTATCATAACGGGCTTTGAAAAACTAAGCCTGATAAAAGAATAAACAACAAGATAAATTAAAGCAGGTATAACTGCATATAATGGTTTCAAATCAAAAACCAATAAGGCAAGATAAAATATTAAAAAGATCAATGTGGTATTTACTAAGTTCTCAAATAGGATTATTTCATTTAAAGTTCTATTAAGCTCTTTGATTAAATCTGGAAATTGCTTCATTTTTTACTTAACAAATTCTGATTAGCAACTTTCGGATGTCCCTTGAGTTTGCTTTAAACATGAAATCTTTCTCTCTAAACGATTGATCTCGCTTTTTAAGTTTGCAACAGTTGATTCTGAGTTTACCAGTTTTACCCTAGTCTCTTGTAAAGCATTTATCGTTTCAGTCAGTTGGTCTTGTAAATTGCTTACTTTTAACAATGACTCTGCTAACTCTCCTTTACTACTGGTTAAATCTGATTGAAGTTTTTTCTTGTCTGATTCAAACTGGTCTCTTTCAGTCCTGATATCAACATACTTTTTACTTAAATCTTCTTCTTTTTGTTTTCTTAATTGAAGTTGTACATTTGTGTCACTTAGCAAGCCTCTTTTAACTTCCAGGTCCTTGGTTATTAATTCCAAGTCATTAACTTTTTTTGTATAGGTACTGGAGATATTCTTCAATGTTGTTTGGTAGTAAACTGTAAATCCACTAAACAGTATCACAGCTGCAACTATCAAAAAAAAAAGACCCAAATTTACATCTCTTTTCATAAATGCCATTTTGTTTATGCTGTTAACCCTTTTTTTGGATGAAGCCTATTTTCCCTATACCTCCTTATTGCTATCTCAGCTAAAAAAAAGATTAAAGCCAAAATAGCAAAAGGCCATCTGTAGTCTATTGATTGTATTTTTATTCTTTTTGATCTGGATTTGACGAATTCTATAATACTTTTTGTGTCTTCTGGATCAAATACTTTTCCATTTGTCTTGTTTATTAAAGTTATGAACTCCTGATTGACACCTAAATTAAAATATTCGTCATTATAATTTACTGCAAATGTACTACCTAAAATATCTTTATAACCCACATCAGCAGTTTGAGGGATAAAACTTGAGGAATAGGTGTTAGTGTCTATCTTTGAAAAATTAATTGTTGATTTGGGGAGTTCTTTTGATATCACATTAATGTAAACTGATTTGCCAACCACTCCATCTTTGATTGTGACATCAAAAGTTTTTTTCTTGGAAAGATCGCCTATGGCCCAATTTATGCTTTTTGTCAGTAACTTTGAATTCTGTTTATTTAGAAGATCTCCTGCCCATTTTAATCCATCATCAGTTGCCATGCTTACTACCCTTCCAAGACCAAAACGCCATACTACCAATATTGGAATATTTTTATTTGTACTCACCAGTATTCTTGATGCTGGTTTTGGAACACCATAATTGTATCCAGAGATAGTTGCATGCATCTCATCCATACCCAAAGTTATGAAATGAGTTGTGTCAATAGGGACAAGTGTATTATAGTATTCTTCCCCTTTTGTTTCGTCTTTATCACCAAACTGAATCTTTAATTTGTTAGAAGCATCTGCTTTATAATAAATGCCTTCACCTAATGCAGCTATGTTCCCTAAGAACAGATTGTTATCAATTTCCAAACTATCTGTTTCTGTGCCAACACCAACAACAAAAACCTTAACTCCTTTTGCATTTACATTCCTGACCACATTCAGGGTGTCTTCTCTCAATTTTTGGTATGTAGTTTTGCCATCACTTATAAAAATAATGTTTTTGCTTCCACCAGCTTTGCTTAAAAGATTAAAGCCACCTTCTATCCCTATATTAAAGCATGACTGCCCATCAAACTTTAGGCTGGCAATGCTTTTTTTTAATTGCTCTTTGACCTCTCTTAAAGGCTTTATACCTTTGCCTATCTCAAAGGCAGTACAAGGACTATATCCAAAAGCAACTGCTCCAACATTATTTTTATCACTTAAGCTGTCAAGTACACTCAATGCCAATGCCTTTTCAACAGCTATATAGTTTTCTGTACCACTTGATATGTCAATAACGATAACAATATTTATATCGCTCTTGTTTTGTTCTTCTCCTGCTCCAATCTTCACAGGCAATAAAGTTTCAAGTATTGTGCCTTTATAACCTCCCCGTTCAAATGAACTCTCTCCTCCTAAAAACAAAAGCCCGTTTCCATCAGACACATAGTCACTTAATTTATCTATCTGAGGGATTATTTTTGATGACTTTATATCATTAAAAATTATAGCCATATAATTACTGATATCAGATGGTATGACATCCTTAATATCAAGTTCATATATCTTATCCAATTCCCTTGCCAATGGAGAATTTTTTTCTGTAATATAAAGCAGATTTGGGCGTGGTACAACTTTTATACTTTTATAGAAAACATTATTATCCCTGAAGTAGTCCTCACTTCCTACATCAAGCAGCCTTGCTGTAATTTTATGATATTCACCTTCAGAAAATTTTCTTGAGAACAAAAAAGATTTAGAAGTACTGCCCTGTTCTTCCAATACAATATCAGACTCGTCATAATTAACCTGCAATATATAATGCACCCCTTTTTCATCTTTTGAAACAACTGAAACTTTAACGACAAAATCACCTTCTGTATCTTTAATTAATTCAGAAGGCCCTTCAATAGAAACACTAACATCACTTTTTATTGAATTCATGGAAATTGTGCTTATAGATGAATTTATATTAGAAGCAAAAAGCATTATATCACCAAGAAGCTTACCCTCATTATTTGAGCCATCAGTTATAACCATCACATTATCATTATCTTGTATGTTATTCAGTATTCCATTTCCAATTGCAGAAACCTGTCCATTTGCAATTGTTCTTATATTGACTGGAATGTATGCATTCAATTTTTTATGAAAATCTTCTGCTATTTTTGTATCATACAATGCCATCGAGCTTGAGTTGTCTACAAGGATTGTTAAACTTGGATTTCCCTGTATGGTTTTGCTTTCAAGAACAAATGGCGAGGCTATTGAAATTAACAAAAAAAGAAAAGCAAAACTTCTTAATACAAATATTATCTTCCTATCTGTTTTCTTACCTTTAATATAACTCTCCAGCTCAAATCTACTGCTAAATCTTAGAAATGTCTTATTTGTCAACCAGAATAAAAACAACAATATTGGGATTATGGCTATAACAATATAATAATACTTTATACAATATTTTGAAATACAGTAAATTTTTGGATAGTCTGGGATTATTGCCATTGTGGTAAGCCTAATTTATTTAGATATATTTTTTCCTTTATTAAATGCCATTTCAATCGCTTTTGAAGATATTCTATCATAAACCAATTCCATTTCTTTATTAAAATCCATATTGCTTTCCCAAAAGGCAGGTTTTCCCAATCTTTTTAATACAACACATGAAACTTCTGGCTTTGAAATTGAAAAATTCATTGTCTTCAAATCATTTCCCAACTCATCTCTAATATCCCAGAAATTTTTAATGCAAGATTCAGATTCAAGTAGTACATCAGATACATCAGGACCAATTTCATTTTCCATACAACCTATCTTGATATTCCCTATCCCAATACCTTCTGCACCATCTTCCTGTGATGGCAATCCACCCATTCTCTTATTTTTTAAATTTTTTAGCAACTCTTTTTTGTCCATGCCTCTTATTTTAAAAAGAACAAAGGGATCATTATCAAAATTATCTGCAATAACATAAAAAACAGCTGCAATATGTTTACATGGCACAGCAAAGTCAGGGCAGGAGCATTTCATTTTTATATCGTTTTTTGAAGCGAAAAGAGAAACTTTTGTTAGTTTAAAGGCTCCTTCAATATTTTGTGGCATTTCTCCTGCAAGAAGTTTAGAAGAAAAAAGTGCCTGAGACGACATTTTAACTATGATGTTGTTCCATTCTTTTTTAGACAAAACTTTAAAATCGATATTTACTAGATAAGGAGATGGTTGTGAACCCTTAACCTTTGCATTGATTGATCCTTTTAAAATATTCAAACTCTTAACCATGCCTGCACGTGCATAGGCTTTGCCTCTTTGCAAACGATTAGACCACCCAAATCCATCTAGTATAACCAACCATCTTTGGCTCCACCATTTTTCTCCATAAATTTTCTTCTCTCTTCCAGGAAGAGCCTTTGGAAGGGGCCTTACTCTTGGATAATCATCCCAGTATTTATCCCAATACATTAAATATCACCAATTTCTTCAATTCTTAATGCAAAAATATCCTTTAGTTCTTCTGTAGACAGTTCTGTAAGCCATTTTTCACCTGTTCCAATAATTGATTCTGCAAGGGTTTTCTTTTTTTCTATAATCGAATCAATTTTATCTTCAACAGTACCTGCACATACAAATTTATAAACAAAAACATTCTTTTCCTGGCCTATCCTAAATGCCCTGTCAGTTGCCTGATTCTCCACAGCAGGATTCCACCACCTGTCGAAATGGAATACGTGGTTTGCAGAAGTTAGATTTAATCCTAAACCACCTGCTTTCAATGATAAAATAAAAGCAGTTGGTTCTTTCTCTTCTTGAAATCTCTTTATAATTAATTCACGACTTTTTCTATCAACGCCCCCATGCATAAACAAAATCTCTTTGTTAGAATATTCCTGAAGGTATTGTTTCAGTAGATCTCCCATCTCTTTAAATTGAGTAAAAATCAGGCATTTTTCATTGTTTTGAAATACTTCATCAATCATCTCATTTAATCTGTTAAGTTTGCCCGACCTATTGCTTATGCTACTTTTGTCCTTAAGGAAATGTGCAGGATGATTGCATACTTGTTTGAGTTTTGTTAATGTGCTTAGTATTATTCCCTTTCTTTTAATACCTTCTGAATTTTCAATTTCCATCATTGCTGTATCAACTACAGCCTGATAAAGTGTAGCTTGCTCTTTAGTTAGATTGCAATAAACCTTTATCTCTTTTTTCTCAGGCAGGTCTTTAATTATTTTTTTATCTGTTTTTAGTCTTCTTAAAATAAAAGGGCGAACAAGATTTTTTAATCTTTCTGATGCACCCTTATCCTGATATTTCTCAATAGGTATTGCAAAATTTGTTCGAAACTCAGACCATGTGCCTAAAAATCCTGGATTTAAGAAATTCAGGATAGACCAAAGCTCTGATAGCCTATTCTCTACAGGGGTGCCTGTTAGTGCTATCTTATTGTCTGCTTTTATTTTGATTATACTCAATGTTTGTTTTGCACAAGGATTTTTTATATTTTGGGCTTCGTCAAGTACGACATGAGACCAATTAAGTGATGTAATGCCGAACCTATCTCTGTTAGCAAGCGAATAAGTAGATATAACCAAATCATGATTTTTAGCACTAACAATAAAATCTTTGCCTTTTAATCTTCCACTCCCATGATGTATCATCACTTTTATTTCTGGAGCAAATTTTTTAATTTCCCTATCCCAGTTCCCCACTATGGATGTAGGACATATCAAAAGATATGGAGTTTTAGCTTTTTTATGCAACAAATACGCTATAACCTGAATTGTTTTTCCAAGCCCCATATCATCGGCAAGACATGAACCAAAACCATATCTCAACATGAACTCAAGCCAAGAAACACCTTTAGCTTGGTATGGCCTCAAAACACCATTGAAATTTTTTGGTGTGGGAATTTTTTTAATCTTCTCGTTTGACGACAGATTGCTAAATAGTTCTTTGAGTTCTCCACTGCAATTAATTTGAGTTACAGGAAATCCATTGCTTGAGTTTACAGCGTTTAATCTCAATAAACCTGAAAGTGTTATTTGTTTTCTTGACTTCCACAATTTTAATGTCTTTTCAAGATCTTCTTTTTTGAATTCTATCCATTGTCCCCTAATCTTAACCAACGGTACTTTTGCTTCTGATAATTGCTTAAACTCTCCTTTAGTCAGCAAATTATCACCTAAAGCCATTTTCCAGTTAAATTCAAAAACAGAGTCCATACCAAAAAATGAATTTAGAGATTTTATTTGAGATTTTGTTTCATTTACATTTAATACAACACCTATCTTTTTGTTTGCACTTTGAAGCCAGGAAGGTATGAGCACTCCAAAGCCACTCTCCTCAAGCAATATAGAAGCCTCTTTTAGAAAATAATAAACTTCTTCTGTTGTTAAATCGCAATACTCTGGAGTTTTTTTCTTGAGACTTTTTTCAAGAGGCTTAAAGAGATTTACAGCAAAACCTAAATCTGATAGAGCGTGCTCCTGGGGATGATCTAGCTTTCTATTAAAAAACATAGTTGATTTTTTTCTTTGTTCCCATACCTCACTAAAAGGAATTAAAAGGCTTGGATCGTCAATTGCCTGTAGGAAAAAATGCAATTTCCATTTATCTTTTATTCCATCTTTTATTTTCTTCTCTTCTTTCTGATCATAAATTTCAAGCCTGAAGCATGTTCTGAACTGGGATTTAGTAATCTTCTTTTTATTTGTCCAGTCTTCCAACTTCAGTTTAAGCTTCTTAATAGCTCTTAAATCTTTTACTTTTACACTCTTTATTTTTGGATTGTCAAAGAATAGACTTTCTATCCACCTCTCAGTGGGAGTATCAGAAGAAAGTTTATTCCTAAAATATCCTTGTTTTGAGATTATTCCTTGTCTGCATATAATATCAATTAATGACGCAATAAAATTATCAACAAGTTTTCCATCATTAACATATGTATTAACATATGTATTAGCATTTGCAATATTGGCATTTGTCTCTGATGTAACAATGCATCTGCATACAGGAGGTATTGACTTGATTAAGCTTAGAAGTTTTTGATGATCTTTTGGGTTATCATAAACAGGAACCCATTTCCCATAGTAAGACTCATTTTTATTTTTAATTGAAGGGATAAACCTTTGTCTTGCAATAAGTTCAAGAGAAAATTTAAGACAAAGACTCCAGAAAACAAAATCCTTGCTTATTATTATTCCATGAGATTGTTCTTCATTACTAATGCTTAAAGTAAATTTCGGGATATCATTTATTGGAATTATCAACCCTTCAACTTCCCATTTATTTAATTTGTATCTGTTCTGCTCGTATACCCCTTGTTGATTGTTATTATTTTGTTGTTCGTATTTGTTATTACAAAAACGAGCAAGTTCTGGAGACATCTGTGGTATATTGTTTTCAGTCGGTAAAAGCAGGATAACTTTATACCACTCAAAATTTTTAATACTATTGTTAGTTTCATTTGTGTTTAGCTGTGATAACTCGTTTCTTAATTCTTTTTCTTTAACAATAAATGGGTGTTGTAATGGATGTTGTAATGGATGTTGCAATAGGTATTTTTGTTCTGCATTTATTTTTTGTTTTGTATTCATCTTTTCCGCCCATATAAATAATCCAAATTTGTCATTACTGGTTTCATTGCCTTCTGGTATCCATAATGCGTGTATCAATTTCATATTAGCCCCTTTAGTTTCAGGTAAATAAGTTCACTTGCCATCAATATAAAAACCAATAGGAGAATTGGTATTTCCAGGCTGAAGTTATGTTCTTTAACCTCTCTTGTAAGCAGAGTCTCCCTATGTTTTTGTTTTTCTAATTTTGATGGCAAAGCTATATCCGATTCTTTTTCATCAACCAGATTAACAGCTACTTTCTTATTGCTAAATCCATAAACTCCAACTTCATCCATTAAAAGCTTTGATGTTTTCAAATATGATGATGGAGTTTTCACTTCTTGCTCATTTAATGTAATAATCTTTCCTGTTTTGAAATTAAAATTCTTTATATCTTCTGTTCCAATCATAAAGTTTATCAAAGAATTCCAAAATATTGGGTAGGAAGGCAAGGTTTTAAAATCACTATTTGCATCAATAATTCCATAATAAACAACCTTTCCTTTTTTCTTTTCATCATAAACTATTAATGGTGTTTTATCATTAGCAGATGCAAATATTATGGCTCCTTTTTTAGGCTCTGCACTTAAGTAAGACGATGTTGTTGTAAAACATCTTTCCTTCTCAAAATACTTTGTTACCTGATTGACAGTTTCGACACATACCTTCGTTGGTTTGTTTACCTTGTTTTTTAATTCTACAACAGTTAAGCCCTTTATGTCTATTTCTTTGGAATCTTCCTGGGCTGCTATGATAAGATTACCTCCTTTATTAACATAATCCTCAATACTCTCAAAAGTGCCTGGAACAATTCCCTCTTTTTTATTTAAATTATTAATATTGTAAACAATTACTACATCATGTTTGTATGGCTCTATTTTTTTTCTTTTTGTGTTTATTGTGAGAACAGGAGGATTAACAACATCAAGCTGAATGTCTTTCGCTGCCTCAAGTGCTCTTTCAATATTGCTTGATTTTTCATTGGTTATTAAGAGTACTGAATTTTTAATTTTAACAGGAGTGGCAATATAGGCAATGTCATCAATAATAAGGTCGTCTTTTGGCACAAGCTCAACCCTTGAAATGCCAGCAGGAGTTTCAAAAATAAAACTTTCAATTGAATTAGGGGAAATTTCAGCTTTTATTTCTGAGATAATTTTATTGGTTTCATCAGATGTAACCTTCAGTACAATCTCTTTTTTCTCATTATCAAAATTCTTTATGTAAACTTTTGTATTATACTTTGTGACTTCTAAACGTATAATCCCAATATTTTTAGCTTCATTTGCTACATCAACAAAGTCAACTATTTTGTCTTCTGATAATACTGCTGCCTTTACAACATCTACATCAGGGCCTTCTGTTGACAGAAAATCACTTAAAACAATAATTCTTCCAGGATTCTCTCCAAGTATATCCTTTGCTAAAAATAAAGCATCTCCCAAGTTTGTTGTTGTACCCCTTGGCTTTATTTTTGAAAGAGCTTCCAATGCCAGCTCATTTTCTTCATTTTCCAAAACAATAAGTGGTATGTTCTCAGCTAAGATTATTGTATTCCTCCCACTTAAAACTTTTTTAGCTTCATCAATTGCTCTTTCAAATCTGCTTATTCCATTTTGAGTTGCATGCATTGATGCACTTACATCTATAATAATAACAGTATTCTCTAAAGTTATATCATATTTTAATTTTATAAATGGAGATGCTACAACAAGAGACATTCCCAAAATAGCTAATAGCTGTATCAAAAAAAGCAGATTAGTTATCAACTTTTGAAAAAAAGAGAATTGCTTTGAACTTTTTTGTTCTTTTAGAATAAACATTAGGGAGGGTACTACTTTTTCCTGAACTTTAGGCCTTATCAAATAAAGAATGATAAATATAACAACTGCCAACAAAGCCAACAATCCAATTGGTCTTTGAAAAAAAAAGTTCACCATTTTTTATATTATCATCCCACAGCTAAATCAGTGGGTATTCTTGATACTGAGTTATAAAACTTTCCATAAACTATATATATAAGTTGGAAATATAGACAATTGCATTTATATGGTATGGTATGTGAATAGCTATAAAGAATGAAAAATAATTGGTATATCAATAAGGGCAAATTCTTTCTGTTTATTTTAATCATTACTGTCTTATTGGTTGTAAGCAGTTGTGTCAAAGCTGAGTGCAAAATTGATGCAAACTGCGCTTCAAAAACATGTTCCTTATCAAAATGCGAAAACAAAAAGTGTGTCTACACCATACAGAAAAACTGTTGTGGGAATAGTGTTAAGGAGAATATAGAAGATGGAAAGACTGGCAACAAATGTACATGTTCCAAAGACTATGGAAAATGTGAGGGAAAAGGCAAGGTAAAGCCACGCACAAAACTAGAAGATGCTACTTATGTTCATTATTATTGTAATTCCGAGAATAAGTGCATTTTAGGTGTAGAAGAAAAAAACACTGAACAACAAAACTTTTTAGACCAATTAAACATAGGATTTTTCAAAGCCAGCATAATTTTTAATTACAAAAAACCTTTTGATGTTGGCAAAGACTCAGTTTCACTTAAATTAACTTTGGATGATATAAGTAAAGACTTAGTCTTGCCTATCCAGTTAACAAAGGTAAACTTGTTATTTACTGGAGAAAATGCAAGAACAGAGCAAATAATTAGCGAGCAAATAATTAACCTGTCACTAAATGAGATTGGTGGAAAAGCTTTGATAGATGCAACATCAAATTTGGGCTATAAGCCAAAAGAATTAGAAGAATCTGGCTCATTGAGATACAGCATTGATTACAGCTATGTGAAAAAAGTAGCAACTGGCAAAGCGCCTGATGGTACAAAATTATATACAGATGAAACAGTAAGATCCACATTTAGTTCTCCAACAAAAAAGGTCTTCTTAATAAGAAGTGAGGTAAGTGATTGATAATGAAGCACAAAAAGGCAGCTTCATCCAAAAAATGGGTTAGCAGCATAAAGTCAAAGTCCAATAAAAATAAAGAATATGGCCGACAAGGGGGATGTCCCTTACGGGGAATGTCAGCTATCAAGTTAAACATCAAGGACTTTGAAGCTGCTAACCTGAGCGGAGCGAATTTTTGGATGAAGCCCAAAAAGGCAATAGAATTATCTATTAATTTCATGGTAATCCTGATTATGTCAATTGTTCTTTTTGGATTTGGTATTAAATTCATAAACGATATTTCAAAATCCTCACAAGATATAACAAAAATATCACTTGATGAACTTGACAATAGAATATCAGATCTTGCTTGTCAAGGTTCTGACAGGGTTTGTGTTCCAAATGAAAGAATAAAAATAAAGAAAAAAGAGCTGGGTGTTTTTGGAGTCAGAATATTGAATATACTAGATCCACCACTTGACTCGAAAGGTCAGAAGTTTTCTATTGAATTTAAACCACCATCAGATCCTGATCCTATTGGTTATAAAAAGGATAACACACCAATTTTAAAATCCACTACCATCCCTGCCCTTATTATAAAAAAAAGGGATTCTGTATTTATTAAAAAAAATGAGGAGCACAAACTAGGGATAGGTATAGATGTTCCAAAAAATGCTGTTTCAGGAACTTATGTATTTAATTTAGATGTTACAACCTCTATAGGAGGTATTGATGATAAGTACGCCGAAACAATAAATCTTTATGTTGAGGTTTCTTAGGCACTTTCTGATTTATGAGTGATTTCCTTATTTTTGAAATCATTTCCTATG
>CAZIEE010000035.1:0-12018 GCA_964538135.1 uncultured Methanosarcinales archaeon
TAGGTTGTCTAAGAAGTGAACAGGGTAAAAGAAATATGCAGGTAATGCTTAGTGTGTTTCAAACATGGAGATTGCAGGGATTGAATCCCTATAAAGAATTAAGAGCTATTCTCTAGAGCTTAATACATACTATAATTTTAACCTTATGATTTTATGCACATACATTATTTGTTTACACTTTAATATTTGACCTTATACCTCAAAATCGCTCCAATTCCACCTAAGCCATCTAATCTCTTACCCCAATCATGTTCAGAGCTGATTATTTCAACATTGCCTTTTGATTTATCAACAGACTTCATCAAAGTATCTAATTTATCATAAAAGCCTTCAATCCTGGATTTTTTTAGGAAATCATCTGTTATCAGGAGCTTTCTTACAGCGCCAATCAGGGATGCATTTGACGTCTCAACTAGTCCATAAACTCCAAGGTTGTTTTTTGCAATCTCAGTAAACAATTCTTCAACCTCATTTATTTCTTTTGCTGTCCTTTCATGCTTTAAAGCTTCCCTGACTTCTGGTCTTTTTATAACCTCGTCTATACCATTTTTTGTTACAGAAGAACAAGTTGCAAGAATTATTTTTTGCTTTAATTTATCATCTTTTAATTCTTTAATTAAATCTTCTTTCCAGAATCCAGGGCTTGCTATGATTACCTGATTTAGGTTATATCTTTCAACATACTCTTTTATTTTACTTATTATAGTTGCATAAATATTCCCTTTTTTTACATTATTTTCTTCCCTCTTTTTTTTCACATCTTCAGTAATGTGGGCAAGTATTTCATAACCATATTTTTTAAACAATGAGAAATATGCCTCTTCTCTATCGTGTACGCATAAAAGCAAATAAGTAGGCTCTGCACAAGCTTCTTTGAGCTTATCAAGTTGGTACTTAATCCACTTCTCCTTTATTAAGGTGATTGTGGTATTGTCGTCAACATTAAAGGTGTGATGATCTCCTAAAGCTATATCCTCTGGTGCACCTCTGATAATCCCAGAAATTCTTAATACATTAGAGTATTTGCTGAATTCGATTTTTTCAACTTCTATCTTGATAAATACTGATATTCTTTTGGATTCTTTTGCTCTTTCTTCATCTGAATGGACATTTACTTTTCTCATAGTCTTGCCTTTAACTAAATCTCCATGTTCTATAATATTGCTTAGATACCACAGATCATCAAGATTTTGAGTAAGTAATCTTATTTCTCCATTTTTAATGTTTGAATAAATCAGTTTCATATTCTCTAAACTTCAATTTTGCAGTAATTATTAGCCTTCTGAAGGAAGTTTTATATACAATACTTATATATTTATTTAATGGTTAAAATTCAACAAACTGGGGTATGTAAAAATAGTATCTGAAAAATACACAATATTGGATTGCTACACTGATGAAGCAGCAGGTTTGGGTGTTCCTCCTTATCTTGGAACTTACCCAAGGTACATAACTGGCTATATAACCAGCAACTTTAATGGAGATGTATCCTACCTGACCATTGATGATTTAAGATTGTGGAATAAAAACAAAAAAAATGCAAAAAATCCAAGTCATAAAAACAGGATACTTCAAAAAACAGATAGTTTTACTTATAATCTAACAATAAATTATAAAAATATCGAGGAGATATTACTCCAAACAAGTACATTAATTGTTGTGCTCGGAGTTCATGTTCCTGGAAAATACCTTTCTGCAATTCCTGGAACATTAAATGAAGTTATACCACTGATTACACAGTTGAAATGTAAAAAAATACTTACAGGGCCTGCTGTTTTTGGTACCCAATCATTTGGAGGTAAATTTTTTGAGAAAGCTGATTTAAGTATTTTCGATAAAATTGATTACTCCTTATTTAATTTTAAATACAGCGATGTTAAGGATTATTCCATTAAAGGAGCTCAAATAATAAAACAAATTCCAGATCATAGAATTATAGAGATAGAAACAGGCCATGGCTGTGACATTGGCAAATGCAGTTTCTGCACAGAGCCAATAAAGAACAGGGTTGAGTTCCGGGAAAAAGAAGATGTTTTAAAAGAGATCATTGAGTTTTATAGACTGGGAAGCAGATTTTTTAGACTGGGAAAACAAACATGCTTTTATACTGTACCCTACTCAATAGAGCTATTAAAAGAGATATGGAAGAATTGCCCTGATATCAAGCTCTTACATATTGATAATGTAAACCCTGTTAAGGTAGTACTTGATAAAAACTGTGAAATAACAAAGGCAATTGTTAATTATTGTACTTCAGGTAATATTGCTGCATTTGGTGTTGAGAGCTTTGATATTGAGGTAGTCAAGCAGAATACTCTAAATACATCACCAAACATTGCTTATGAGGCAATTAAAATACTTAATAAGTATGGCGCACAAAAAGGTGAAACTGGACTGCCAGCATTTTTACCTGGGATTAATTTAATCTTTGGCTTAAGGGGAGAGAGCAAAAAAACCCATGAAGAAAATATGAAATGGCTTAAAAAGATTTACAATGATGGCTTGATGCTTAGAAGAATAAACATAAGGCAAGTTGCAATTTTTGAAGGTACCTCCCTCTTTAATGAAGGTAAAGATAGATTCCTAAAAAAGAATAAAAAAATGTATTGGAAGTGGAGAAACGAAATAAGACAAAACATAGATTGGCCAATGCTTAAAAGGGTTGCTCCCACAGGAACCATATTTAAAAATTGTTATGCCGAAGTATATGATGGTAACACCACCTTTTGCAGGCAATTTGGAACATACCCTTTAATAGTAGGGGTGAAACAAAGACTGCCACTAAAAGAATTTTATGATCTGGAAATTACTTCACATATGTTAAGAAGTTTAACTGGAAAATTGGCAATACAAGAATTAGTAGTGCCTATGCGTATACAATAAACATATACAATAACAAAAATCCAAACGAGTTTTTTATTGGAAGTTGGGATTTAGATATTGTTTCGGATTTCGATATTAGAATTTAGGATTTTTTTATTTATGCGGGGATGCCGGAGTGGCCAATAAGCGAAAGCTTGGCTATACGGGATAGTTTTTGGCATATTATGATGCTAAAAATCCAAACTCAAGTATTTATGAGCCATCTATTGGCTTAGTGCCTACGCAGGTCCGAATCCTGCTCCCCGCATGTTCATTAGAAAGTCTATTGGATATTATTTAGTAGAATCCTTCCAACCCTTCCATTTCCGTCTCTAAAATCACCTTACCTTAGCCCCATCCATTACCTTTTCAGCCCTTACATGTTCTATCTTAGTTCTTAACTCTTTATCTTCAAAATAAACTTTGCCATTTTTAACTATAATGTTAAGTTTCAAAAATTCATCAAATGTAATCTCTTTGGAAGTCTCTACATGGTTGGGTTTATTATTATGTTTATTATTATGTTTATTATTATGTTTAGTATTACTTTTAGTAGTATCTTCAAGATATACTTTATCCCCTGGGTTGCTTTTATCCACAGTTAATACTCCAACACTATTTCCATCATCTCCTGCTAATAACATGCCTTGGCTTTCTATGCCCCTTAGTTTGGCATATTTTAAATTTGTTAATACAACTATATTTTTGTTCTTTAGTTGCTCTTTTGTATAATGGTTTTTTAACCCTGCAACAATTTGGCGCTTTTCATCACCTAAGTCTATATCAACTACAAAAAGCTTATCTGCATTTGGATGATCTTTAACATCCAGTATTTTTGCTACCTTAAGATTTATCTGGGATTCTTGCGCTTTATTCTCATTTTCTATCTTCTGATCTGTTCTTTTCCTGTTATCTCCTATTTTACGGTTATCATCTATCTTTGTGATTAATATTTTTTCCTTATTCACCTTATGATTTTTTAGATTGAAATTCACATCTCCCCATTTAAGATCTTTTTTATTTAGTTGCTCTTGCAAATTTAATGAAAAATTTGGGAGTATTGGTTGAATAACTATACTTAGGTTCATGGCTATGTTCACACATAATCCCAGGATTTTCTGAGTTTCTTCTCTGTTTTTGTTAATTAAATTCCATGGTTCTTTACACTGGAAGTATTTATTCCCAATTGATGAAATATGTAGAATATCTTTAACAACCTCACTAAAATTTAAATCATTATAACTTTTTCTGATAGCATTTAATTTCTCAGTTACTTCATTTACTAATTCTGGATTATCAGCTATGTCATTAAATTCTCCTTCAAAATGCTTATTTAAGAAATAAAGGAGCCTATGGCAGAAATTGCCTATGTTAGATGCCAATTCATTATCTATTTTTTTTTCAAAATCTTTAAAATTCAAATCTATATCAGATAATCTTCTGCTTAGCAAACCTGCATAATAGAATCTAAGGTATTCTGGTATGTATTTTTGTGAAAAGTCCCCTGCAGTAAGAAATGTTCCTCTGCTTTTGCTCATCTTTTGTCCGTTAATTGTTAAGAATCCATGCACAACAATCTCATAAGGAAGTTCAAAATCAGATGCCATCAACAATGCAGGCCAAAATAGAAAGTGAAAATAGGTAATGTCCTTACCTATGAAATGATATATCTTTGTTTCTTTATTTTTCCAAAATTCTTCTACTTTTAGAGCATGCTTTTTGCAATAATTTTCTGTTATTGCTATATATCCAATAGGTGCATCAAGCCATACATAATAGTATTTATTTTCTTCTTCAGGAATCTTAAAGCCAAAATAAGGGCCATCTCTGCTTATGTTCCAATCCTCCAATTGAGGTAACCAGTTAGATACAAAATTCTTTATTTCTGGTTGCAGATTTTCATTTTTCTTAAGCCATGAATCAAGTTTTTTGGAAAATTCGCTTAATCTAAAGAAATAATGCTTTGAGATTTTCCTTATTGGATTATTTTTGCATATTAAACAATAAGGTTCAGTCAATTCAGTTGTTTTGTATGTAGCATTACAAGATTCACAGACATCCCCATACTGATCAAGGGAATTACACTTTGGACATTTTCCTTTAACATACCTGTCTGGCAGGGTTCTTTTACAGGTCTCGCAGTAGATAACTTCTATATCTTTGGTATAGATCAGTTTTTTTTCTTTTAATATCCCGAAAATCAAATCACTATAGTATTTATTCTCACTGCTGTTTGTTGTGTAGTAATTGTCAAAGCTTATTAAAAAATCTTTCATATCTCTTACATGTTTTTTGTAAAAATCTGCAACAAGTTGTTCTGGAGTAACTCCTAACTCTTTGGCTTTTATATCAATAGGAGCTCCGTGTGCATCATCACCACAAATATAGAGTACATCTTCTCCAATAAGCCTTAGAAATCTTACAAAAATGTCTGTTTGAATATATTCTACTAAGTGCCCAAGGTGCAGACTCCCGTTTGCATAAGGTAATGCACTGGTTACAAGTATTTTGTTTTTATTTGCTTTAGGTTCCTTTAGTTTATTCTTCATTTCTTTTGGGTTCTTTTGAATAATAATTAATTTTTTAGTTTTTTAAGCCTGCCAAGTTTTTTAAGCCTGCCATTTTTCAATATTTTTATTGTATCTCCAATAATGCTTGCATCACGAAGATCGTGACTGATAATAATTGCCGGAATTGATAGTTTTTTAATTATTGAACGGAGTTGTTTTCCAACTAAAATTTTAGTTTGAATATCTATGGCAGAAAGTGGTTCGTCAAATAAAAAAATTTTAGGTTTTATTGCCAATGCACGGGCCAAAGCAACCTTTTGTTTTTCTCCTCCTGAAAGTTCTTCTACACTGCGTTCAGAGAACATATAGGGAAGTTCTACAACTTTGAGTAATTCTCGTACTTTTTGTTTTTGTTCTTCTGATTTTATTTTTATTATATCTAACCCAAAAGCTATATTTTCTTTTACAGTAAGGTGGGGGAATAATCCATAGTCTTGAGGAACATATGCAAGTTGTCTATCTTCAATCGGAATAGAACTAATATCTGTACTGTCCAACAAAATTTCTCCGCCATCTGGTTCTATAAAACCTAAAATACTTAGCAACAATGTAGTTTTTCCAGAACCAGACTTCCCACTAATAACAACTATTTCGTTATGTTTTAATTTTAGATTTAGATTTTCTAAAATTTTTCTTCCATTATAAGATTTTGTAAGGTTTCTTATTTTTAGTGTTGCCATCTCTTATTCCACCTTCTTTTCTAATAATGAACGAATAAAAACTATTGCAAGAATGGAGAATATTGTTAGTACTGCTGTCGCTGCTAATGCAAGGAATGGATCTGTGCCAACAACACGATTTGCGTATGTTGGTAAAATTTCTGTCTTATACATTATGACACCTGCGAAAATAAGTGAACCGCCAAATTCTCCCATTGCCCTTGCCCATGAAAGTGTCATTCCCGCGATTATATCTTTTCTAGCTATTGGGACTAGAACCTTAAAAATAAGGTTTTTTGTATCAGCTCCTAATGAACGGGCAACCAAATCCAATTTTGAATCTTTAATCTCTCTGAATTTTCTGAGCGTATAACTTAGAGTAAAAGGAGAGGAAACAAACAATTTTGCAATTATAACAGCAAAGAAGGTGTAAGCAAGATTTATCGGTGAATTAGAACCAAATGCGAATAAATAGATAACACCAACAGCTACAGGTGGGAATGTTTGTGGAATGTCTATTAAGATTGATTCCACAATATTTTGATATTTAAATTTTTTATAAGTAAGAAAATATGCTGTAGGAATAGCAAATATCGGTGAAAGAATAATTACTACAAATGCGGAAAGTAAACTTATTAAAAAGGCATACCAAAATCTAATATCATTTAGAATTGTGACAGCTAAGTTGAATTTAAACAAAACAAAAATGAATAGGAGAATTATCGGTAATACAAACCAACTAATCCAACTATATGAAAATAAATGAATTAAAGACTCTTTTTTATTTTTCATATCCCTTATAATAATAAATATGTCAAGGATATATAAACTTAACTATCGACTAGCCCCATAGAAACCCTCTCACTTTCGTTCGGGTAGTGCCGAATTCGGCTAAAAGAGCCTCATAAATTGGCATTTTTTTTAAATACCAATATATTCAACAACCTGCTTCCAATTGTGATATATTTTTGCTTTGTTAGAACAAAATTATGCCTTGAAGAATACTTCTTTAAGATATCAGCATTACTGCATATTAAAGCAAGAGTACCTCTCTTCTTTAGAATATGAAAACTCTGATAGAAAAATTCATTGTAAATATCTTCTAATGGCAATCTCTTTGATATAAGAGGGTAAGTTATTATCCTATCTACACTTTCTTCATCAAATTTTAGCTCCATCCTATCTATCTCTATTTTGTTAAAATTTATCATGCTTTCAACACCAGCATATGTAGCATTTTTTTTTGAGTTTTCTAACCACTTGATAGACTTTGTAAAACAATGTATTTTTGGAGTCTTTACCAATCTAAAGGAGTACCTAAATGAGTATATTGCAGCTTCTATTGCTAGAACACCATCTCTTAAAAATGGATCAACCATAATATCATTTTTCCTAAATCCACTTTCCCTTACAAGGGTATATGCAATAGTTGCTCTTAATGAATCAGGATGAGCAAATACTTTATATTTCCTTTTGTACAAATCAAATCCTACAAAATCAATTCCAATATAACATTTATTTTCTATGATATAAATCAAGTAGACAATATCAGTGGTATTATCAGGAATATCGGAGTAAGTTTTTTGTGTTATATTATGTGTTGTATTTTGTGCGATAAACTCCCTTGATTTATCTTCTACTCCAAAACTTTTAAAATCATGCTTTCCTATTCTAATACACTCCACTTTGAAATTCATAGGGATTTGAAAAAACCTATTTTTACTTATATCCTTATTTATGAATATTCCAAGCTTATTAAACAGATCTTTACGCTCTTCAAATTGAAAACTGCCAGATAATAGCATTATCCTATCAGCTGATTGGGATTTGAAGTATAACAAAAATAATTCACTTAATTTCTTGAAATCAAATATGATACAACCCTCTTCAATTATGCAGTGTGCTTTAATTAATTCTTTAATTTCAATTGCTGCAGTTTCCTCAATACCCTTGTATGTTATAACCAACCCTTTCATGTTAATTTAGGCATTAAGCCTGATTGAATTTTGACCTTATGATGTTATGCACATACTTCTTTATTTCAAAACCTTTCCATTCTTAATACTCCATAATAATAAATCCAACTCGTCCATGTCAATACCTATATCTTTTGAGAAATCCTTGAATTTATCCTCGATTTCAAGATATTCCTTCTTATTTCGCGGCTTTAAGTTGTTTTTTGTAATCTTGAATTCATAAAGAGAATTGATTATATGTTTGTCTAAAATTGCATAGCCCTTAAATCCAATATTCCTTAAGAAATGTGATGCCTCCTTAAAACCCAACCCTTTAATATCCCTGGTTGACGCAAAATAATCTCTAAGCTCATTATTATCCTTAAATGATTTTATTTTATCTTTTAGTTCAAAACCTATTGTGTTCTTAAGGTATTCCCTTGTGTGAATAATATAGGCTGGCCTTATGTTTTTAAATCGATATACCCCTTCGATCCTTTTTGTCATCTCTAATGCAGTTCCATTCATAATAATTTTTCTTATGGCATCTACTGCCTTGGCTGCCATCTCAGCACTTGCATTTGCTGTAAATATACAAAAACACAGCTCTTCAAACAATCTGGTATCTTCATTTGTATTAACTGGTATTAATCTTAAGTCTCCATCACAATAAAACCATGAATAAGGTTTATCAAAGAATTCTCTAAATTGGTTAAGTCTTTCTTTTATTTTGTTTTTTCTATTTTTATATTCTGATATCAATTTTTCCATTATTCAAGAAATCTTTATATACATACTTAAATTTTTTGTTTAAATGGTACAAAATATTTCTGAATCATCTAAAAAAGAAGAGGAGCTTGGATTGACTGTAAGCAAATCCGAAGACTTTAATGAGTGGTACAATCAAATTGTTTTAAAGGCAGATCTGATGGATTATAGTTCTGTATCAGGATGTATAGTATTCAAACCAGTATCTTATGCTTTGTGGGAACAAATACGGGATATCTTTGACAGCAAGATAAAGAGTTCTGGACATAAAAACTGTTATTTTCCAATGTTTATACCAGAGAGTCTTTTAAGAAAAGAGGCTGAGCACATAGAAGGTTTTTCTCCAGAAGTTGCATGGGTCACAAAGGCTGGGGACTCAGATTTAGATGAAAAACTGGCAATAAGGCCTACGTCAGAAACTATTATGTATGAAAGTTATGCAAAATGGATTAGGTCCTGGAGGGATTTGCCATTATTGCTTAATCAATGGAATTCGGTAGTCAGATGGGAATTCAAACATCCTAAACCATTTTTAAGAACGAGAGAGTTTCTATGGCAGGAAGGTCATACAGTCCATGCAACAGAAGAAGATTCTCAAAAAGAGGTAATGCAGCAATTATTCGAGTATGTTGATCTGATTGAAAATTTTATGGCAATTGCAGTTATTGCAGGTAAAAAAACCGAGAAGGAAAAATTTGCTGGAGCAGTTTACACAACAACAATCGAGGCATTCATGCCTGATGGTAAGGCATTACAAATGGCAACTTCCCATATGCTTGGTCAAAATTTTTCAAAAGTTTTCAATATAAAATTTGTTGATAGTGATGAAAAGGAAAAATACGCCTGGCAAACCTCTTGGGGAATGAGCACCAGGACAATAGGTGCTATTATAATGGTTCATGGGGATAATAAAGGAATAATATTGCCTCCAAGGATAGCCCCAACACAAATTGTAGTTATTCCAATTATGTTTAAAGAAAGTAAAGATGCAGTTATACAAAAAGCAAAGGAAATAGTAAAAAAACTGAAAGCAAGTAATTACAATGTTAAAATTGATGAAAGAGATACATATACTCCAGGATGGAAGTTCAATGAATGGGAGCTAAAAGGGATTCCATTAAGAATAGAAATTGGACCTAAGGATTTAGAAGCCTCAGAAGTAGTTTTAGTCAGAAGGGATAACAATCAGAAACTTGCTGTAAAAATAAAGGACTTGGAAAAAAAGGTTGAGCAGACATTAAATGAAATACAAGAGAATTTGTTCAAAAAATCAAGAGAGCATCTAAATGAAAACATAGTAGAGGTACATAGCTTTAATGATTTTCTTAATGTTATAACCTCTAAGAAGATGCCAAAGGCATTTTTTTGTGGCAAGATTCAATGTGAAGATCTAATAAAAGAAAAAGCAGGAGGGGTAACTTGTAGATGCATTCCATTTGAGCAGAAAGTCATAAGTGGTTCCTGTATTCATTGCGGACAACCATCAAATTCTGTTGCTATATTCGGGAAGGGGTATTGACTTGAAGTAGTTTTTATATTTTTGCATCATAATTAAATAAAAATAAATGAAACTAAAAAATTTTTTAATTTCAATAATAAAAAAGCTGATAGTATTTGTTGTTTTAACTTTTGTTTTTTCCAGCATTTTTTTTGACGTTCCAGATTTATTAAAGGTTGTTTTTGAGGATGTTTTTACTTATGCTTCTCCGGAAGTACAGGAGAAGGTTATTGGAAAACTTACAGAAACATGTTCTACTGATTCATTTTTGAATCTTAGTAAGGTAAGTGATTTATGCAAAGATTACAAAGCTGGAAAGATAAATGACAAAGGATTCTTCTTTGGTTTTATTGATGGTGTGATTCCTAACCAAATATCAAATAAAGGATCTGGATCTTTAGGAAAATATATGCAAGCAATGGAGTACCTGAACAATAATCGATTTATTTATTTTATAATTTTGATAATTCTATTAATAATATTATATTTGCTGATTCCTGATTCAAAATTATTTGTTACAACTTTAATTGGACTTTCACTCCAAATTGGAATTGCGATAATGCTCCCTTATCTTGCAATAATTGCTTACGACAAGCTTGCAGTCATAGATACTACCCCTTTAATGGAGAGCATGTTTGGAGCTGGAGCTGTAAAATTATATGATCCAAAGGTGATTATAAGTTTAATTTGGCTATTATTATTCAGGACTTATACACCATTTATAATAACTGTAGGAAGCTTATTTTTGGGTGTAGGTATTATTGGTAAAATTGGCAAAATAATTAAGAAAAAATTTAATAAAAAAAGTTCTATCAAGAAAGATTGAAAGAGTAAAAAATGCTCTCCAGAGTATTCATAACAAGAATTCAAAAAAGTTCCTCTTATGTTTTTGCTTTGCCATGCATTATAGAACAGAAAGGAAAGGCAAACGCAAAATAAAGTTAGTTAAACGATTACCACACAAACCAAGGTTTTATTAATGTTTGCTTATAACAATCTTCGTATGTCAGACCTGATAAAAGAAGCATTCCAGCAAATATATCCTGAAAAAGAACTGAAATATTCTATTTCTCTAAAATATTCCAAAAAGTTTAAGCATTATAATGCAAATGTGAAATTACATAATAATAATCTGACTTTTAATCTAAGCAAAGAATGGAAGAGTATAAGCAAAGAAATCCAAATTGGATTAATTCAGGAATTATTTATACGAATTCTTAAGAATAAAAAAAACCAAAAAACAACAATTAATATTGATCTTTATAATCTTTTTATAAAAAATTTACACTTGGCTATACCTAAAACAGAGAAAGATGAAATTCTGGAACAGTCATTCAATAGAGTTAATGAGATTTATTTTAATGGTATGCTTGATAAACCAAATCTAAGGTGGAATGATTCAAGAAACAGATTAGGCTCTTACGAATATTGTTCTGATACAATAACAATAAGCAATACTCTCAGGAGTTCTAAACAGGAATTTTTAGATTATGTAATGTATCATGAAATGCTTCACAAAAAGTTAAAATTCAAAAGCACGAATTCAAGAAAAATGCACCACAGTAAGGAATTTAGAGAGATGGAAGCGAAATTCGAGAAAAGGGAATCAATCGAAAAAGGAATACGCAATCGTATGTATTAAGCTCTAGAGGTATGTATTAAGCTCTAGAGGATAGCTCTTAATTCTTTATAGGGATTCAATCCCT